>JANWIY010000122.1 GCA_025449645.1 Chitinophagaceae bacterium | reverse complement strand
CAGGAATATCCTCGCAGGGAATTTTTACTGGTACGAGCACAACTGGCACTATGTCCGCAAGTGGGACCATCTGAAACAGGTGGAAACACTGAACAGGCTCACCGATGCGCAAGCTGGCGCTCTTGAGAAGCTGCAGGCGCAGGATTTTAGCCAGAGTGACGCCGTTATGAGCCGTTGTATCTCAACTGCCATCGGCCTTTCGTGGTCTGATGAGCAGCTTCAGGGAAAAGCTGAAGGAATAGCGGCGGCGATCAGGCTGGTGCTGGCTAATGTTTCCCCTCAAACGCATTACAGTCATCAAGCGAACCTAGCCTGAACCGGAGTGGAATATGCGTCGCCTTTTCGAATTCCCATTCCCTTTTGCAAAAAAAGCCCGAATGGATATAATAGAAATCAGCCGGGATTGTTTTCGATAATTCATTCTGATTTATGGAAATCATGGCCTGATAACCCGAAAAGTTGAAAATTCCTGGTTTCGGGGAAATATTTTTAACTCCGCTTTTTAAAATTTCTCCCGGCAAAGGCAGTCCCCGGAAATCCTTTATCCATGCCGGTTTTGCCTTTTCCTGTCCATTTGCCGGCATAAAATAAGCATGTCCGGTCAGAACAACAACAAAACAAATAATTCGTTGGGACCAACTTTTCATATTTGTATGTAAATTTACGGCGCGATTTTTGTGGAATTGGCGGATTTTTTTAAATAATTCCTGCCCTCACTGCAAATAACCCCCTTATAAAAGATGGCATTAAGTCAGTCATTACAGCAAAAGTTACTGCAAAAACTGTCCCCGCAGCAGATTCAGCTGATGAAACTATTGCAGGTGCCCACCGCCAACCTGGAAGAGCGGATCAAGGAGGAGCTCGAAGAGAACCCGGCCCTGGAAGTAGCTGAAGATGACCATGATGACGGATTAACAGAAGATACAAAGGATGAATTTGAAAGTGAGGAGGAGGAATTCGAGATGGAAGGCACCCAGGATGAATACGATAATATTGATATCAGCGACTATGTGAATGATCACGACGACGATGTGTCTGATTATAAACTAAGGGATGAAAACTACCCTGAAAAGGATGATAACAAGACGATTTCCCACAAAGTAGAAATAAGTTTTTACCAATTGCTCCTTGATCAGCTGGGTATGCTTAAGCTGGACGAAAGAACGCGTAAGATTGCAGAACAGATTGCAGGGAGCATTGACGACGATGGCTACCTGCGCAGGGAAACGGCTTCCATTGTGGATGACCTGGCCTTCCGGCAAAATATTGAAAGTAATGAAGACGAAGTGGAGGCGGTCATAACCAAGATCCAGCAGTTTGATCCCCCGGGAGTGGCAGCCCGAGACCTGCAGGAAAGCCTGCTTCTTCAGTTAGAAAGAAAAAAAACAGAAGGGAAAAGCGTTACGCTCGCCATCCAGGTGCTCTCCGATTACTTTGATGAATTCACCAAAAAGCATTACGATAAAATTCAGCGCGGACTGAATATTTCCGAAGAAGAATTCCGTGAAGTGATCAAACAGATTGTGAAGCTCAACCCCAAGCCAGGTGGAAACGTTGGAGGAACAGGCAAGGGAGAGGGTTATGTGGTTCCTGATTTCTTTATTTATAATAATGCGGGCACGCTCGAGCTGACCCTGAATTCCAGGAATGCACCGGATCTGCGCATCAGCGACGGATACCGGGATATGCTGAAGGACTACGACCGCGGAACAAAAAAAGATAAAAGACAGAAAGAAGCCGTCCTCTTCATCAAACAGAAAATCGATGCGGCCAAATGGTTTATTGACGCGATTAAACAAAGGCAGCAGACCCTGATCAATACGATGCAAACCATCATGAATTACCAGCATGAGTTTTTTGTTTCAGGGGATGAGACGGCTTTAAAACCCATGATCCTGAAAGATATTGCTGAGAGAACGGGTCTGGATATTTCAACTGTAAGCCGGGTGGCAAACAGTAAATTTGTTCAAACTGAATTTGGCACTTACCGGCTGAAATTCTTTTTCAGCGAGTCTTTGAGCACCGATAGCGGAGAGGAAGTTTCGACCCGCGAAGTGAAGAAGATCCTGAGTAATTTAATTGAAGGGGAAAGCAAAAAGAAGCCGCTCAGCGATGAGCGCCTGACCGAGCTACTCCAGGAAAAAGGCTATAATATTGCGCGGCGAACTGTGGCCAAGTACCGGGAGCAATTGAATATTCCTGTTGCGCGCCTCAGAAGAGAATTATAAAATACAACGAATGGATTCTTTATTGCCGGCGTTTTCCAACAAGCCAACGGAGGAGCAACAGCCGCCTGCGCCGCTCCTCAGGTTTGCGGCGCATTTCTTTTCCATAATTTTCCATCCCCTCCTGATCAGCGCATATGTAATTGCATTTTTAATCTTTCTGCATCCTTTGGCATTCGTTGGTGTGGATGAGCATACGCGGACCCTTCGGATGTTGAGTACCTTATTGTTCACTGTAATATATCCCGGCATAACTATCCTGATTGCATGGCGATTGAAACTTGTACGGTCACTTGCGCTGCATAATATGCAGGACCGCATCGTCGGTTTTTTAGTTGCCATGTTCTTTTATTGGTGGACCTGGAATGTATTCAGAAACCTCTCCGATATTCCTCCCGTGGCCGTACATTTTGCTCTGGGATCATTCCTGGCCATTTGCGGAGGATGGATGTGCAATATCTTTTTTAAGATCAGCATGCATGCACTGGCTGTCGGTGGCCTTTGTGCCTTTTTTATCATCTTCGGAATGCATGACCCCTTTGCCACCGGCCTGTATATCTCTGTTTCCGTTCTTATTGCCGGCATTGTTTGCAGTTCAAGAATGCTGCTGAATGCACACAAAGCATTCGAAATAATTATGGGTCTGCTCGTAGGTGTGATTGGCCAGATGGCCGGCTGGGTATTTTAAAAAGAAAAGCCCAATCATAGGGTACGAACCTATATTGAGCCTTTTCACCTTCAAACCATCGGAAGTTTACCTCCGCTTAACTGTTTAGTATCTTGGAACCGAGCAGGTATTTTTTCGCAGGATAAAAAATAAATAAGCAGGATCCGCCTTTAATATTATCAATTACATCGTCGACATCATTCAGGGGAATAGCCGGACAACCAAAACTCCTGCCGTTGATCCTGTTTGTTTTTAAATAATCCTCTCCGACATATTTGGATCCGTGGACAACTATATTTCTGCGGTCAGCTTTATCGTTAAATCCTTTTTCCAGGCCATGAATTTTTAAGGCAAGTCCGTGCTTCCCAACATAGGTATCATCAGTTATATAAAACCCCAGACTGCTTTTATGCGAGCTCCGGTTGTTGGAAAAAGATTTCGCATACTCACCCCCGGAGCGCCTTCCATGGGCAACATACGTATTAACCAGGATTTTTTTATTCTCCAGATCGACTACATATAGACGGCGGCTTCTGGACGACTGACTGAAATCGCAGATCGAAATAACATTGCTCCTGTTCAGCTTGTGCTGCTCTAAAAGATACAGGTATCCTTTATAAGCATATTCAAACACAGAACGTTTCAGTCCGGACTGTTCCAGGTTTGTTTCACAGTACAAAGCACTGACATCGGCCTCAAATTTGTTTGAGGTTGCAGAAACGCTGAGCGGGGTTGGCAATCTTTTAAGTGAGGTAGCCCTTAAGCCATTGGCCGTTTCTAAAACGGGGGCAAATAATAAAAGGAGGTTCAGCAGGATTACGGTTAGTACTCGATAAATCTTTCGCATAGGGTTTTCGGATGTTGGATTAAACGGGTTAAAGGGCTAAAATATTATCTGATATTGGTTTATGCAATTAATTGCAAAAGCTTTTTTTATTGTGCGCCGGAAAAAAAATAATTCTTTTCACTGTTCCCCCGAATTTCTTTTATTCTTCTTCGGGTTACGCAAATTTTCCTCCGGCCGCAGTAAATTAACTAAGTATTTCCCCTAACTATAAGCAGAGGGACGCAAAATTATCCCATTCCTAGACGCATTCCCGATTTATTAACTTAAAAATTATATAATTCTTCGGGGGTTAAAAATTCTTGGTTTAACTTAGAAGTATTGGTCAATAAATAGGTGTACTGATGAAAGTCTTAATGTTGGTCAGACATGCAAAAAGTGTAAGTCATTTTACAGCTTCTTCAGATTTTGAAAGAGGGCTGAATGAAAAAGGAATCAAAGATGCAACAGAAATGGCGAAAAGACTGATAAGGGAAAATATACGGATAGACCAATTTGTTTCCAGTACTGCAGTCCGTGCAAGATCAACCGCAGAGATTTTCATTAAGCAGTACAACCGCAAAAAGGATGAGATCCTTTTTGTTCCTGAATTATATCATTCTTCTCCTGAAGTATTTGAGCAGGTACTTTCAACCATGGATGACCGGTTCGACTACATTGCCATTTTCTCTCACAATCCCGGCATCACCGATTTTGCTTCTTCCCTTACAAGCACCCATATATCCAATATGCCAACCAGCAGCGTTTTTGCGGTAACTTCCCCAATGAAAAGCTGGCAGGATTTTTCTCTTGGGGAAAAGGATTTTCTTTTCTTCGATTCGCCTAAATCATCCGCTCTCTATTAAGTTGGTTCAACAAGTCCTCGACGGCCTTTTCAGGAAAAATTTCCAGTGGCATTTCGGGAAACCGGAATTCATGGTCCCGGGCGGCATTCAGGCTTTGCTCCAGATCAAAATCTTCCTGGGCGACGGTGAATGCCCATTTCTTTTCATGAAGGTATTTCCCCAGGTATTCCTGTTCGGGCTGGCCTGGGGTCGGGACCAGTATTGCTTTTTTGCGCAGTCTGGCAAGGTCCATCACGGTGCTGAAACCGCTTTTACAGATCACGACTTATGAAAAATTGAGCAGCGCATTAAGCTGGGCGGAACTCAGATGATTGTGGATTTTCACCTGGTTTATCGGTTTTTTTTCTTCCTTAGTTCCCGGCAAGCCCCGAACAACAACCACCGGTTCCCTATAAGAAGCAAGGTCCCGGAGCAGCTTTTCTTCAAATGCCGTTCTTTCCGGTTCGGGCCCGGAGATCAGGATCAGGAGCGGATTGCTGATTGTCTTTCCGGGTTCCGGGATAAATCTGGAGACCAAACCAATATATTTAACCGGAATGCGGGGAAAATGTGGAGGATTTGAAAGTAAGCCTGCCAGGGAGAGGGGATCATGGAAATCAGGTACCCAGCATTCGGAAAACCGGTCTAAAAATCGATTATGGAGTTTGAGCAGGAGGCGGTTTATCCGGTTTCCCATGCCTGACTGAATAAAAAGCTGATGGGTGATGAAAACCGATTGTTTTTTAATATGGTAAAGCCCATACCTGTTATCTGAAATGATGGCGTCAATCTGCCTTTTGAGGCATAGTTCCTTCAGCCACTCGTGCTCTCTCCGGACGCTTCCCAGGATCCCTGGAATGCGAAAAATCAGGCTTCGCAGCAGCTTTTTCCCTTCCCTTGTATAAGTGATCCCATAACCCGGAATGTCCAGGAATTCGGTTCCCGGAAATTCCGCTTCCAGGAGTACCCTTTGAGGGCCGCTTGCGGCGATGATCACAACGGCACCCTTGTCTCTCAGGATGTTAATTATTGGTATACAGCGGGTTGCGTGGCCCAAACCCCAATCCAGCGGAGCAATTAGTATTTGGGCAGGGCGCAAGTGAATCATGTTAATTTCTAAATATGGGGGTAAAAACCCGGAAATAATCGCAAACTTTTTCTAAATTAGTGCAAAGAAAACTATGAAAACCCCGTTTGCCCTATTGATTTTTATTCTAATTATGATTACCATTGTAGGCTCAGGCTGCAGTACCAGCAATCATATAGGCGGAAGCAGCAGGAAATGCGGATGCGGTTTGAATAAAGGAATGGTCGGTTATTAAAATCTAATTAAATGAAAACACCGGATAGAGATTTACTTGTCCTCATGAAAGATGAATTCGCAACGGAGCAGTTCATGGCTTATGAATTGGAGAAATTAAACGATCTTCTTTTCCGTTATGAAACATTGGAAAATTTCTGCGTCGCCCACGAAGTTTTCGATATCAACAGCTACAAAATTTTAAGAGGAACAAGATACATCCAACGTATCGTAAGACAACAGGAATTGAAGCCCTTTCAGTTTCTATGCAATAAAAATTAACTGATCCTTTCGACTGCCGTTTAACTGTTCAGCATCAGCGGCATTACCAGCATAAGCAGATCTTCGTTTTCATCCTGTATTACAGGTTTAATAATACCGGCTTTAGTAGGTGTCGACAATTCAATCCGAATCTCTTCGGCAGCAGTTGCATTGAGCATTTCAATTAAGAACCGGGCGTTAAAAGCAATGGACATATCTTCCCCGTCGTACTGGCAATTCATCCGTTCGTTTCCTTCAAATGAAAAGTCAACGTCCTGGGAAGCAAGCTGGAGCTCACTGCCATGGATACTCAAAACCACCTGATTCGTGCTTTTATTACTGAAGACACTCACCCGGCGGAGCGCATTTTGAAAATCAATGCGGTTTACAATAAGCTTATACGGATTGTCGGCCGGAATCACCACTTTGTAATCCGGGAATCTCGCGTCGATCAAACGGCAGCTCATTTGCAGCCCGCCGAACAGAACAAACAAATGGTTGTTGTTATAAGTCAGTTTTACATGTTCGTCAGAAGAAGGCAGGGCAGACTTCAACAGGTTCAATGGTTTTTTTGGAACGATCAGGGATTCATTTTTTGCACATTGAACATCCTGTCTTCTGTACCGGATAAGCCTGTGCGCATCTGTGGATACGAACTGCATGGCAGCGGTGCTCATTTCCAGCAGAACGCCCGTCATCGCGGGCCGCAGATCATCACTGCTGACAGCGAAAAGTGATTTATTTATGGCGGTAGTCAAAACAGAAGCGGGCATTTCAAAAGAAGTGGTCTCGTCAGCTGAAGGATCTTTAGGAAAATTATCCGGATTTTCTCCCATCACTTTGTATTTCCCATTGTCACTCGTGATCTCAACGCCGAACTGTTTGTCAATCGTAAAGGTCAGTGGCTGATCCGCAATATTCTTCAGAGAGTCCAACAGGATCTTAGCCGGTATGCACACACGGCCGCTTTCTTTGGCTTCCGCATCCAGCTTCACCTTCATAACTGTTTCAAGGTCCGTTGCGACAATGGTCAATTTGTTTTTTTCCACCTCAAACAAAAAATCTTCCAAAATCGGTAAAACGGTATTAGCGCTGATGACGCCGCTGATCTGCTGCAGTTGTTTGAGCAAAGCCGAGGACGAAACAATAAACTTCATGAATCGGGACTTTGGGACGAAACTACTGATTTTTTCTTACAGCAAAAGGCGAATATCGGGATGGAATATCTTGATCTGAACTGTGCATCCCGGTTAGAAAACGTGCCGAAAATGCGTTTAAAAACAGGGAACCGGACCCGGGTTGTTTTATATTTGAAGAATATGGTATTTCCGGGGTCAGCATATAAGCCAGGCAGGATTTCCAAGGAAAAAGCGCTGCAGAAACTGAAACATTTTTGCGGCTACCAGGAGCGTAATCATGCCGAGGTAAGGCAAAAGCTCTACACCCTGGGTTTATTTAAAAAGGAATCTGAAGAGGTGATTTCTGATCTGATTGAGGAAGGATACCTGAACGAAGACCGCTTTGCCGTACAATTTGTCTCCGGTAAGTTCAGGATCAAGGGCTGGGGAAGGCAGAAAATCCTGTATGCACTGAAACAAAAAGGGATAAGCAAATACAGCATTAGCAAGGCACTGGATGGTATTGATCAAACCGAATACCAGCAGACTTTTGCGCGGCAGGCAAATAAAAAGTGGCTGGCACTGAAGTATGAAAAGAATATTTTTGTAAAGAAAACCAAATGGAGGAATTATTTGCTCCAAAAAGGATTTGAACCTTCATTGATGAAATCATTTTCGTTTCCCGGCATATCTGAAACCGATTCCGGGACCAACTAATCCCCATAACCATGCAGAACCTTACCGTTTCCCTGGTGCAGACCAGTCTTTTCTGGGAAGACAAATCCTCCAATCTCGGAATGCTGGAGAAGAAAATTTCAGGCATACCCGAAAAGACAGAAATTGTAATCCTTCCTGAAATGTTCAGTACCGGCTTCAGTACAAATACCGCGAGGATGGCAGAACCGATGGACGGCCCAACGATCAGCTGGATGAAAAAAATTGCGGCAGAAAAAAAATGTATTCTAACCGGAAGCGTGATCATCAGGGAAGATGTGGAAGGAGCGCCGTTTTTTTTCAACAGGCTCATCTGGATGCAGCCCGACGGTAACTACGGCTACTACGACAAAAGGCATTTGTTTGCTTACGGAAAGGAACATGAATCTTTTACCGCCGGCAACAACAGGCTGATCGCCTCCGTAAAAGGATGGAAAATCCAGCTTCAAATCTGTTATGATCTCCGTTTCCCTTTATGGCTTCGTCAATCCAATCCCGCAAGTCCACTACCCGGCAGGGAAAAAACAGAATTGGAATATGATGTACTGATCGTGGTTGCCAACTGGCCAACACCCCGGATTCACGCCTGGAAGACGCTGCTTCAGGCGCGGGCTATAGAAAATCAGTGTTTTGTTATTGGCGTCAACCGCACGGGCACGGACGGGAACGGCCTTGCTTATCCAGGCGGCTCCATGATTGTCGGACCACTAGGTGAAATCCTCAGTGCACTATCTGAAAATGAGGACATCATTACAGTAACGCTGAATAAAGAAATAACGGACAATGTCCGCAATCAGTTCCCTTTCTGGAAAGATGCCGATCATTTTTTAATTCAATCTTAATCCTTCCGGCCCATGAAGCAGGCTTACCTGGCAGGTTCAGTTTTCACTGGGAAAGAAATCCTGCAGCGTCACGCTGTTTTAACAGATAACAAAATAGTCACGGGTATCGTGGAAGGGTCTGCAATCCCTTCCGGATATGAGGTTTTGGAATATGCGGATTGCCTGATCTCGCCTGCTTTTATCGACCTTCAGCTCTACGGGGGCCTGGGAAAATTATTTTCTCATTCATTGGACATTGCTGCACTGGAAGCTACATATGCCTATTGTCTTTCCGGTGGCTGCACCCATTTTATGATTACCATGGCCACCAACTCCCCGGAAAATTTCCTAAAAGGAATTGAAGTGGCCGGTGCTTATATGGCTTCAGGGAAAAAAGGTTTGTTGGGCATTCACCTGGAAGGACCTTATATCAATCCGGTAAAAAGAGGGGCGCATATTGAAAAGTTCATTAAAAGACCTACCCGGGATGAAGTGTTAACATTCCTCGGGAATGGCCGGGGAATATTCAAAATGATGACCCTTGCTCCGGAAGAATGCGAGGATGACATTATCCGGCTGCTCATGGATGGAGGAGTGCTTGTTTCTGCCGGACATAGCAATGCCAGCTATGCAGAGGCAAGCCACGCGTTTGGCCTCGGCATCCCCCTGGTCACGCATTTTTTCAACGCCATGTCTCCCCTTCAGGGCAGGGCGCCAGGAATGGTAGGTGCGGTATACGCAGATACAAAAGTGATGAGCAGCATTATCTGCGACGGTGTGCATGTGGATTTTGATTCGGTCAGGCTGACCAAGAAAATCCTGGGCGACCGTTTATTTTTCATCACAGACGCCGTTACCCAAATATTGGAGGGTTATTATCACCATGTTTTTCAGGGCGACCGGTATACACTTCCTGATGGCACCCTTTCCGGGTCCTGCATGACGATGATGTCCACCCTGAAAAATGCTGTAGAAAAAGCTGGCATTTCACTGATTGAAGCGCTGAAGATGTGCTCCACCTGCCAGGCTTCTCTTTTGAAAGATCCCGTTCTCGGAAAAATAACGATTGGCGCACCCGCTGATTTCCTGTTGATCTACCGGGATTCGCTAAAGTTGAAGGAAATCATCCATTGAACGCAAAACGATGAATGCAGGGAGCTCAATTACCTTCCCGCATGAATGGCAAGCAGTTTTTGAAAAAGATAGTTTTCACTGCCTTCGGTCCATCCCGATTGCTGGTAAATTAATTGATTTCTGAAAATGATCATGGATTGCGGGAGATTGTTCGAATGCAGTGCCCTTCGCAGGTCGCCGTATAGGTCTGAATAAAGTTCAAAGGTCCAGGAATTCATATTGTATGTTGGCCTTAGCTTCCTTATATCCTTTCCCTCATCAACAGAAATGGCCATAAACCTGAATGGCACAGCAGATTTCCATTTTTCCAGATCTGCATTGATGGCATTGAGTTCGCCTGTACTCTCATCGGAAGTAGTTGACCAGAAACAAATCAGGAAAAGGGAATCTTTTTTTGCGAACTGGGAAAATGACTGGGTAACCCCTTTGAGTGACTTCAATCTCGCTTGCAAAAGTGAGTCCTGCGCAATGGCAGCCCCGGCAACAAAAAATAGAATCAGGATTAAAAACGGTTTCAGCATAATGCTTTCTTGAACGATTATTTACCCACCAGCTTTCGCTGGTCAATCAGTTCCTTCGCCTTCATTGCTTTAAAATCTATACCAAGGCGGATAGCTTCTGCGGAAGGCAGGGCCCAGACATCCGGCATAATCCCCCTGCCATCCTTCACCCTGTTTTTATCGATCACCATGCGGAAACGGGGAAGTCTGAATTGGACATGGGTATTCGGCAAAGTTACATCCTGAATGATCCATGCAGTATTTCCATAATAACCTCCGCCCGTTTCTTCCCCAACCAGTGTTACATTTTTCTGGCCTTTCAGATCGCCGGCAAATAAAGTAGTTGCGGAAAAAGAATTTCCTCCGATAAGAATATATACCTGACCGTCGAAATGATTGTGCGTAACGGGTGAAAACAAATGCCTTTCAAAATATTTGAAATGGTATTTGCCATCACTCTCTTTGCGGGTTACGATCCGCGCCAATATATCATACCAGAATTCTTTCCCTATATAACGATTGTATTGCGACGGGGCTTTCACGGCATATAATGAATCAGCCAGTTTAAACTTCCGGTTGGCAATATACCTTGTCAGTAATGTTGAAATACCTGCGTCACCTCCGCCGTTGGAGCGGACGTCGATGACCAGGTCGGTTATCCGGTCTTTCTTTATGGCCCTGAAAGATTCTCTGAAAAATTTTCTCAAATGATTGCTGCGATCGAATGTGCCCACGGTCATGAATGCCGTTTTCATAACGGTATCCACCTGCAGGTTTACCGAGGAAAAATAAATAAGCTTTGGTGGTTTTTTCTCCCTGCTTTTCTTATTCGGCACTAGCCCCGGTGGCCGGCTGCGCAGGGTGTCTGCCCTGAAATCATAAGGCTTCACATAGGCCTGCTCCTCCATGTTCCGGTCGTCCAGGTATCGGATGTCAAAACTGTCCGTCAATCCAAAAACATGTTTAAACAAACTCGCAAAAGTAAATCCTGTACTTAAGGTTTGATATTTACCGGAAAGACTAAAGCCGTCTGTCGTGATATAATTAAACAATGTATCCGTCAATTGCTTTGTGTCATATCCATTGATACTTTTTAGAATCGTTCCTCTTCTGAAAATAGAATCATGTCTACGGAGATTTGCGCTGATCACCATGGAATCGGGCCAGAACTTAAGGGCAAATGGAAATGTTTTTTCTTCCGCCGTATCCATGTAGCGGATATAGCCTTTGGATGGTTTTATACTGGTATGACCGCAATTCAATTTTGCGATCACGTAACTCAGCCTTGTTCTGAACCGGGTTTCTGTCATGGAATCCCGCAAAGCAGAATAGCCTTCATTAAAATAAAAATCCATGCTATCCCTCGGCATGTACCAGTAAAGGCTGGGATGAGTAGATTCCAGAATTCCGCGGAATATCCGGTAGTCTGCCCGCAGGGCCTCAGGTGAATATTTCTTTCCCGCATCAAAGTCTTTCCGGGAGGCAGTGCAGGAAACAAGCGCCCAGGCCGCCACGCAGAGGATCCGGACATTATTCTGAACCGGGTTTGCTTTCATAAGAGAACGGAAAATATTCATATTGTAAATGCATTCCAGCCCTGAGCAGTAATATCAAATGTGTTACCGCCCCTGGTAATGATTTTTTTGCCATCTTCGGGAGCAGCCATAAAACCGATTACACTAATCTTCTCATTTAAAACCAGTTTATCATAATCTTCCTGCTTAACCGTAAACAAGAGTTCGTAATCTTCTCCGCCACTCAAAGCACAGGCTGTCGGGTCAAGTTCAAATTTAAACGCAGCATTCCGGGTTTCATCTGCTATCGGTATCTTGTCTTCATAAATGACGCAGCCGAGTGCGCTTTCCTTGCAAATATGAAGGATTTCAGAGCTTAGGCCGTCGCTGATATCGATCATGGATGTAGGCACGATATCTTCCCGCTCAAAAAAATCAATGAGCTCCTTTGCTGCCTCAGGTCGCAGCATCCGGCCGATTACATATTTCTCATCTTCGAGATCGGGTTTTATTTCCGGATTCTCCAGAAAGATCTTTTTTTCCCTTTCCAGAAATATAAGGCCCAGGTAAGCCCCCCCAAGGTCTCCAGTGCAACAGATCAGATCCCCCTGGCCGGCCGTGCTTCTTTGTACAAACTTATCCGGACGCACTTCGCCAATGGCAGTGACTGAAATAATAAATCCTTTTTGAGATGAGGAAGTATCCCCCCCAATAAGGTCTACGCCATATTTTTCGCAGGCTGCATAAATTCCTTCGTAAAATTCATCGATTGCCTCCACGCTAAACCTGTTGCTGAAGCCAATAGATACGAGGAGCTGGGTTGGATTCGCATTCATCGCATAAATATCACTCAGGTTAACCACCACCGCTTTATACCCCAGGTGCTGCAGGGGAGTATACGTAAGATCAAAATGAATATTTTCGATAAGGAGGTCGGTGGTTAAGACTGTCTGTTTGCCAAAATGATCTATTACGGCAGCATCATCACCCACACCCAGGATGGTGGAAGCATTTCTGAGTTCAATATTGCGGGTGAGATGGTCTATCAGCCCAAACTCACCCAGGGAGGAGATCTCCGTTCGCGCGTCCATAATTATTTTTTATGCCGAACACTAACGATGAACGCGTAACGCAAACTACGTTCATCATTTAGTATTATGCGTTACACGTAATACTGCCATCGATCCATTTCAACAACTCATCATGGATTTTTCCATTCGTTGCGGCAATTGATGGTTGATAGGGTGAATAAGCCGTCCCGGAAAAATCAGAGACCCTTCCGCCGGCTTCCTCTACTATTAAATACCCTGCCGCACTATCCCAGGCGTTCAGCTTGTGCTCAAAGAAACCGTCAAACCGGCCGGCGGCTACCCAGCAAAGATCCATTGCAGCAGAGCCCAAACGGCGGACAGGAACACCCTTTCTGATCAGGCGTCCAAATACCTCAAGCGGGCCGTTCGGCTGATCCAGATAGGTATACGGAAACCCGGTTACCAGACAGGCTTTCTGCACTTCTGTTTCATCCGAAACACGGATTTGGCGGTCGTTCAGCGAGGCTCCATACCCTCTTTGGGCAAAATAAAACTCATTGAAAAAAGGATTATAAACAGCGCCCATGATCATCATACCATCCTCTTCAATGCCAATAGAAACACAGCACAGCGGTAGTTTATGCGCAAAATTAACAGTTCCGTCAAGCGGATCGATGATCCATTTATACCTCGAACCGGTGGGCATACTGCCGGACTCTTCGCTGAGGATATAATGATCCGGAAATTCCGAGCGGATGATTTCCATAATTTCTTTTTCAGCGGCATGATCTGCTTCTGTAACCAGGTTATTTACTCCCTCTTTATTAGAGATCTGAAAATGAGTACCATAATAATGCTGAATTATTTTACCCGCGGCTTCTGTGGCTTTGATCAGGGTCTGTTTTAGCATGCAGCAAAGATAATAAAGGGTTGGGAGCCTTGGGAAGCGATGTATTTTGCCGGGTACCCGAAAAAATCGTACTTCGCGCTAATGTTTATTTCTGATGATCCTTTCTGTTGTCATCGTCAATTACAATGTTAAATATTTCCTGGAGCAGTGCCTTTCCTCGCTAAAAAAGGCCCTTGATCAGAGTGAATTCCACGGGGATAAGGCCGAGGTATTTGTTGTGGACAATAACTCCACGGATGGAAGCATGGATTTTCTGAAACCCTTATTCCCAGGCTTTGAATTTATTTCAAGCCCCGTAAACGCCGGATTCTCAAAAGCAAACAACCTGGCTCTCTCCTATTGTTCCGGAGAATTTATTTTATTTCTTAACCCGGACACGATCATAGCGGAAGACAGCCTGGTTCAATGTTTTTCTTTTTTCAGGACCCATGAAAATGCAGGGGCCGTCGGCGTTAGGATGATTGACGGCAGTGGCCATTTTTTAAAGGAATCCAAGCGTGGCTTCCCCTGGCCACTCGTTTCCTTTTTTAGATTGAGCGGGTTAGCCGCCTGCTTTCCATCTTCGCGTTTTTTTGCCGCATACTATGCAGGTCATCTGGATCAGCAAAAGGATAACCCCGTTGAGATCTTATCCGGTGCATTCATGATGGTTCGTAGAGAAGCCATTGAAAAAACTGGCGGGTTCGACGAACAGTTTTTCATGTACGCTGAAGATATTGATCTCAGCTACCGGATCTCGAATGCCGGGTTTCAAAACTTTTATCTCGCCTCCACGACCATCATTCATTTCAAAGGAGAGAGTACGCTGAGGGACTTGAAATATGTCCATCAGTTTTATCTGGCCATGAATCAATTTATGGAAAAATATCTCCGGGGGCCGGGCAGCAGCACGAAACTTTTTTTTCTCAGGCTGGCTATTTCCGTCAGGAGGCAGGCTGCTGCCGCAGCGATTCTGATTCAAAAAAAACCGGCTGGGCCGCATAAAAAACCACCGCTTTTCATAACCGGCGACCCGGATGGATTCCCGGAAATCCGGAAAGCCCTGCAGCGATCGGGGATCCGCATAACTGAAACCGAAGCGAGTGCGGGAGGAATAGTGTATTGCGAAAGTCAGCATAATCCCTGGAAATCAATTATTGGGAAAATGGATCATGCAAAGAGGAAACTTTTCTGGTTTGTACACGGATCCGGAACGCATGGCATCGTTGGAAGCGGTTCCGGCCCGGAACAGGGTGAGATCATCAGCTGTTAAGATTTCAGAAATAAAAAACATTCCTTTCCCGCCAGGATAAAAAAAGAAATTTGTAACCCAATAAACCCGGGATATGCCGAACCTAAAGGATATTAAAAACCTGCTGCAGAATAATCGATTTACTGAATTAGTAAAACTTAATAAACTTTCTTCGAAGGATATTATTGAATTTACTAACCGGTACACGAATTGGGCAGGGAAATTATTTCAGCAGCTGGATGTAAAACATGCTGCACGTATTTTTAAATTTATCCGCCGCAGGAAGCAGGAAATTATTATTAATTCCCTGCCCGATGAAAAAGCCGCCGAATTGCTGAACGCGTTGCAGCCTGACGACCGTACTGCCTTCCTCGGCATGCTTCCCGGAAGTGCCGTTAAGGAATTATTGAAAGTGCTGGCTCCTGAGACCCGGGCAGAAACACTTAAGCTGCTCGGCTACCCGGAAGGATCGGTTGGCCGCCTGATGACACCCGATTATATCGCCATCTACGCAAATAATACCGTGCGTGAAGTGCTGGAGATGATACGGCAACTGGGGCAGGCAACTGATGTACTGAACTTCCTGTTTGTGATAGACGACAAAGGAATACTGATTGATGATATCAATCTGAAAGAGTTCTTAATTGTGGATCCGGACTTACCGGTGGAAAAATTAATGGATCGTCAATTCCTTGCTCTTTCTGTAAATGATGCGCAGACTGAAACGATTGCCATTTTCAAAAATAACAGCCGCTTCGCGTTGCCCGTAGTAAATGAAGCGGGTGTGCTGCTGGGCGTGGTTACCGTAGATGACGTATTGAGACTGGCGGAAAAGGAAAATACCCGCGAGATACAGCGCATCGGAGGTTCAGAAGCATTGGACGAGGCCTATACTTCCATTTCCTTCTCCCATCTGGTTAAAAAACGCGCCGGCTGGCTGGTAATCCTTTTTCTGGGAGAAATGCTCACGGCGACGGCTATGGGGTTCTTTGAGGGAGAAATCAGTAAAGCGGTGGTGCTTACCCTCTTCATCCCGCTCATTATATCCAGTGGCGGAAACTCCGGATCGCAGGCTTCCTCCATCATCATCCGGTCCATGGCGCTCGGGGAAATTAAATTTAAGGATTGGTTTTATGTGATGCGAAAAGAGCTGTCGTCGGGCTTCGCACTTGGCTCCACGCTTGGTGCCGTTGGTTTTTTACGAATTTGCCTGTGGCAGAAATTTCATTTTTATAATTATGGCGAGTACTGGCTCAAGGTAGCCCTCACAGTGGCATTTTCTCTGCTGGGTGTAGTGATGTGGGGAACCATATCGGGCTCGATGTTGCCTATTATCCTGAAAAAACTTGGGGCCGATCCGGCTGCATCCTCTGCTCCCTTTGTAGCAACCCTGGTGGACGTGACCGGCCTTATCATTTATTTTTCAGTTGCTGTAATTATTCTGAAAGGGTCCCTGTTATAGCCCTCTTTATTTTCTTTTATAGATGGGGACCGTACTGCAGGGTTCCCCGTACATGATACTTTTTACCACCGGCCGGAGCAGCCTGGTTATTTCGAGATAGGCAAATTCACCGATGGGCTTTTCTCCGCATCCCTTTATCACGACCCTCTTATTTTTATAGTCCTCCGGATCTATGGCATTGATCCTTTTCAATAATAGCTGGCGGATGACCTGATCTTCGTTTCCCTGGATTATTTCTTTGGCAAAGGGTTCTAGGTAACTGGCAACCAGCATATAGGCCCAGACTGGAATAACAGCGTCAGTGGAACAGTACACACCCACCAGCTGGTCCTTATATTGGCTCCAGTCCAGGTTCTGAATGGCCGTCCTGAAATCCTTTTCTTTCAGTATAAGTTCCATGAAAAGAAAAGGCTTGAGATCGAACATGACAATTTTTCCCTCAGGAAAATATTTCTCGAGATCAATCGTCAGCAGCTCGCTTTGACTTACTTTATTTATGATTTCTTCCTGCATGATAAACGATTACCATTTGCAAAGGTAAGAAGGAAAAGTGCGGATTATGCATGCCAGAAACCAGTCTCTCTACAACGATCGGTTCCATCAGATGAAGGAGCAAAAATGGAATCCATCATTCATTATTAAAACAAAGGCGATCCGGAAAGGATCGCCCAGGTATATATGCCGCAGGATATTTAGTAAGAAGGTTTTCTTTTATGCGTTCCTTCGCAAATGATCAAAGGAATTTAGCCCGGTTGTCTTTTATTTTCGCACTCTTCTCAAGGGCCTCCGTTGCTGAACGCTGGATTATGGCTTCCTGTGATTGGAGCATCGACTGGCGTTCCTGGTCAATATCTCCCACGTAATTTGCCTTGGCGCTTATCTGATTTACTTTTAAAACAAATACGCCTTCGGTGCCGCCGACGGGGGAAGAAATCTCCTTGCCCGAAAGCTGTTTATCAAACGCATAGCCCACCACTTTCGGTTCCGGCCCAAAATTGGGAATATAGGGAGAAGAGAAAATAAGGCTATCCGCTTTACTGATTGTTCGTCCGGTTATTGACGCAACTGCATCGAGCGAAGCTGCAGAAGAAATCTTCTGAATGATCAGATCCGCTTTTTTCTGATTTCTGATGATGGGCTCGATGATGGGTCTTGCTTTCGCCAGCGGCATGGTGCCTTTTTTATTAATCTCGGTGAGAATGGCTACAACATACTTATCCCCTACAGCAAAGGATTCAGATACATCGCCGAGTTTGGCTTCAAAGATCCACCGAACCAGGGTGCGGCCTGATCCCAATCCCTGAATCGAAAAATCAATAGGGTGGATATCCTGAGCGGGTATCTTTGGTAAATTAGCTTTCTTCGCATTTACATCAAATGCTGCCTGGTTCCTGCTTTCTCCGGCAAACTGGCTCGCCAAGCCGGATGCATTTTCGTCGGTTTCCTGACTTTGCTCTATTTTTCTTGCGAAATAAGCGATCTTGTAAGCCGGTTCAAAATTCTTCTGGTCCTCGATCTCTACATAATGATATCCAAACTGCGTTTTTAATATTTTCTTTTCCCCCACTTTTCCTGTAAACGCAAAATCATTGAACTCCTTCACCATTTGTCCCTGCGCAAAATATCCAAGGTCGCCGCCTTTAATGCGGGATCCTTCATCATCCGACAAATGAAAAGCCGCGCTGTCGAATTTTTCTCCCTTGTCAATTAAATTTTTGATGCTGTCAATTCTTTTTTTCGCCGCACTATCATCCAGCTT
>JANWIY010000121.1 GCA_025449645.1 Chitinophagaceae bacterium | reverse complement strand
TGGGCTGATTGATTTGCTCAATCAGGATGAACAACAGGAACGCGCCATTATCCGCACGCTATTGGAATTCGGATTAAAATCCTGGGATGAAGAAAAACGCGTAGCGGATTATTTGCTTCAGGAATTTGAGGATGAAGATATGATCGACAACAAAAGCCTGATCAATGTACTCCAAATCTATAAAACCTGGTATCAGCAGGGATTGGAACCAACGGCCCGGAATTTTCTTTATCAGGAAGACCAGCAATTGAGTACACTCGTAGTATCCTTAATGGATTTCCCATATGAAGTAAGTGAAAACTGGAAGACTTTTTACGAAGGAAAGATCCCCACCCGCGAAGATCTCTATAAGGAAGAAGTGCTTTCAACTTTAACCTACCTCAAGTTGAGAAAAATCCGCCGCCTGATAGAAATGAATCAAAAAGATCTGGAACGCTCACAGAACGAGGATGACCAATTGACGTATATGCAAACCCATCTTCACCTGAAGCAAATGGAAAGGGAATTGATGGGAATTTCTGGAACTGTAATTGTCAAAATTTAGGCAGCACTTTATTTGGTGGATTACCCGCAGTATAGGATCTACCTGGCAACAAGGGCTGTAATATGACGACCGACCAGGGCTCCTGCGTGCGAAGCCTTTTCAAAACGGGTAGCCGTCCATACATGGTCCAGCGTGATTTCATTGATGCCCTCAAATCCTGCCTGGGTGATGCAAGTCCAGCTGCATTCGCGGTTCAGGGTCGTCGCGATCTTTGAACTTGTCTTCGGATACGCAACCCAGAATTTGCCGCCCTTGCTAAGAGCTGGCAACACTTCGTGGATGATCCCTCTGAGCTGGTTTTCGTTTACTGCAAAAACCAGGGCAAAATCGATCTTTTTGATCTTGAGCAGGGGGGTTACATTTTTAGCGAATGCCAGTTTTGCAAACTGTTTCTCTATGGAGGAGGGAAGTCCCTGTATTAAAACGCTTTTTTCATCTCTGAGGTCTAGCTTATCCAATAAAGTCTGTGACATGCTTAGATTGTTTTAATTACCGGAACGCAACTGACGGGCTGCAAAGGTAAAAAATTCCGGCCGGAAGTAAAAGAAAATCGGTCGTCAATTGCGAAATAAGGCGGTTATTCAAGGGATTTAACAGGAATTGAGCGAGCCTTTCCCTATTTAAGGCTTCTGGCCGCGGTTTCTGCGCTTGTCGCGGTACTTTAAAATGGGAATCTTGCTCTCACTGCCTCGCAGCATTCGGCTGATATTTTTCTGATGGGTTAGGATAACCAATAAGGCAACTGCTATTGCAAAAGCCCGGTAAAGGGGCTCTTTTTCATTGAAAATGAATAATATAAGCACTGCAAAGGCAATACTGGCCAGTATGGAACTCAGGGAAACGAAGCGGGTAAGATACAGGCAAAGTAGAAAAACGCCCACGCAATAGACGGCTACAATGGGTTGTATGGCCAGGATCATCCCAAACAGTGTGGCGACCCCCTTCCCTCCCCGGAAATCAGCCCAGAGCGGAAATATATGGCCGACTACGGCGGCAAGGCCAAGGCCAACCATAAGGTTTGTCCGGTCCCACTCGTTATGCATGTAAAAGGGAATAACAATGTACAAGCTGGTAGCAATCACTCCCTTGAGCACGTCTACCGACATCACGATAGATCCCCATTTTGAGCCCAGCACCCTGAACGTATTGGTTGCCCCGGCATTTCCGCTTCCATAATCCCGGATATCAACCCCGAAAAAGTACCGGCTAATCCATACAGCCGTTGGGATTGAACCGATCAGGTAAGCAAGGAAAATAAATAGGACCTCCTTCATGGATGCTTAGGGATAGTTGGACATCAAAAATAACAAAAAAAAGCTATTAAACCTCGGCAGGCCCACCAGAGAATCAACGTTTTTTTAAACTGAAACTCATCCAGTTGTCCCGGATAAATAGAATATTCATTAAAAAGCTTCTTTTCGCGGCAGCCTGCCTGATTTTTTCTTCGTCAGCAGACAGAACTCCACTGGCAATTACAACGCCATTTTCATCTAAATGTTGCCAAAAAGCATCCATGCTTTGAAGGATAACCTGGAGGTTAATATTGGCCAGAATGATGTCAAATACAGGTTCTCCGGAGAGACCATCTTTTTGTTCAAGCGAAATATTGACGGCATGATTAGCCTTTATGTTTTCGCTTGCATTTTCTACACTCCAGGGATCGAGATCGATTGCCCGAATATCTGTAGCTCCCATTTTTTCAGCCAGAATGGCCAGCACACCTGTGCCTGTTCCGAAATCCAAAACTTTTTCAGCATAAAAATCAATGTCTCGCATAGCTTGCAGCATCATATAGGTCGTGGCATGGTGACCTGTTCCAAAACTCATTTTTGGAGTGATCAGCAATTCATACAGAACGCCGGAAATTTCTTCATGAAAATCAGCACGGATCGCGCAAAAATCTTCAAGGATCACCGGTTGAAAATCTTTTTCCCATGCTTCATTCCAATTTTTCGGTTCTACATCATGAACAGAAAACAACGTTTCTTTTTCTGTATTCAACGGCCCCTTAATTTCAAGTAAGGTTTGACGCAAGCCTGATTCATCGTACATTGTTTTTGGAATAAAAGCATGAAGGCTGGTTTCTTCTTCTTCGAATCCTTCAAACCCAATCTGACTTAGCCGGGCAACAAGAATATCCGATTCCAAATCGTTTAGTGTGGGTATGGAAACCTCGATATATGGAGTCATGATTTCATCATTCGTTTCCGCCGGATTCCTGATGTTGCGTCCGCGGACGGATATCTGGCCTTGCTTCCGGGGGTCTGCCCTCGGGTTTGGGCATAAGCACTTTCCGGCTGAGTTTAAATTTTCCGGTCTTGTTATCTACGCCAATCAGCTTCACCTTCACCATGTCATTTTCATTCAGTACACCTTCCATACTTTCAAGTCGTTTCCAGCTTACTTCACTGATATGAAGTAATCCCTGCTTGCCTGGGAGGAATTCAACAAACGCACCATAAGGCATTACTGATTTTACTTTGGCTTCGTACACCGTGCCCACTTCGGGAACGGCAACAATTCCCTTGATCCAGGCCACTGCCTTATCGAGGCCTTCTTTTGCAGGACTGAATATGCTCACTTCCCCAAAGTTGCCGACTTCTTCCAGGTTGATCGTGGCGCCAGTCTCTCTCTGGATTTCCTGAATGATCTTACCCTGAGGTCCGATTACAGCGCCTATGAATTCCTTATCAATAAATATCTTCTCCATCCGGGGAGCATGCGGTTTCACTTCTTCCCTTGCCGCAGGCATACATTCGTACATGGCTTCCAGAATATGCAGCCGTCCCTTCCGGGCCTGCTCCAATGCCTCACGCATGGTTTCCATGCTGAGGCCATCCACCTTGATATCCATCTGAACACCACATATTCCATCGCGTGTACCGGTGACCTTGAAATCCATATCACCCAGATGATCCTCATCTCCCAGGATATCGGTAAGTACAGCATGCTTGTTATCAGATGCCCTTGTGATCAGTCCCATAGCAACGCCGCCGACATGCTTTGCAAACGGAACGCCGGCATCCATCAGGGCAAGTGATCCGGCACATACGGTAGCCATGGAAGACGAACCATTGGATTCCAGCACATCGCTTACCACGCGCACCGTATAAGGATAATCTTTTCCCGGCATCATCTTTCTCAGGGAGCGCATAGCCAGGTTTCCGTGACCTACCTCGCGGCGTGCAGGAGCACGCATCATCTTCACTTCTCCGGTTGAAAAAGGAGGGAAATTATAGTGCAGGATAAATTTTGTGTAATCTGATTTTGCGGCGCTTTCCACCAGGAGTTCATCCAGCGGGGTCCCTAATGTAACCGTAGTTAATGATTGGGTTTCACCGCGGGTGAACAGGGCAGAACCGTGAGGTGTGGGTAATGGGTCCGTTTCCATGGCCAGAGGTCTTACATGATCCAATCCACGACCATCCAGTCTGATCGACTCATCAACAATCATATTTCTTACCACATCCCACTGCAGATCGGCAAAATATTTTTTAGCAAGTCTCTTGTCGGTATCTGAGGCTTCCTCGCCGAGGCCGTCGATCAATTCCTGCCTTACTGCTTCATATGCTTCCGTACGCTCATGTTTGCTACTGCCGGCGCGGGAGATCTGGTAAATTTTATCTTTGGCGAAAGTGATCACTTTGGCTTGGAGTTCCTCATTCTGTTCAGGTTTTTTGTAGTCTCTTTTTGGTTTAACGCCTACTTTATTTCTGAGTTCTTCCTGTCCCTTGATCTGTATCCGGATAGCATCGTGTGCAACCTGCAGCGCCTGAATGAGGTCCTCTTCGCTGCACTCATTGGCTTCCCCCTCCACCATCAGCAGGTTTTTTTCTGTTGCGGCGATCAGAAATTCCAGGTCTGCTTTTTCCAGTTCCGTCCGAGTAGGGTTTACAATAAACCTGCCACTGAGTTTGGCCACACGCACTTCACTGATAATCTCTTTGATGGGTATATCGGAAATGGCCAGCGCAGCAGAAGCAGCCAGTCCGGCCAGTGCATCAGGCATGATTTCCGGGTCACTGGATATAAGTGATACCAAAACCTGGACATCGCAGAAATAATCTTCAGGGAATAAGGGACGGAGAGCACGATCGATAAGCCTGCTGGTGAGTACTTCGTAATCATTGAGCCTGGCTTCCCTCTTAAAAAATGACCCGGGGATCCTGCCCGCGGAAGCGAATTTCTCCTGGTAATCCACCGAAAGGGGAAAGAATTCCTGCCCTTCACGAGGTTCTCTATTTGCCACTACGGTTGCCAGGATAATGCAATTCCCCTGTCGGAGAGTCACGGCTCCATCTGCCTGGCGGGCAAGCTTACCGGTTTCTATTGTAATGGGCAGACCTTCACCGGTCGTAAAAGTTGCGCTGATTGGCTGTGATAACATAATGGTGCTTTTGAAATGGGATGGATCTGTTCTTCGGGGCGGGATCCATGTAAACGTGAACGATGCAAACCCCCGCAAAAAACGATTCCCAACAATCATGCGTTGGGAATTTCATTTTTTACAAGAGGATTATTTTCTGAGACCAATTTTTTCGATCAGCTGGCGGTAGTTTTGCAGGTTGCTGTTGCTAAGGTAGGTCAACAGGCGTTTCCTCTTCCCGACAAGCTGCATCAGCCCCCGGTGCGTGGAAAAATCTTTCTTATTGGCCTGAAGATGGTCGGATATGCGGTTGATTCGCTCGGTCAACAGTGCAATCTGAGCCTCTATGGACCCTGTATTGGTCGCGCTGGTGCCGAACTTTGTGAAGTATTCTGCTGTTTTTTCTTTAGTCAAATAAGGCATCTCAATTTTTTTAATGCATCCAGATAATATTCTGCTAATTTCGGCGCAAAGGTAGAGAATTATTTGAGAATTATGACGTTTTCACTTGAAAATCCCCTGTTGGGCGAAACCGGAAGCTTTATATGATATCGTACGAATACTCACTTCAAAGGAAACTCATCATCGTGACGGTTATTTCAGACCTGGTAACGGATTACCGCGTCCATAAAATTTGCCAGACCCTGCACCATGAAGGTTACCGTGTTTTACTTATCGGATCCTGCCGCAAAAATAGTATTGGACTTAAAGAACGTGACTATCAGACACATAGAATTAAATTAGCTTTTCATCGTTCGGCTTTGTTCTATGCAGAATTCAACATTCGTCTCTTTCTCTGGTTGCTGAAACATAAGGCGGATATTTACCTCGGAAATGATCTGGATGTAATGCCTGCAACCCAGTTGTCTGCACTGATCCATAATAAACCTCTGGTTTATGACAGCCATGAATACTTTCTGGGCATGGCCGGGATGGATCAGAAGCCTGTTCGGCGGCTTATCTGGAAGGCAATTGAAAAAATGATCTTCCACCGGGTGAAATATGCTTATACCGTATCAGATTCAGTTCGCAATCTGTATCGCCGTGATTATGATAAAAAACTCACCGTCGTGCGGAACCTGCCTTTCAGGGAAAACAATCACCAGATGCTTACCCCCGAAGAAAAGGATTGGATAGCCCTGGCAGATCAAAAGATTCCGGCCTGTAAGCGGATCCTTATCCTTCAGGGAGCCGGGCTAAATGCTCATCGGGGTGTTGAAGAGCTCGTCTATTCCATGCTCTTTCTTGATGAGGCCCGGTTTCACCTCCTGATTGTGGGAGGAGGTGATATCTTTCCCAGGCTGGAAAAAATAGTACTCCAGAACAATCTTGAGGGAAAAATTACCCTCATTCCTAAAGTTCCTTTCACCATTCTCGATCATTTTACGCGTCAGGCACACTTGGGGCTTTCGATTGACAAGCCTTCTGTGATCAATCATCGTTACAGCCTGCCAAATAAATTATTTGAATACCTGCACGCAGGCGTACCTGTACTTGCAAGCCGGCTGGTAGAACAGGAACGCATCATTAACCACTACCATGTAGGAACCTTCATCGAAAATCATCATCCGGAACATATAGCACAAAAAATCACGGAGATTTTTGAGAACCCTTGCCTATGGGAGCAGTGGAAAGAAAACACCAAACTGGTCCGTGATGAACTGAATTGGGAAAACGAGCGCAAAATAATCATTGATATTTTTAAACAAGTGGAGAGGGAGACGGTTACTTATTAGGTATTCTGTGGAAGGAAAAAATCTTCATATTGTTTGCCATGATGTTCCCTATCCTCCCGATTACGGCGGGGTGTTTGATTTATTCTATAAAATTAAAACCCTTTATGAGGAGGGAATCCGCATACGGCTGCATTGCTTTGAATATGGAAGAGGAGCTCAGCCTGAACTTAATGCCTATTGTGAAAAAGTGTACTATTATCCGCGCCGGACAGGCCACAAAAGCCTGAGTCATCAGCTCCCTTATATTGTTTGTTCAAGATCAAATCCCGAATTATTGGAAAGGATGCTTGAAGATGAGTTTCCCATTCTGCTGGAAGGAGTACACTGTACCTATCTGATGAGCGATCCGCGTTTTGCCCGGCGTAAGGTATTTCTCCGCCTGCACAATGTGGAATCCGTTTATTACAAGTACCTCGCGCGCTGTACCAGATCCTGGATCAAGAAATTATATTATCTCCATGAAAGTGCCGCACTCAAAAAATATGAACAGCAGATTGCATCCCGGTGGCCCCTGCTTGCCGTAAGCGATTCCGATGCGGCAACCGCAAGATCATCCTATAATGCGAAGGACGTATCTGTTATCCCCGTCTTTCTCCCTTATCAAAGTATTGAGTCTCCCGAAGGCACGGGTTGTTATTGTCTTTACCACGGCAATTTATCGGTGGATGAAAATGAAAAAGCGGTATGCTGGCTCCTCGAAAATGTTTTTAACGATCTGCCGTTTCCTTTTGTCATTGCGGGCAAAAAACCTTCCTCCCGGCTCCGCCGTATCGTGCGCCGGCACCCGCACGCCTGTATGATCCAGGATCCCACAGGTCCCGAACTTCAGGATATCATTGCAAAAGCCCAGTTGCATGTGATCCCTTCATTCAATTGCACTGGCATTAAATTGAAATTGCTGAATGCCTTGTTTAACGGACGTCATTGCCTGGTGAATGCAGAAGCTGTTGAAGGAACCGGGCTCAAAGAGGTTTGCCATGTTGCACAGGAGGCTGAACAATTCAAGGATTTGATTGGTTCCCTTTACGAGAAGCCGTTCACCAAACAGGATTTGGAATTCCGCCGGGAAAAATTATTAAATCAATACAATAATCAGCAGTCTGCCCTGCGGCTTATAGCGCAGATATGGTAGCATGGTCGTAAACCCTTCCCTTCTCCGTTCTCAGGGTCCTGGCAGGAAATTTAGCTACCACCCTGTAATCATGTGTTGCCATGATCACCGTAGTGCCATATTCCTTGGAAATCTGAAATAATAGCTGCATGATCTCATCGGATGTTTCCGGATCAAGATTACCGGTAGGTTCATCTGCCAGGATCAGTTTGGGAGAGTTCAGCAGTGCGCGGGCAATATCCACCCTCTGCTGTTCGCCTCCGCTCATTTCGAACGCCATTTTAAACCCTTTTGACTTTAAGCCTACTTTGTCCAGGACATCGCTGATCTTTTCATCCATCAGCTTTTCGTCCTTCCACCCTGTGGCCTTAAGCACAAATTTCAGGTTGTCATTCACGTTCCTGTCTGTCAGCAATTGAAAATCCTGGAATACAACCCCAAGGTTCCTTCGCAGATAGGGAACCTTCTTCCAGGTCATTTCCCTCAGGTTAAATCCTGCCACGATGCCCTCCCCTTCCCGCATAGATAAATCCCCGTACATGGTTTTGAGGAGACTCGATTTACCGGTTCCGGTTTTGCCAACCAGGTAAACAAATTCCGCTTTATTTACGATCACGTTTACTTTTTCAAGAATGAGGTTCCCTCCCTGGTAGATATTTACATTTTTTAACTCAACGATTGCTTCTGCCATATTCCAAAGTTAGTGGGCAAAGGGCAATGAGGGGGTCTCAAATTATCCCCATATGAACCCTTGCATCTGAAAAATAAATATTCTATCTAACGTTAATAATCCATCCACTGAAAATAATCGTACACACTATGAAATCCGCTCACAAACCTTTTCTTGCCGTCGTCGTATTGTCTTTGATCATTCTTTACGGATTGATGGCCATCATCGGATCCTGACATTTTCTCTTCCATTTTTATCTGACTGGCTTCACTTCATAAACCGGACTGAACAGGTATATTTTACCCGTCTTTTCATCTGTGCATTCTATCCTTTTACGAATCTGCCTTCCTCTTTTATATACATGGCCGTCTGATGTTTTAAACAGGGACCCTGCTGCAAGATCTTCTACAAGCATGGAATGTTTGTCCTGATCATATTTTTTTAAGATGCGCGTCAGATTAACGTCTGAGCAGCTGCTGGCTGGCAGATCATGAAGTGATTTCATAATAACCCCCAGAATATCCTGCGGAAATAGGCGCAGCCCGATAAAGTCCTCCAATACTTTCCTGTAAGCCAGCTTCCATTCTTTTCCGTGAGACAAAACATGGTTCCCGTAATGCTGAAATGTAATCAGGTGACCAAGTTCGTGAATTAGCGTTATCAGAAATGCATATTTGTTGAGGTTGCCATTCACACTGATGCGGTGATGGTCCTTTCCGGTAGCGTGCCTGTAATCCCCGAGAACACTTTTACGTGTGCGCGTAATGGTCAGATGTATTTTATAAGTGTGCAGATATTCATATATCCTGGCTCCGGAACCTTCCGGCAGGTAGTTTTCCAGGTGGTCGAGTGGTGCTTCCCTTTTAGGCATTTTTCTGTTTGCTCTGTTGCATCACCAGGCGGACTTCGGTGAAGGTGTAAATGAGATAGAGTCCGAAACAGCCGAAAAGAGCAGGTTTATTCACATTCTGCTTAAAGCGGGCTATATAAATAAATGCCGCCAGGCTGAGCAGGAAAAGCTTTAATAAAAGGGAACTGTAAACAAGCCGAACAAACACATGCACATTTTTATGCTGCAGGGCCCTGATGCCCAAACGGAATGACCAAAAACTAATGGCAAACAATAAAAGATTCCCAGCCAGCAAAGCCCCAAAATCAATTTTCAACCGGGTTGCAGTCGCCCAGAGGATCACGAAAATAGCTGTAAATCCAAGGAACAGGTAAATCAAAAAAAGACCTGGTTTCCGCACCGGAATGTTTTGCATGGATGACTGTTGACAATGGAATGCAAAATTAATCAAAGCGGCCTGGAGGGCAAAGCAATTCCTTTTCCGCCGGCTGGCGGAAACAAAACATGCAGCGTGCAGGTTCAGGAAATGGCTAAAGCCGGGCTTTTCTGAAACCCATCATTACGGGGTTCTGAACTGGTTTTACCAGCCGGTCCCTTGGGCGCTTCCTGCGTCATGTGACACTGTCCGTTAAAGGTAGCAGCCGGCTCAATCTGTAATTTTGCAGAATAGAGGTTGCCGTTTACCTGGCAGTTGCTCTTTAACTGGAGAAGTTCCTTTACTTTGATGGTGCCGCTCACCTTGCCCATGATATCAGCCTGCTGGCCGCTAACATCGCCTTCCACCACTCCGCCGGCACCGATAATGACTTTTGCCGAGCAGATAATATTCCCAACCAGGGTTCCGTCAATACGAAGATCCCCGCTGCTGGTGATGTCGCCTTTCATGGAAGTACCGCTTCCGATTAGGCTTGCGCTACCGGATGGAACTGAACTTTCTGTGTCCTCAGACTTGGATTTGTTATTAAACATTGGTATCAGATTTTAATCGTCAATTTTCTCCGTTTTAGGGATTTTCAGCGTGCTGGTATCCATCTTCACCGAACTGTTACCCTGCAACACATTTCGTAAACTCTGAAAATACTGATCACGGTAGATCATTTCCTGCTCTAACGAATCAGTACGCATTTTTAGTTCACGAAGTTCCTTGGTATTATTCAAATCCCCATATCCCGGAATATAAAGCTTGAGCGGAGTAAATACAATCAAAGCCACGGTCAGTCCGGTTAAAAGCACAAAAACCGTACTTAAAAACACATAAACACTCAGACGTGATAGCTTAAAAGTAACAACCTCTTCATAAGTGTCATCATTCATCACAACCAGCCGGTAACGGTTTTGCAGTCTCTTTAACGTAGAATTGGCATCGAATTTGGCCATAAGGGCATATTGCAGTTTAAAGATAACAAGTTATTGGTTTGCAGGTTAAAACAGCCTTAAAATCAATGATTTTTAAAATAAAAATCGGGAATATCAGTTAATAACCAATTAGTTTGCAATCACAAAGGACCAGGGTGAAGCGGATCGTTACCTCTACTGTATTTCTTTCGGTTATTTTTTTTCTGAACGGATTCGGGCAGGAAGGGGTTAGCTACGATCTGCCCAAGCCTGAGAAATACGAAAACCGTACCCTGGGCTACGAAAAAACGGATAATACAAAATTCAAGGTTCCGCGGCGGTTCATACAGAACACCATTACCCATTACAATTTTTATTACAATACCAATATTAAATTAAACGAAGTCGTTAACCGCGCAAAATCGCAGTTCCGCGACAACTTCAATAAGTTGCTGCCGTTTTATAATTACAGTCTGGAAACTACCTCACGAGATAAACGAAATCTCGACTCTGTAATCGACAAGGTAAACACGGCAATCCTGGTCCGGGATCTCCGCAACGATTGGGCAGATAACCTTTATATGCTCATGGGCCAGGCCTATTATTACAAAAACAACCTGGATTCTGCCCACGTGCTTTTTCAGTTCGTAAATTATGCTTTTGCCCCAAGGGATAAAGATGGATACCCCCTGCCCATTGGAAGTAATGAAAATGCTGACGATGGCGGAAACGCATTTACGATTTCCACAGACGAAAAGAGAAATATCGTAAAACGCTCATTGAGCCTGCCCCCCAGCCGCAATGAATCCTTTATCTGGCAAATACGCACTTTCCTGATGCGCGATGATCTCATCCATGCAGCAGTGCTGATTGATATCCTCAGGCACGATCCGAATTTTCCCGAACGGCTCCGGTCTTCCCTTGAAGAAGTGCAGGCTTTCTGGTTTTACAAGCAATCCAGCTACGACAGTGCTGCGATTCATCTGATTCCGGCGCTGGATAATGCATCTAATCAGGGTGAGCGCGCCAGGTGGGAATACCTCATTGCCCAGCTCTTTGAAAGAAGCAATAATCCCGCAACTGCAAAAACCTATTATGAAAAATCTGCCTCTCATACCCTCGATCCGGTCATGGATGTGTACGCGAGGCTGAATGCCATCCGCCAGAATAAAGGAAGCGATGCAGGAACGGATTATATACGGAAAAACATTGACGCATTGCAAAGAATGGCCCGAAAGGAATTATATGCACCCTATCTGGACATTATTTATTATGCTGCGGGGGAAATGGAGCTGGAAAGAAATAATTATCCGGGTGCAAAGGCATTTTTTAAGAAGTCTATTGCTCATTCCAATTCCCAGGGTTCTATGCGGGATCAGGCATTTCTTAAGCTTGGCTGGCTTTCCCTGGATGAAAAAAAATATACCGAAGCCAAACATGCTTATGATAGTATCAATACCAATAATCCGCTGATAGCCGATTCGCTGCAGCTGTTGCTCGACAGGAAACAGGCACTCAGTCATGTGGTTCCGCAAATCATGATTATTGAGCGGCAGGATAGCCTGCAGCGAATTGCCGGTATGACTGAAGAAGATAGAAACGCATTCATCAAAAAAATGATACGGGCATACCGGAAGCAACAAGGTCTTGCCGAGGAAGAGCTGTCAGGCGGAAACGGCTATGGATTTAAGACAAATTCAACCAATGCCGATATGTTTAACGACAACGGCAATGCTGAATGGTATTTCTATAATCTGTCTCTGAAATCCAAAGGCTATAATGAATTCAGGTCAAAATGGGGAAACCGCCCGAATGTGGATAACTGGCAGGTTCAATCAATGATCAATAAACAGAAACCGGCAACAGCTGCGGGAAAGCCGAACTCCCTGAATGGAGCAGAAGGGAATCCTGCTGCGCCTACACAGGTTGAGCTTACAGCCCAGATGCTGTTGCAAAATGTTCCGCTTACACCGGAAAAAATGAAGAAATCACAGGACTCCGTGGAAAATGCGCTTTATGCATTGGGAAAAGGACTGCAGGATTATATTCCTGATTATATCTCAGCCATTGATATGTACGACAGTCTTGAAAACCGCTTTCCAAACACCCGGTTTTTCCAGGAGGCCTTATACAATACTTACTACTGTTATGAGAAACTCAATGATTCCGCCAATGCAGCGCGCATACTCGCGCTGATGAAGCAAAAATTTCCTTCCGGAAGATATCTTTCGTTGATTGAAAATCCGCCAAGCGGATCACCAGACCAGGAAATCAGGACCCGTGCTACACATGATTATGAAAAAATCTACGAGGACCTGATCGAAGGAAATTTCGAACAGGCTCTTTCGGAAAAAAAGAAGCAGGACAGTGTGTATGGTGATAAGTACTGGACCCCGCAACTTTCATATGTAGAAGCTCTGTATTATATGCATACGCGTCACGATAGCCTGGCAAAGACAACGCTTAACCAAATCATTTATAAGTATTCAGGCACCGGCATGGCAGCCAAAGCAAAGAATACGCTGCGCGTATTGATGGAGAGGGAAAGGATCGAAGAATACCTTACCAACCTTAAAATAAAACGGACCGCTGATGATAGTATTGCAATTGCAAATGGCGGTAAAATACAGCCGAAAACAGCAGCGGATTCCGCTTCTGGAAAGCAAAAGGATAGCCTGAAAGCCGGAAACGGGTTAGCAGCAAAAAACAAACAGGATTCTGCCCAGGCGAAGAAACCGCCTTCTTTTACATCTGCATTTGTCTCCGCCCCGGAAAAACCTCATGCCGTTGCGCTGATCATGAATAAGGTTGATCCCGTATAT
>JANWIY010000120.1 GCA_025449645.1 Chitinophagaceae bacterium | reverse complement strand
TTGTATTTACTTACGTGGTGATACTAAAGAGTCTCTGAAATGGTTTGAAAGATCTTTCCGGACACATGCATTGAAAAGAAGCTTTGTGGATCATGATGCGCTGTTGGGATCACTGCAGGACGATAAATGGTTTAGGGATTTAAAAAAGAAATATCTTTAATGTGGAAATGTGGAAAATGTGAAAATGTGCAAAATGTGAAAATGTGCTAATGTTAAAATTATGGGACCTGTATTTCATTTACATATTTACACATTAGCATATTTACACATTTGGTCATTGGCTCCTAATTTGCCTGATGATGAATCCTGAGAGCATATATTATTTATTTGAGACTGGCCAGAAGGGAAAGCAGGAAGATTATATATGGCCTGCTGCCGGAAAGGCAACCCTGTCTGACAAGGTTTTCATTGTTTGTGATGGGGCTGGAAGCTTCGATAACGGTGAAATCGCGAGTAAATTGATCTGCCAGTTTATGGCAGCGAAGGTTTTGAAGTTTGGCGAACAGAAAATGTCCGGAGAACTGATCGATAAATTATTAATTGAAGCCAGAGACCGATTGATTACTTATGCCCGGGAATACAGATTGGACACCGATCTGGCCACTACTTTTTCAATGCTTATTCTATATGATCAGAAGGTGCTCATGTCATGGTACGGAGATAGCCGGATTTATCATTTGCGGGAAGGAGAAATTCTTTTTAGAACTGAAGATAATTCACGCATCAGTGAGCCGTTACAATTAAGTGGGATATCCGGAAACAATAACCGTTTGCAGTCGCGGAATGCATCCATTGCCCGCGGTATTAAAGCAGATAATTCACCGATATATGCAGAAACTAAATGGATCGAGGATGTACAGGACGGGGATTATTTTTTGCTTTGTAGTAAAGGCTTAGCAGAAAATGGATCGGATGATGATATCAAATTGTTGGTCAGCCAAAACGATAATGCACATATCGACCTGACGGAGTCTTTTAAGCAATTAGCTTCTGAAAAGACATCCGACAATTATTCTATGTATTTGATAAGAGTAAGTGGGGGTATACAGAAAAGGGGAATAAAGAGCGGAATCATCGCAATCAAGAAACAAACGAGGGGAATTGCGGGACCTGTCTTTATCACCGCCATGATTATCATTGGACTGTTGATTATGCTTTTTTATTTCCGGAAAGCACGAAGACCTGATCTGGCACTGCCATATACGAAGCAAGCGGCTCAACCTGCAGATGTTCTACGCGATGATAGCGTTCCCAACGCAATAGTTATGTCGGAGCCCGTAAAGCCAGTACCTTCTGTGACCGATTCTACAAAAACCAATAGTGAAAGGCCTCCTCAAACAATTCCACCTCCTCAGCCAACTCCGCAAAACGATCATTCGGCTAACATTCAAACGGAAGAAAAGCCGAAGCAAACAAATCAAAAAACCGTAAGGCAAAAGAAACCAGCGGGGCAGCTGTTGGTAAAACTTACGACTGATGAGTCTTGCAAACTCAAAATCACGAATATAGATTTGGATGAGGTGATCGATTGGGATTTGTCCCCAAAAGATAACGGCACCATTTATTTAAAGCCGGGTAAATATTCGATTGTAGCAACGAGTGTAATTGATAGCTCCAAAACCAAAACTTATAATTTTGACGTGAAAGCTGGAAATGCAGATACCAGGCAAAATCTCCACATTACATTTTAATGGCCTTTATAGGGTTGTTGCCTCTCCGGATCAAGTTCATACTCAAAATAGGACCGAAATCGCAAATCTTAAAGTTGAAACTTTTCCACAAATCTATGCAAGAGTTGACCGGCTGTTGTATCTGATTTTAATATTTGTTGGGGTGACCATGTTCCTTTGATTGTAACTTTATTTAAAATAAAAGAAATGACAAGATCATTTTTTAAAAACTTATTCGCCTTTACAATTATGATATCGCATTTAACAATATGCGAATCACAGAACTTTCCAAAAAAAAATCGGGAGCAAAGGATCGGGCAGAAAGCGGATTCTGTCTTAAGGTTGATGACACTGGATGAAAAGATAGGACAGATGAATCAATACAATGGTGATTGGGAAGCTACCGGCCCGATAACCAATGATGGTGATAAACAAAACCAGATCCGCATGGGAATGCTCGGCTCCATGCTGAATGTAACCGGAGTGGAGCATACAAGGGAATTGCAGCAAATGGCGATGAAAACAAGATTAAAAATTCCTTTGCTTTTTGGCCAGGATATTATTCATGGCTACCGGACAACATTCCCGATTCCTCTTGCAGAAGCTGCAAGCTGGGATTTGGATGCAATAGAATTATCGGCTCGCATAGCAGCGACAGAAGCAGCAGCTGCAGGAGTGCACTGGACCTTTGCGCCCATGGTGGATATTGCCCGGGACCCACGATGGGGCCGCATCATGGAAGGTGCAGGAGAAGATCCATATCTCGGTTCTTTGATTGCTGTGGCCAGAGTGAAGGGTTTTCAGGGAAAGGGATTGGGCAGTACCGATGCATTGATGGCCTGCGCAAAACATTTTGCTGCATATGGTGCGGCTACCGGCGGAAGAGATTACAACTCCGTTGACATGAGCCTGCGCATGCTTTGGGAGACCTACCTTCCTCCTTTCAGAGCTGCTGAGGAAGCAGGCGTGGCCACATTTATGAATTCTTTCAATGATCTAAATGGCATACCGGCCACAGGGAACGCTTACCTGCAAAGAGATATTTTGAAAGGCAGATGGAAATTCAAAGGCTTTGTGGTCAGCGACTGGGGTTCAGTTGGTGAAATGATACCTCACGGTTATGCAAAAGATAATTATGAAGCTGCAATGGAAGCGGTAATTGCAGGTTGCGATATGGATATGGAAAGCCGCAGTTATATTAAGAACCTTTCTAAGCTGGTGAACGATGGAAAACTTAGTTTAGGGTCGATCAATGATGCCGTGAAAAGAATTCTGATAAAAAAATTTGAAATGGGTTTGTTTGATGATCCCTTCAGGTTCTGCAATAAGGAAAGAGAGCAACAGCAATGGAATAATAAAGATAACCTGAATGCGGAAAGGCAAATTGCGGAAAAAACAATTGTCTTGCTCAGGAACGAAAATCAGATTTTGCCATTATCCAGACAAACTAAAACAATCGCCCTGATAGGTCCGTTCATTAAATCTGTAAGAGATAATCTTGGCTTCTGGTCCTACATCTGGCCCGATGATTCGGCAAGGATTATATCTCCATGGCAGGGAATACAAAATAAATTAGGCAAGGAATCAAAGCTGTTGTACGCAAGAGGCTGCAATATCAACGATTCCTCTACATCAGGATTTGCAGAAGCAGTTGAAGTTGCAAAACAGGCGGATATTGTAATCATGAATGTCGGAGAAGCTGCCGATATGAGTGGCGAAGCAAAAAGCCGGAGCAATATTCATTTGCCCGGGGTTCAGGAGGAATTAATAATGGCCATTCAGGCAACAGGAAAGCCTGTTATTGTTATGATCAATGCGGGAAGACCACTAATATTCAATTGGACCGCAGATCATGTCGCTGCAATTTTATATACCTGGTGGCTCGGTACGGAGGCCGGGGACGCCATGGCAGATGTGATTTTTGGAGATTACAACCCATCTGCAAAACTACCGGTAAGCTTTCCGCGCTCGGAGGGGCAGATTCCTGTGTACTACAATCATTTCAATACTGGCCGGCCACCCAAAAACGATTCCGACCTAAACTATGTTTCTGCTTATATTGATTTACCCAATGATCCAAAATTTCCTTTTGGTTATGGATTGAGCTATACTTCATTTTCATTTAGCGGAATAGATTTGAACAAAAAGTCCTTTAGACCCGGAGATTCATTAACAGCATCAATTACCGTAACAAATACAGGAAAATTCGATGGTAAGGAGACTGTCCAGCTTTATATACGTGATTTGGTTGGTTCCGTGGTAAGGCCGGTGAAGGAGCTGAAAAACTTTCAGCAAATATTCTTAAGGGCGGGTGATTCGAAGAAAATTTCGTTTACTATTACTGCTGACATGTTGCGTTTTTACAATAATAAGCTCGACTATGTATTTGAGCCGGGAGATTTCATGATCTTTATTGGCGGCAACTCTAAAGATGTGAAAGAATCGTCGTTCACCCTGTTAAAGTAAACCGGGATTAAAAGCGAATAGACTGTATATTTTCAATGGATTAATTTTAAGCAGTTGATTATTTTATCCTTCTGGTCGCGGGCCATTTCCCGTCCGAAGAGATCAATGGCTTTAAACGTGTACCAATGAACTCAATAGCTTGCATCAATTTTTCATGCGGCAATTCAGCACTGTCCATCTGAAAAGTTAACCTGGAAATACCGCCGAGTGCATCGGAATGTCGCAGAATCTTTTCCGATACTTCTTCAACACTTCCAACCAGCAATGCACCTCTTGGTCCTGCCTGAGCTTCAAACCGGGCCCTGGTCATCGGAGGCCATCCGCGTTCTTTACCAATCTTAGTCATTGTCTCGGCATAACCCGGATAAAAATCATTTACTGCTTCCTGCGAAGTTTTAGCCACATGACCCAATGAGTGCATACCTACTTTAAGTTGTTCGGACTTAAATCCCGCTCTTTTTCCTGCCTCACGGTAAAGATCAACCAGAGGACGAAACTGCTGTGTCTCACCACCGATCACAGCAACCATCAGCGGTAACCCAAGTGTGCCGGCACGAATGAAGGATTCAGGCGTACCACCAACGCCAACCCAAATAGGTAAGGAAGCCTGTTGTGGTCTCGGGTAGACCGGCAGATTTTTAAGGGCGGGACGGAATTTACCTGACCAGGTAACAAATTCGTTTGCACGAATTTTAAGTAAGAGTTCAAGTTTTTCGGCAAACAGCTCATCATAATCCTTCAGGTTATAGCCAAACAGCGGAAATGCCTCTATGGATGAACCACGTCCCACCACCATTTCAGCCCTTCCGCGGGAAATCAGATCTAAGGTTGCGAAGTTTTGAAACACCCTTACAGGGTCGGCAGCACTAAGAACCGTAACTGCACTGGTAAGACGAATGTGATTTGTACGGGCTGCTGCAGCAGATAAAATAAGCCCAGGAGCAGAATCCAGAAAACCCTTACGGTGATGCTCACCAATCCCAAATGAGTCAAGACCCATTTTGTCTGCGTACTCTATTCTTTCAAGCAGTTGAGCCATTGCATCCGCATCATTTATGGTTTTGCTTTTATTGCCGCTAAACATGGCAGCAAAACTATCAACTCCAATTTCCATTTTATTTGATTTAAAGTCGTTTGACGCGCAAAGTTACCTTTTATGGTATATATTTGTAACCGATTTACTTAAATATACTGGTATCCCTCAGGATACCATCTAATACCAGAAGGGAAATGCCAGGGAAAAAAGCACTTAACTTAGAGGGACGTTCCCAGGATATGCTGGCTCTTTTGGACGCATTGGATATTTTCAATGGCAAATGGAAGATTGCCATTATGTGCTCTTTAAATGAAAGGAAGAAGCGATTCAAGGACCTTCAGCGTGATGTCGGGAAAATTACAGGAAAAATGTTGTCGAAGGAATTAAAGGAACTTGAAATAAATGAACTTGTAAAACGAACTGTTCTCGATACAAAACCGGTTACCGTAGAATATGAACTCACCTCCTATGGGGGGTCGCTGGAAAAAGTCATTATAGAATTGGTGAGCTGGGGACTGAAACACCGAAAGAGAATATTCAGGAAAGGCTTTATAGATAAAAAAAGATAAATAAATTACCAATGCAGATACAGTGAAATTGCAGTATTAAAACAGATTCCCGAATTCATTGATCTCTGTTAGAATTTATTAATAGGTCCCGCTTCATTGGGCACTTATCCTCGTTGTTTTTCGATTGCTATCAGCCATCATTCTTTCTAATTTGCCTGTTCAGTGGCATCCCGTACTTTGAAAAACATCCAAATTACAATCACAATTATTACCGAATAAAATGCACCACTTCAAGCGGCCTAACTTTATATTCCAACACGATTGATGTAAATATTAACGTGGCAAAAAGATGTGCGGTTGAACAAAGGGATGAACCTGGTCGATCTTCCAATAACTAATACAATGAATCATCAGGTTGTTGTCGTGTCCCTGTATACCGACAATCAGCTTTCGTTTACACAAAAAGCCTTGTTTTGATATTTTCCTAAAGCACATCCTGAACTGCTCAAAAATAGCGGGCCGCTTCTTCGCGATTATTTAAGGGCCTCGCTATTAGCACCCTCAAAATAGAAACGGGTGGCAATATATTTATTTACATAATCCCTGGTTTCTTCCGGAAGATAACGGCGAAGCGTCCAGAAATTCCTGGTTCCAGACATCTTGATAGCCGAGTTGACGCTGATCTCTCCGCTGTTGTATGCGGCGAAAACGAGCAGCCAGTCTCCATATTCTTCGTGCAGGTCTTTAAGATACCTTGCGGCGGCACAAGTACTTTTATAATAATCTTTTCGCTCATCATAGCGGGAATTGATTTTCAGTCCCAGGATACGGGCAGTCGCGGGCATTAACTGCCAGGGGCCGGCGGCACCTACTTTGGAAACGGCCTTCGTTTTTAATTCAGATTCAACCACAGCGAGGTATTTTAACTGGACAGGAAGACCATACCTCTTCATTACAGATTCTATAATCACGAAAGGAGAATTACTTCGCTTATCAATTTTGTAAAGATTTTCCTTGTTTTCCTGAATATAATTTTTCACAAACTGTTTTACTTGTCTGTTCCAGGCAGCTTTGTCCTTTCCTGCAAAATCAACCTTGTTCGTGCCACCGTCAACGGCCAGAATTACACTAAACAGGAATGTGCAGGTTGAAAAAAAGTATTTTAAATAAACTGCTTTAAACATAGCACTGTATTTTATGAATCACTTTATAAGCCAATCCGGGTGCCGCTTTGTAATGGATTGAAAAACAGCATATTATAGTGGTTTTTAAAACTGAATAAGTCTCTCCATTGGAAGAATTCACCCATTTTGGAAGGGGTAATTCCGGCCATTTTGACAATTAAATTTTACCTTGGTAAACAGTATTGCGGTCTAATTTTGTCATCATAAAAAAAAGGAGGAAATCTATGACCAGGCACAAAACAGGAACTCATGAAGAGTGGCTTGCTGCACGCCTTGAGCTGCTTAAGGCTGAGAAGGATTTGGTTCGACGAAGCGACGATCTGGCAAGGCAGCGGCAGGATTTGCCCTGGGTTCGGGTCGACAAGATATATCGATTCGACACAGATGAAGGGACCGCCTCGCTGCCAGACCTTTTTAGAGGTCGTTCTCAGCTCATCGTTTACCACTTCATGTTCGGGCCCGACTACATTGCGGGATGTCCGAATTGCTCAGCTATTGCAGACGGATTTAACGCTTTCGTCGTTCATCTTGCGAACCATGACGTCACTCTTTCAGCGGTGTCGCGGAGTTCGCTTGCGAAACTGCGCGCATATAAGCAGCGTATGGGTTGGATCTTTCCCTGGGCTTCATCGCTCGGCAGCGACTTCAACTTCGACTTCAATGCCTCGTTCACCGAGGAGCAACAGCGCGAGGGCATTGAATACAACTACCGACGTGAACAGGGATGGAACACAGGTGGAATTGGTGATTCACTGACAAAACAAGGCGAGGGGCCGGTCGCGGAGGTCGCGGCTCAGACAGGTACTGACCTGTCAACCTTCACACGTGAGAGACCGGGAATGAGCGCGTTTGTGCTGGAGGATGGCGTTGTCTACCATACTTATTCTGCGTATGCGCGGGGACTGGATGGCCTCTGGGGTGGTTATCAGTGGTTGGACCGGGCCCCAAAAGGGCGCAATGAGGAGAATAACTGGTGGCGCCGCCACGATGAATATGATAAGCGCTGAGTGAATTCATTGGCGCCTTTTTAGCGACTACAATTAAAATGATATATGATTTCCGAACGAGCTTCCAGGCAGGCCTTCTTCGGCGTCTCGGCGCTACTCTTCGCCGCCAGTGCGGCAGTGACAATCGTCTGTTGCGCATCCATGTCGGCGATGAGCGGGATGCCAATGCCAGGCGGCTGGAAGATGTCGATGATGTGGATGCTGATGCCCGGACAAACATTACCTGGTGCCGCGGCGTCCTTCCTCGGCATGTGGGTCGTGATGATGGTGGCAATGATGCTACCTTCTCTGGTCCCAATGCTATGGCGCTACCGCCAGGCTGTTGACGGGACTGGCAAGGCCCACCACCTGAGTCAGCTGACTGCGCTCGTGAGTATGGCTTATTTCTTCGTGTGGGCCATATTCGGAATGGCTGCATTTCCACTGGGCATCGCGCTGGCGACAATCGAGATGCAGCAACCGGGGCTGGCGCGCGCCGTACCGACGGCAGTAGGAGTGGTCGTTCTGATCGCAGGCTTCCTTCAGTTCACTGCGTGGAAGGCGCATCACCTTGCCTGCTGTCGGGAGACACCAGGGCGAGACCTCACATTGCCTGCTGAGGCCGGCGCGGCCTGGCGACATGGCCTGCGACTCGGCCTCCACTGCATTAAATGCTGCGCTGGTCTGATGCTGATCCTCCTGGTCATTGGAGTTATGGACCTTCGCGCTATGGTTTTCGTGGCGGCAGCTATTACGTTCGAACGTCTCGCACTGACCGGCGTGCGCTCAGCAAAAGTCACCGGGATCGTGGTCGTCGGAGCAGGGTTGTTTCTGATCGCGCGTGCAGCCGGGCTCGGCTAATACTTATTAAAATAGTATATTTCCGCCATTAAAATCTCTTAATAAATAGTTCAACGTTTTTTGACTCACCAAACCTCAAAAGGTGAGAAATTCAATTTCGCATTGGAAAACAACCATAGCCGTCATCGGCGGATTGAGGCAATATTTTCCAGCCATTATTGCTGACAAACAAATGGAATACGAAGTACTTTTGGCAAGTCCGGTAGACTGGACCCTGATTCGCGTTCCTTTGGTCGAACAAACTGATCAGAAAGGAAATCCGATAGTCAATTTGGAGGATTGTCCGGGTGAGCGAATTAGTGCTGCTGATTTAGGAAAGTTCCTGATTGATCAATTATCAGATCGGAGATACCTCCAAATGGCACCTTTCGTCGCTAACCTGTAACCCCCTTATAATGAATGATTTGGAATACAATCATTTTCTGGCATCATAGTTGTTTTTATATAGCGGAAACATAAATTATATTTTATGACGAAATCCGAATTTATGAAAAAACCATCTTCAATACATGTTAGTGAAACGATCATTATCTATTTAATTGCGGCAGCGCTTTTGGCGGGTGTAATGATCCTCACCTTTGTTGGTTGGCAGGGAATGTAGACTGCTCCCACTCTTGCTCGGTTATCTTGCAAACATTTCTTTATTGCGCAGATATTCTTCAGGCATTTGAAAAAATGTGTATTTTATTGCAGGGGTGCTGAATATGCCGAATCTTTCTTGCAAATCACTTACCGCTTTCGGTTAGGACCCGGGAGAATATCTCTTACCAATCTCAGATTCTGCGATCAAAAAATCTCTGCTGATATTTTATAAAGCGGTAAGACTCTCATGTGCCTTCTTGTCTGAGGACTCATTTTATCAACTACTTCATATTGCCTTAATAAAGGCTGCTCGCAGATCAATGCATCCCCAACTTATTTGACGTTAAGAGTAAAAAATCTATTGGTTAAGTTGCAAATTATTTTTTAATAGCGAAGATATTTCTGAGTTGTTGCGTATGACGTTGGGTGTGGTAGACAATCAATTTCAACCACTCGTACCGGGTTAGTGAGCCAAAACCCGGCACTTCCACATCCGGGCACAAAGCTTTGAGGTCCCTGGTTTGGGCGACATGAATTAGTGCATCCAGGTTAGCTTTGAGTTTAGTTAGTAAATCTTCCTTATTAAATGGCCCTTCATCCGGTTGGATAACTTGAGCGGCCTGGAATTTCTGTGAAAAATCCAGGAACAGATTTCTTATCGATTCCACCTTCTGCTCGTAAGAGCGGCCCGCAATCGTCACATTTTTATCAGGTAATCTGGCGGAAGACAAAATAATATGATGGACCACCTGGCCGGCGGTCCAACTTCCTGGAAGGGGCCTATTGTTTATTTCCTGTTTTTTAAAGTCTGCCAGTATATTTACCATTGAATCGAAAGTTTCCTTCAGTTCCGCAATTATTGTTTTGC
>JANWIY010000119.1 GCA_025449645.1 Chitinophagaceae bacterium | reverse complement strand
TTTAATGGATTTCAATATGGGGTTGTTAACGGACCGGGTGATACTACCTGGTTTACTACTTCCACTTTCAGTTATGACCTGGGCCAGAAAAGGACTGTGACGCTTGTGGCTAAAGACAGGTGTGGAAATGTTCAATTCAAAACCTGGACAAATGCGGTCATTCCATCCGTTGCTTCAGGAGTGACTGTTTCATCCTTAACATGTACAGGTTTTAATGTTTCGATTACGGGAATGCAACATCTTACCAGTCCGACCTACTGCATATTTGATAATCTGGGAAATCCCGTAACGGGTCAGCCCTGCAATACAACTGGATCTTTTACAGCTCTTCCTTATGGCGCTTATTGCATCAAAATAACCAATACCTGTTTTGATACAGTGATCACCAGATGTTTCAGCGAGGCAAGACCCATCCCGGCCATTACGGGTGCCGTAAGCATTTCCAATTTTACCTGTACGACGGTAACAGCAACGGTAACCGGACAACAAAACCTGAAAAGCCCACAATTTTGTCTTTTTGATAATCTCGGAAATGCCGTCGGTTCCTGCAACGCGACAGGCATTTTCAATAATGTCCCCTACGGCTTGTATTCTATAGTGGTAACCGACGGATGTACCGGATCTGTTTTCACCGTTAATTTTAACGCTGCCAAGCGTATACGTTCTGTTGCAGGTACGGTTACGGCCAATGGATTTACATGTACGACTTTTAACGCAACTGTAACCGGCCAATCAAATCTGGTCTCACCGCAATATTGTCTGGTAGATAGTGTAGGAAATCCAATTACCTGCAACAGCACAGGAATATTCAATGGGCTTTCATTCGGCTCCTATTGTATTAACGTGACAGATGCCTGTGCAGACACCAGCATCCAAAGATGCTTTACCGTTGTGCAACCTCCGCCGACCGCAGGTGCACCGGCGATCAGTAATAAAACATGTACCGGATTTACGGTCACCGTTACCGGCCAGGCAAATTTGTATAGCGGACAGTATTGCCTCCAGGATAACCTGGGCAATCCGGTACCGGCCATACCTTGCAATACTACTGGAATATTTACGAATGTTCCATACGGGTCTTATTGCATAAAAATTACTGACGGATGTACCGGAACCGTCATCACGAAATGTTTTTCGGTTACCGCGCCCGTTCCCTCTGTCGGCCCCGAAGTAACGAGCAATCTGAGTTGCTCCGGATTCACAGCATCTATCTCCAATCAGCAAAACCTGACGAACCCCAGCTTTTGTCTTTTTGATAATCTTCACAACCAGATAGGAGCATGTAACAATACAGGAGTATTCAACATAACCGGATTTGGAACTTATTCTATCCAGACCACTGACGGATGTGCTGGTGCAGTTTTTACTTCAAACTTTTCGGTGACTAAACCGGTACCTTCCGTAGGACCAACCGTTAATTTCAGCAATCAGAGTTGTACTACGTTTTCTGCATCCATTACAGGTCAGCTGTTTTTGAACGGAGCCACATACTTCCTGAGGGATAGCACCGGCGTAGTTATCAACACGAATACGACGGGCGTTTTTGACAATATGGTTTATGGATCCTATTGCATCGACATTCTGAATGCCTGTAGCGATACCATCATTGTAAGATGTTTTGCGCTGGCACCCAGTTCAACGATTATGAGTGTAACTGCGACGCCTTCATGTACGTTCAATGCAAGTGATCTCACAGTGAATATAACCTCCGGATTTTCACCGTACGTCGTGAATGTTTTCGATAGCCTGAATAATCTGCTAAAAACAGTAACGACAACCAGCAATAATATTCTTATTCCGCAAATTCCGGCCGCTGTGCCGGGCCAGCAGTATAGAGTGGTTGTAACGGGAACCTGCGGCATTCCTGCCACACAAATTGTTCTGGCCCAGCAGAGCACATTGACACATGCTTACACGATTACTCCGAAATGCCCATCCAGCATTCAGCAGAATGGCTCGTCTGACCTCCTGGTGGTTGCCAGCACAAACCTGACAGGCGTCAATCTTTCGATCACGCAAAAGGATTTTGTGCCAACTTCAATTGGGTATTCTTTCAGGTCTGGCAATAACTTTACATTTAGTAATCTGGACGCTGCAGTATATGTGATTACGTATACCTTCACCGGTTGTATCACCACCATCAATGATACCGTTACACTTCCGGACTATGCATTCCCCGACCTGGCCCGGTCAGCAGCCTTCCAGTGCGACAATAATAGCTTTAGTGTTGGCGCGTCTGTAAGTGGCGGAGTTGGTCCCTTTACCTATCAGGTAATAGGCAGTGTGCCTTCAACACCCAGCATTATTTCTTTGCCCCAAGCAAATCCCGTTTTCAGCATCAATAACGGCGTTCAGTATTCCCTCGTGCGGCTAAGAGCTATTGACGCATGTGGAAATGCCGCACTGAACGACGTGAGCATTCTGCCATTGGCCAACACCATTGTAACCGCCACTTCAGATTGTATTTATCAGAATATTACGCTGTCAACAGATGTTGTTCCAAATGCAACATATATCTGGTACAAGAAATTGACAGCTGATGCTATTGACAGTACCCTGGTTGGCACGAATCCAACTTATAATATTCCATTTCTTACACCGGCCGATACCGGAGTGTATGTAAACCGCATGTCAGTAAACAGCGGCTGTTTGACCAAGCTTTCTTATTTTCATCTTGACGGGATGTGCGGAGGCTTGATTGTATTGGCGCAGGCGGTGACGCTTAAAGGTCATGCCTTAAGCGAAACCAGTTCCCAATTGTTCTGGGATGCTCCGGGAGATGCAAGCGGAACAACCTACCAGGTGGAAAGGAAAAATGAAAACAACAGTGGCTTTGAATTTATTGGTGTGGTACAGGGGAATTACGGGGCCAGTTCGTACAATTTTATAGATAATAACTTTGGAAAAGGGGTCAATCTATACAGGCTGAAGATAATTAGTGCCGATGGGAAGTTTGCCTATAGTAATTCGGTTCAGATTATTACTCAATCTACCGATCAGATCTCCGTGTATCCGAACCCGGTAAATAATATATTGAATATTAATATTCAATCAACGCAAGCTCAGCGCTTTCAGGTTGGTCTGTATAATATAGCCGGACAGGTCATCTTTACCGGATCGCCCGTATCAATCCAGAACAGTACACTTATGTATTACCGCGATGCTTCTGTTGCTCCCGGATTATACTTTCTTAAAGTGAAGAATCTGTCCAGCGGAGAAAGTACTGTTTATAAGGTGATGTTTGGGGAAAGGTAATATAGTTGATAGTTGATAGTTGATAGTTGATGGAGGCCTCAAACAATTTAAATAACCAAAATGGAATTCCAGCTGCGGTACTGATGAATTCAATTTGGGTATCACACAAAAAGTCATCAACTATCAACCATCAACTAAATCTCAGCGTTTTCCCGTTCGGGTACAAAACGTCTTCCGCGGTTTCATAACCTTCATTGGCAATATGAATGCGTTTCTTTTCTGTTATCTTTCTGGTTCTGATGTAGTGAATGACCACTATTGCGGCAAGGGTTATGCCAATACCGATCAATACTTTACTGCTTTTCATTCGGCAAAATTATCGTTCTGATTCATAGTTCTTAACTGACGCCAAGGAGTTCCACTTCAAAGATCAGTGTGCTGTTCGGACCGATCTCTGCACTCACCTGTCTGTTCCCGTAACCGAGATCGGGGGGAATAAAAAACCGCCATTTGCTCCCGACCGGCATTAACTGCAGGCCCTCCGTCCAGCCTTTAATTACCATATTCAGCGGGAAACTGGCGGGCTGGCCGCGGTCAACCGAACTGTCAAATACAGTGCCATCAATAAGAGTACCATGATAATGGCAAGTGACTTTGCTTGCAGTGGTTGGTTTTACGCCCTTCCCTTCAATTAAAATTTCATACTGCAACCCGCTTGGCAATGCCGTAATACCCGGCCGGTGCTCATTGGATTTTAAGAAGTCATACCCTGATTTCAGATTGGCGGTTGCCTTTTGATTTTTCAATTGAAATAGTTTGTCGCTAATGCCCATAGCCGTGATTTGGGCAAAGTTAATTTAAACTACATTTATCCTGTCATTCCAGGATTTATTTACATAACTATAATCCCGGGAGATCATATTTTTTATGCGCTTTCAATTCAATTCCCTGCCTTTTTACCATAAACTGGCATCTGTTATGGTAAGCCTGATTGCGATCGGTTACCTTGTTATTCTATCAAAAGAATTGCTGAGTCCAATTATTTTTTCCTGTTTGTTTTCCATTTTACTGCTTCCGCTCGCCAGTTTCCTGGAAAACAAATTCAGATTACCAAGAGGAGGAGCTTCCATGCTGGCGGTTCTGCTTTTATTGGCGGCCATTTCTCTTATCGTTTATGTTGTCGGAGCCCAGATCGGAGCGCTGGCTGACGACTGGCCGCAGTTTAAGCAGCAGCTCTTCAGCTCACTTTCCGATCTCCAGCACTGGATTTCCCGCAAATACCATATCAATGCGCATAAGCAATTGAATTATGTTCAGTCGGCAACTTCCCAGGTGCTGGCCTCCGGCACGACCGTAGTCGGCGCAACATTGCTTTCCCTTTCTTCTATCCTTTTATTTTTGATATTTACATTTATTTATACTTTCTTTTTTCTTACCTACCGGAGACTCATCATGACTTTTCTCATCTCCGTATTTTTGGAAGAAAATTCCCTGGTCGTTCATGAAATAGTTGAAAACGTTCAATTCATCCTGCGGAAATATATTCTGGGATTATTTATCGAGATGGTGATCGTCTCTACTTTTGTCTGTATCGTCTTCTGGGCTCTTGATGTGAAATATGCTATATTGCTTGGGTTGATCACCGGCCTTTTTAATATCATTCCCTACCTGGGCATCTTTACGGCTTTGTTACTGAGTTCGCTGATTACTTTTGCCACGGCCGTGGTTACGGGTAAAGTAATACTGGTGATCATAACCCTGGTGGTAACGCATCTGATCGACAGTAACGTACTGCTGCCGGTGATTGTTGGATCCAAGGTGAAAATAAATCCGCTCATTACCGTGCTGGGCGTCGTGATCGGCGAAATGATCTGGGGAATTTCCGGCATGTTTTTATCCATTCCTGTTATAGCTGTTATGAAAATAGTTTTTGACCGCGTGCAGAGTCTAAAGCCGTGGGGCGTTTTATTGGGAGAAGAAGAAAGGCCGGTCCGCAATAAGGCCATCCCATTGGCTGTCCGTCCTGACCCTGAGCAATGAAACTTACCAGTATCCCTCGACCGGAGTTGTTATTAAATTAGGCGGAAAATAAAAATGAAGCCTGACTATTCATGTTTCGCGGAGCTTGTATATTCCCTGAAAACGCTGATCGTGCGGCCGATGAATTTTTCAACTTGTTCTTTATCGAGGAGTTGGACATCGTACCGTCCGTTTGGTTTCATGCTGGCCAGCATTTCAAAATCCGGTCCGTTGGCGATGTATGGATTCTGAGATATTAATCCGGGCTTCATCTCTTTTTCTGAAATGAGTTTCTCAAGTTCTTCGCGGGTGAGATCAGACAATTTGAAAAACATGACTGGGTTTTTTCAAAGTTCGCAAAATATCGGAGCAGACAAAATGCAGCCGGCAATTAGATTATAAACCATTTGTTAATGCTTATAAAGCCCGGGGTGTTCTGATCTGAGATATTCCCCGGGAATTCAATAAACGCTATTTCCTTTCAAAAACAGGGTTTTTTAACGCTATTGCCCTGTTTTAAAATTTCCTATATCTGCCGGAGTCGGCAGGCCCAAACAGATGGATTCCCCCTGGTTTTGATATTGGGGATAAACTCTTAGGCAAGGGGCGGATATTTCCGGAAAAATTATGCAGGAAGGTTTTACATTTGTATTATGGCAGTTTTGAAAAATGTGCAGTTTTCGAAGTTGATCAAGGCCGAAGGTCGTTTGCGGGAATTCAATTTCAGAAAGAGTAATGGAATCGGTGGTTCGGTATACCACGTGGATGTAAGTGACGACAGGGGCAACCGGTATTATCTGACCCTTTTACCAGTGGATGATGTCTGGATCGTCCAGGAAAATAATTTACCGCCATGGGTTCAGGAAGCAGTCCCTCAATTTAATCCAGCTATTCAGGAGCAGGAGGCGTAAAACATTCCTTTCTATTTTTTCTCAACAACGACCGCGGTTCCATAAGCCAGTACTTCAGTAACGCCGTTCATCACTTCATTGGCATCGTAACGCATGTTGATTACAGCATTTGCTCCTCTTTCGAATGCGTGTTGTATCATGTGTTGAAAAGCTTCTTCACGCGTCGTCTCGCATAATTCCACATAAATGGAAATCTTGCCTCCGAAAAGAGTCTGGATTCCACCCGCCACATTGCCAAGAATACTGCGGGAGCGCACGGTAATGCCGCGGACAATACCCAGGCTTCTTACTATCTGATATCCGTTGAGTTCTATGTTTGTGGTAATCATTGCAGGGTCAATCATAAAAATTTATTTTATTCTTGTTTGGAGTGAATAAACAATCAGGGCTGATAGCTGAAAACTTCTTTTTTGTCGCCGATCATCAAATCAAAATCCCCGGCTTCCGTAACGGTTTTCAATTCAGCATTTACAAACGAGAGATCATTTTTGTCAATCGTAAAGACTACTGTTTTCGATTCTCCGGCTTTCAGCGAAATTTTCTGAAATGCCCTCAGACGTTTCATACTTGGCGTTATGCTCGCATAATGCTGATGCGAATACAATTCAATAGTATGTTTGCCATCGCGACTCCCTGCATTGGTAACGGTAATGCTTACCTGCAGTTTTTCAGAACCCTTCAGGAATTTGGTATTTAATCCGATCTCCCCATACGAGAACTGTGTGTAGCTTAACCCGGATCCAAAAGCAAACAGGGGATCATATCCATTCCAGGTCATATTGGCGTTGAAGATTTCCCTTACGTCTTCCGAATGTTTGCGGTCATATAAAACCATTTCCCCCATACTTCTTGGGTAAGAATAGGGCAGTAGTCCATCCGGATTGTAATCGCCAGTCAAAACATCGGCAATGGCCTCGGCGGATTTCCTGCCGGACCAGTAAGCCATCAGTATTCCCTGCATAGACGGTTCGATGGAAGTAATGAGTCTCGGCCTGCCTTCTGAAAGAACCAGTATTACGGGCTTGCCGGTGCTAGCTGCGGCCCTGGCGAGGGCCAGCTGATTTTCGGGGAGTACGAGATCGCGGATATTACCAGGGCTTTCCGCATAAGCGTCCTCTCCCAGGCACAGGATTATGGCATCCACATCCGCTGCTGCTTCTTTTAGTTTTGCGGTGTCAAAATTATCAGGATTTTCAAATCCTTTACTTCCGGCTACAATGACCTGTCCGGGCTTAAATTTTTCCTCCAGCGTTTGCACAATGGTCTTGCTGTCTTCCGGATACCATCTTTCATCCTTGCCCTGCCAGGTATAGGACCAGCATCCATTGAGAGCGGATATACTTTGCGCAGCCGGACCGGCAACCAGAATTTTTTTATCCTTGGAAATTGGAAGAACATGATCCTGATTTTTTAAAAGCGTCATGGCCTCATGCGCCGCATCCAGAGCCAGCGATTGGTATTCAGGTCTTCCGAAATTGGATTCAGTCCCTTTTTCAGGATAGGGATTATCGAATAATCCCAGGGCATATTTAAGAGTAAGTATTCTGCGTACTGCTTCATCAATACGATTCATGGAAACTTCCTTTTTTTCTACAGCTTCTTTTAACAAATCAAAAAAAGAATAATCAGTGGGTACCATGCTCATATCAACGCCTGCGTTCACCGCGAGCACCACGGCCTGCCTGGGCGTGGCGGCTACAAGATGGCGGGTGTGAAGCCGGATGATGTCTTCCCAATCACTTACAATCACCCCCTGAAATCCAAGTTCCTTACGAAGTACATCAGTGAGCAGGTAGTGGCTGGCGTGAACAGGGGTACCGTTGATCTCTCCGGAATTAATCATGATGGTGGAAGCCCCCGCTTTTATTGCATCCCTGAACTGAGGCAAATAATATTCGCGCATCTCGATTTCAGGCAGATATGCAGGAGTCCTGTCTTTCCCTGTTCTCGGGTCTGAATAACCCAGATAGTGTTTCATACAAGCTGCAACGGCCGTAGGATTGGACAAACCATCTCCCTGGTAAGAACGGATCGCAGCAGAACCCATGGTCCTGCCGATAAAAACATCCTCACCATAGGTTTCAGGGAATCTTGACCAGAGCGGCTGACGCCCACAATCCAATACAGGCGCGAAATTCCATCGAACGCCGGACGCGCGCAGTTCTCTTGCAGTAACGCCCGCGGCCCGGCCAACGAGTTCGGGATTACGTGTAGCAGCCATGCCAATGCTTTGCGGGAAAAGCGTTGAATTTAGCGTATAGGTCTGGCCGTGAATTCCATCCAATCCATAGATTACGGGGATTTTCAACCTGCTTTTTTTTGCTTCATCCTGTATGGTTGTCTGGATCTGACGCCAGGTCTGGACGGAGAAACCATGCACCGTCGTATTGAGGATTGAGCCTACTTTATAATCAAGAACTGCTTTTTGGAGCGCATCCGGGTCAAGCGCACCATCTTCATTGCCACCACCTCCTTTTGTTACCAGACCCAAAGTGACCTGGGTCATCTGTCCGATCTTTTCATCCAGGGTCATTTGTTTGAGCAGCGCCTCCACCTTTGGCTGATATGTTGGATTATTGATCTGGGCGAAGCTTGTTTGAAGAATTAAAAGGATCGTAGCGGCAAAAAGCAATCGTTTCATGGTATTTATAGCTGTTTTGGGTTTTGCAGGAACGTAAAAATAGATTATCTGGAGAAATTTTAACGTGCTTCTTTTAGCCTTTTTATGCAGAATTTGACAGATAATCGGCATTTTTGATAGTCCCGGGCCTGAGGGTAAAATCCATCATCATGAACAAAACAAGGCTGGAAACATTTAGCGACGGGGTGCTGGCGATTATCATCACCATCATGGTCCTGGAAATCAAAATTCCTCAAAATGCTGAATGGAGCGCACTAAATGAAGTATATCCTTATTTCCTGAGCTATGCGCTGAGTTTTGTATTCGTAGGCATTTATTGGGGAAATCACCATCACCTGTTTCACACTTTTCAAAATATTAACGCAGGTATCATTTGGGCGAATCTCAATTTGCTCTTCTGGTTATCGATGGTTCCTGTTGCTACCGGCTGGATGGGAAAGAATCATTTTGCAAGGAATTCGGTCATATTGTATTCAGGCTTGCTGTTCTTGTGCGGACTTGCTTTTACCATTCTGCAGATTTGCATTCAGCGGGTAAACCGGAACAATACAAAGCTGATGCACGCCTTTGAACAGGTTATGCGCAAGGGCATTTTCTCCGAAATATGCTATTTACTGGCCATACCCCTGGCTTACTATAGCACATTGGTCTCCGGATTGCTTTTTGTAGTCGTGGCCATTTGTTGGATCATCCCTGATAAGAATATTGAGCGCGCCCTCGGCAAACATGATGACCAGGGGTAAACCCTTAACAGGCAATAAACCACGGTCATCCCCGTTTTCAAACTGTCATCTTAACCCTAAATCTCAACCTGTTATGAAAAGCATCCTTATTACAGCCCTTGCTGTTTTATTTTCCAAGTTCACTTTTTCTCAAACCTTTATGCAGGGTGTCGGAGTTGTTACTTTCATTCAGGCATCTCCAGGATATAGCACGTCTGTAACCGGAGGATTTACCTATTCTCCCAAGGTAAGTTTTATGGAAACGGGAAACAGCTCTCTTTCAGTGGGTATTCCGGTGAGCGCAGGCGTTTCAGCCTCTTATTCCTATTCAAGTTACGGAGGAGAAAGCGGTAACCTCGGCTTAATGCTGGATGCGCCCCTCATACTCAATTTCAACGTTGGAGCAGGGTCCAGTAAGGAAACGGAAAGGCGGTTTGGGTTCTTTGCCGGCGGCGGTTTTGGATACCACGCAAGTTCAAACCGGGCAAGTGATCTTTTTGGGAATGATTTTTCCTATAAGGTGGCCGGTTTTGGCCCGGTAGCCAACATGGGCTTCCGCATCGGCGTGGGAAGGCGTTCCAAAAATATAGAGATCCGTTTTTCCTATATGAAAACGCTGGATATTAGTAAATCAAATCTCTTTGGTTTGGGAGGAATTTTCAATTTGTAATTCCTCCCCATCTCATATTTTATTTATGAAAAAATTACCCATTGGTTTTCTTTTCTTCTTATTTGTACAATAGGATTTAGTCAGGTTCCCGCTTTCTCCAGGACCGGGTTCCTATTGCGTTCGCGTTTGAGTCACCCTGTTACAAATTATAAACTAGCCATATCAATTACAAAACGGTATTGAACATCGCCCTTTAGCATTCTATCATAGGCGGTATGGATATATTTTATATCTATCACTTCAACATCCGACACAATGCTTTGAGCTGCACAATAATCCAGCATTTCCTGGGTTTCAGGCAATCCGCCAATCAGAGAGCCGGCAATGCTTTTCCGACCGCCAATGAGATTGAACCCAAAGATCTCAGTAGGCTTTGGAGGAGCTCCAAGACAGATATGTACGCCATTGGTCCGTAAAAGGCCGAGGAAAACATTGTGATCATGCGGTGCCGAAACCGTGTCGATA
>JANWIY010000118.1 GCA_025449645.1 Chitinophagaceae bacterium | reverse complement strand
GGCAATTCGATTTTGGGGGATGGAAAGGGACCGTATGGCTACGTAATTATACCGGCAAGCGAAACAGAAAAAGCAATAATCGTTGAGGATGGCAAGGATCTCCTGAATAGACTCGCTGCGTACAATACCTGCTTTAAATCTGAACTAACCAGTGGGCATCATCACGGATCTGCCGTAAAGAATTAGTAAAAATTATTATTATATAGCCAAGCTTTATTCCCAAATAAGCAAGAATTCTAAATGAAAAGACTAAAACTGCATTTATTTTACCTGCTCGTTTTATTCATAAGCATCTTTTCAGGTAAGGTTCATGCGCAGCAAACCGCCGAAAAATTTACCTGGCAAACTGATTATTTATTATCGTTGCCTGATGGTTACCAGAATGACACGGCTAAAAAATGGCCATTGCTCTTTTTTTTGCACGGCAGTGGTGAATCCGGAACCGATATTGAGAAAGTAAAAGTAAACGGACCCCCAAAATTGGTTGCGGCAGGGAAACATTTTCCTTTTATTATTGTTTCGCCGCAGGCGCAAGATCCCAATATAGGATGGGAGCCTGAAGGTTTATACCGTCTGCTGAAGTATATCAAACAAACGTACAGGGTTGATGACAGCAGGGTTTATTTAACCGGCCTCAGCATGGGCGGATTCGGCACCTGGGCGTTTGCCATAAAACATCCCGAAGAATTTGCGGCGATAATTCCGATTTGCGGGGGCGGTGATTCTGCAGAAGCCTGGAGGCTTCGCCACGTACCGATTTGGTGCTTTCACGGTGCGCTGGACAATGTAGTGCCGGTGACGCGAGATCAGCAAATGATCACTGCTGCAAAAAGGTTTAATCCCTCCGTAAAATTCACAGTGTATCCCGATGCCAATCATAACAGTTGGGAAAGAACGTACAATAACGACAGTGTGTATGCCTGGTTACTCAGGCAAACAAGATTTACCTACAAAGAAGTGCCCCTGGGGCAGCAACAGCTGAAAGCCTATGCGGGAACTTTTCTGGGAGACCAGGGAGATACCGTTTCGCTAAGTGCAGATGAAAAAGGTTTGCAAGCTAAAACTCCCCATGGAATTTCTGTTTTAAAACCATCAGCCGGTAATCTTTTTTTTATTGATGAACATTTACCTGTTGATATACAATTTATCCCGAACACACAAGGCCGTTTCGATTCCTTTATTGTGTTTGAGCAAACAAAAAGCGTGTATAGAAGAATAAAATAGTTACATAAAATAATAAGGGAGTGCGAGGGCGGCCTTTATCTGTCCATAATACAGCATCCCAGCGAGCCCATTGATGACGTGTATGATTGGGTACCGGATTTACATCAGCAGCAATTTGTTTATTCAAAATGGAAATATAGTCGCGACCAACGATAGCAAAAAATGGATTGTCATCCGAGGTGAATTAATTAGATTTGAACGATTATTCAAAAGAAATTTTTCGGATACGCTGATTTCCGGAATCGGCGACAAAAAGGTTACCCTGAGTGTCAAATGCAAGACCTTCAGGAGTGGAAAATAGTGCTTCAAGTGCAGGGCCATCTACAAATCCTCCAATATGGGTGCCGACAAAAGTGCTAACAATTCCTGCAGGCGTAATTTTTCGAATGCAATTTTGATCAGTTGCATAAACATTGCCTTGTGAATCAACGGCAATTCCGGTTAGTAAATAAAATTCTGCCGAATCTGCCGGTCCGTCCTGAAAACCTTGAGTGCCATTACCCGCAAGTGTAGTTACCAATCCTGCCGCTGTGATTTTCCTGATGCGCTTGTTAATGTTATCGGCCACATAGGCATTGCCTTGTGCGTCAACGGCAATGCCAATGGGATTATTAAAACGTGCGGTAGTGTCCGGGCCATCCAAATATCCTCCAACACCCGGGGTGCCTCCACCGGCGAAAGAGCTAGCCACTCCAGCAGGCGAAATTTTGCGAATATCGTTTACCTCGACCACGTAAAGAAGCCCTGTGGAATCAATGGCCAGGCCAACAGGATCATAAAACTGCGCAACAGAATCAGGTCCATTGATAACCCCTGGAAAACCAGTACCTGCAAGTGTTGATACTTGTCCGCCCGAAATTTTCCGGATACGATGACCAAATCCATCTGCTACATAAACATTGCTTTGCCTGTCTACAGCTATTCCATATGGTCCGAAAAATGCCGCAGCAGAATCGGCCCCATCCAAAAAACCGCTAAAGCCACTGCCGGCGAGCGTGGAAACCAATCCGGCAGAAATCTTACGGACGCGGTTATTGCCTAAATCTGAGACATAGATATTACCTGATGCGTCGAGGGATAATGCAAAAACTGCATCGAACTGCGCTATGCTGTCGGGTCCATCCTTGTACCCGCCTAGAAAACCTCCGCCAGGCGCAATTTGCATGCCACTACCTGCCACCGTGCTTACCGTTACCGTTTGAATGTATGCAAAAACAGGCCCGGGTGCTGTTACCCTATTAACTGTAACTGCCCCTGAGCCTGCACCGGATGGAACAATCACTAATAGTGTATCAGCAGAAGCTGTCTGAACCACAGCAGGCAAGCCATTGAATTTTACTGTATCATTTGAAGCATTCAGATTAAAATGAGTGCCTGTAATAATTATGGTATCACCATGTTTACCGGTATTGGGCTTTACAGATATAATTGTAATGGGCGAGGCAGGAGGAGTCGGAATATTGCTCATGCTGTTTTTCTTACAGGAATCGAATATTTGAATTAAAACAAATAAGAAAATTGCAGGTATAATAATTTTTTTAGCCATATCAAATTCCGCAAACCCTGAATTAATTTCTAAGACTTATAGGTTACGATCCTTAAGATAATTCATTTTGCATATCGATAAAGGAAAATTCTTGGAAAAATTTTCTCCCTGCCACCGAAAAATAAAAAACTGGAGAAACCACCTGTCATCTGGAGGAAATAGCAAAGAAATGACTTATCAGGCAAGCCGTTTTTTTTAAACGGATCGTTTACAATATCACTCACATATTTGGTAGCTTTTGCAAAAATTTCATTATATTGGATTTGCACTTTAGTATATTCTAAGGCTTTTCTCACTCCGTCTTACGTCTTCTTACGTATTCTTTAGTCATCTGCAGCAATGGATAGCTGTCCGATCCCGGGAATAATTATTTTCAATTCGGATGCGAGGAATCCGGGTGTGTAATAGCCAGCGTTCATTTTTTGATCGAAATATTGACGCTGGTAAATTATGAACATTCTATTCCCGTTCACCTGATCCTTATCATAGCTCCGTTCATCCTGACTCTGGCTGGAATAACGTATCGATCTGCTGAGTAGCTAGATCCTTACCAAACATATGTACAAACCGCCCCGGCCGGAACCGTTGTGGTAACCCATTTTCCGTTGAACCGGATATTAATTGCATCCGGCGACTGATCATCATTTTCAATGATCAACACTTTTTTCTGACCAGGAGTCATAAACGCAGCTGTTTGCAAACCACCAGTTACAGTACTGGATATGCGAACAGACCCGGCCGGAACGAATTTCGAAGCGTGTGCAATAATATAATATCCAACGTTCCTGGTCACTGACGAGCCGGTGATGGTCAGTGCTCCTTTGCAGGTGGTACAACCTCCAGTGGTATGCGGGCCATAGGAGGCATCGTTTGCAAGATTCCATTCAAGGGCATTCCTGCTCCAGTTTCGCATGGAGCCAATGATCACATTTTTCACATGCCAGTCCAGATCTCCGCCAAAATCCCCCGTGGATGCCGTGTATTGTTCAGTAAAATATACCTGTTTATCCGGGTACAGATTATGTACCTGGCCCAGGGCACTTATATCCGCGGCGTACAAATGAAAGGCAGAACCATTTACAAAAACATTTGCCGCTGCATCCTGTAAAATGGTTTCGGGATAGTCTGGCCTGTCGCAATTGTGATCGTAAACGATAATTTTTGCTGTGATTCCCGCGGATTGAAAGGCAGGCCCAAGAAAGTTTTTTATAAAGGCAGCTTCATCGGCCGCCTGCATGACCATACTCGGATTATTGTTTGGATTAAGCGGTTCATTTTGCGGTGTGATGGCATCAATGCTGATGCCTTTCAACTTCATCTGTTGAATATATTTTACAAAATATTGTGCATAGGCATTATAGTAGGTCGCGAGCAGACTTCCCGCGATGGAGTTATCGTTATCCTTCATCCAGACTGGCGCACTCCAGGGGGTTGCTATAATTTTTATTGATGGGTTGATAGCGACAATCTGCTGCAGCAGGGGTATTAGCTCGCTCGAATCCGGGGCGAGGCTAAAATGGGCAAGGGCTGTATCTGTTTGTCCCAAGGGCATATCGTCATAACTAAAAACGGATGCGTTTAAATCTGAAGAGCCTATGGAAAGGCGCAGGTAACTGATGCCAATCGAGGAACTATCATTTCCAAATAATTCCTTCAGCAATGCAGCTTTGCTGATTGCATCCATCTGACTAATTACATGAGCACTGCCTCCCGTGAGTGTAAAACCAAAACCATCGATGGTTTGAAATGTTTGCGTGCTATCCACATCAATGAACGGATTGCTATTCGTACTTGTCCCAAACAAAAGTGGCGTATTTTGCCTTTGCAATAATACCGTTTGATCTCCTTCAGTGAGCCAAAAACTAACGTCACTCATTTGGGTGGTTCCCGTTGAGCCCGTGCCAGGACTGCCGCCCGAATTGTTATTTCTTGAACACGAAAACAGGGCAAGAATACTGCTAATTAAAACGGCTGAACCCATCTTAGTTCTCATAACGCTCGAACTTTTATCCTCTAAAACAGCATCACAAAAAAATCAATACCCGGGATTCTGGGTAAGGTTTTTATTCAATTGTAAGTCTTCCTGTGGTACAGGAAAAATATATTGGTATTTATTTGCATTCATGTCGTAATTGAGATTATTTCCATGAGAATCAAACTGGTTACCCATAAGCGTAACGATGTTTAGAGTTCCGTTTGCATCGGCCCTTTGCAGATCGTTCCAGCGCGTACATTCAAATACCAATTCTAATTGCCTTTCATTCAGAATGGCCATAGCCAGGTCGGTTTGTGAAGTGGCGGTAGTATTGGGTAAACCTGCGCGGGTTCTGATTTGATTTAACAACGTAATGGCTGCAGTTGTATTTCCCAATTGATTGTTTGCCTCAGCAGCTAAAAGAATAATATCCGCCAGGCGCATCAGAACAATATCATCTGGAGAATTATACCCGCCTGCGTCTGGATATTTATTCATAAATGGTATAGGCTGGCTGGGGTCCCAGGCATTCGGCGGCATGGTGAAAGCCGCGCCGGGAATCTGCCAGTTGACTGTAGCCTGATATCGCGTAAGGGTATCACCGGCCGCTTTAAACGCATTGATCAGGTTCGCTGAGGCAATGTCGCGTTTGGGATAGCCATCTGAGGCAACGAAATCAAATATTTCAAATCCGAAAAAGCCATATGTGCTGCCATTTGCCTGCAATTCAAAAATGGATTCAGAATTGTTTTTGTTCGCCGATCCCCAAAGGTTGGCGAAATTACTTACCAATGAATAGGTACCGCTGCTTATCACTTTATTACAATAAAGAAGACAATTCGTATAATCCCCCTTTTGTGCATAGGTTTTAGCCAACAATGCTTCCGCAGCGCCCTTGGTTGCTCTTCCCAATTGCCCGTTATAGGGTGTAACATCCAAAACACTGTCAGCATATTGCAGATCATTTATCATTTGCGCATAGACCTCCGGCACCTTATTGCGTGCAGGATATAAATTGCCTCCGTTGGTGACTGAAAGGATGATCGGACACTCGCCCCATTCGGTAACAAGCCAATAATAGTGCATGGCGCGTAAAAATCTGGCCTCACCTAAGATCATGGCTTTCCTTGCGCTGGTCAAAGCAGGATCATTAATTTTGGGTACATCATCCAGCACCGCATTGGCCGCTCTGATATCGTTATATAATTCCTGCCAGTCCCTTTGAATATTGGTGTTGGCCGCAGTCACCGTTGAAAAATATTCCAGGGGCTGTTCAGCGGATACGTTGTCACTATTAATATAACAGTTATCCGACTTTCCGTCTGTGTTCATGAAGTTATCATACTGATAAAAATTTGTATAAAAAACCATCCAGTCGTAGGCGCCCGTCAGTTCGCTCTCGGCATCAGCTGCGGAATTAGGGAAATTACCTGTTGTCAGGCTGGATTGTGGTATCTTATCGATAAAGCTTTTACTGCAGGAAAACAGCAATAATGAAGCTGCCGCGATGGATATGCATTTAAAAGAATTTCTCGCAATCATAAAAATATATTTAAGAAATTTATAATTGAACATTCGCACCTATTGTAATGGTTCTCGCTGCCGGGTATGCTCCGGCATCTACGCCTATTGAATATAAAGACGGCCCCTGCCCGGCATTGACAGCCTGATTGTTGGTACCCTGTCCAAAACTATCCAGTTCGGGATAGTATCCTTTGTACTTCGTTATTATAAACAGGTTTTGTCCCGTCACATAAAACCGAAGACCCGAAATGCCGATATGTTTTAATATATTCTGATTCAACTGGTACGACAGGGTAGCGCTGCGCATGCGTATAAAAGACCCGTTTTCAACGTATAAGGAAGACACCTGGCTCTGCAGCAAAGCGGCGTTGGCGGCATTGGTTGTTCCATTGGCTATTGCCGTGGGAACATCCGTAACATTACCCTGTGCTTTCCATCGGTTTAAAACAGCTGCGCTTTCGTTTGCATAACCAGTCAGGTTTTCTATTTCCATCCGGGTCTCATCATAAACTTTATTTCCCTGCACTCCGTCAATTAGCATTGAAAGAGAAAAATTTTTATAACGAAATGTATTGCTGAATCCAAAAATGTATTTGGGCAAAGCGGTTCCTAAACTCGTAAGATCGGTCCCAAATTTTTCATTTCCTGTAGCCGGATCGACTCCCAAAGCCTGGTATCCCCAAAAAGTTCCAAGCGAGTATCCGTTTTTAATTATTTCAGTATAAATGGGAGCATGGCTGCCACCCACAGTTATCGCCCCAGTCTGGTAAGAGCTTGTAAGCGTCGTATCAAGGTTTGTGATCAGGTTTTTGTTAAATGAAATATTGAAGTTAATATCCCAGCCGAAATCCTTTTCTTTTACGACGGCAGCATCAATATTAAATTCAAGACCTTTGTTGATATCATAACCAGGAACATTGATTTGAGTGATCGGCCCACCAAACACAAGGCTTCCCATTTGTGAAAATATCATGTTCTTCACCTTCTTATAATAATAGTCTGCCGAAAACGTCAATCTCTGACCAAGGAAAGTCGCATCAAAACCAATATTGGTTTGAGCTCCGGATTCCCATTTCAAATTCGGATTTCCGATTTGAGAAGTTGTTGTTACTCCGGGGTCAGCCGTTGCGCTGCTGCTGTACGCATAAGGGGCGCCCGGACTTAGCAGGGTATAGGACGGATACAAAACGGTATAGGGCGGCAGGTTGCCGGTTTCACCCCATCCTGCGCGGATTTTGAGATCGGAAACCCAATTCACTTCTTTCATGAAACCCTCATTGGAAACCCTCCATCCGGCAGAAAGCGCAGGAAATGTACCCCATTGTTTATTGATCCCGACCCTGGAGGTTCCGTCAGCTCTGAAAGTTCCCGTAAATAAATATTTATCATTGTAGGAATAATTAATTCTGCCAAAATAGGAGTTGGTCGACCATGCAAAGTTTGATGTGCTTACAGTGTAATGACTGCTTGCCGCATTTAAGGTTTGAATGGAACTTGTTGCAAAACCCTGGCCGGACGAAGAAGAAAGAGTGATGGCTTCTTCTAATGCAGAGGTTCCCACTACCACATTTAGGGAATGCAAACCAAATGATTTGGAATAAGTTAATGTATTATCCCAGGCCCAGCGATTGGTTTCCGAATAACTGTCATTTGCCTGTCCATTCAAACTGATTCCGTATAAACTCTTATATGGATCTAAGAATTGATCGTACTTTGAATTTTCTATCACGGAATTCAGTTGCGTGCGAAGTTTAAGATTGAATCCAAGACTAACCTCGGCGTAGGCATTGCCCAAAAAATTGTTCCCAACGGTGTTATTGGTACTACTGTAAATGTCTGAATAGGGATTATCCCCTGAAAAGAAGGTGCTGTAACCGAAAACGCCCGGATGGGGAGAGCCGACCGGCATATATATAGGAATATACTCGGGGGTTACCAGGGCACTGACAACGGCGCCGCCAAATTGGGTGGAAGTATTGACAGGAACGGTTCTCTGATTTGTTCTGTTGAAGCTGAGATTTGCTCCGATTCTCAGCCAGCTTGCTGCAGCCTGATCAATACTCAATTTTACGGAATAGCGTTTGAAGTTTGAACCTACCATAATTCCGTCCTGGTTCAGATAGCCAAAATCCATATAATATGTTCCTTTTTCTGAACCGCCTGAAATGCCGGCGTTTACGCCTGTTTGCATAGCATTATGATAAATCAGGTCCTGCCAGTTATTATTGGTTGTATTTAAATTATAGTAAGAAGGAATAGTGGCAAGAAAACCCGCCTGGGTCGTATCAAATATTTCTGACTCCAAATCGAGCCATTGCTGATTGTTCAAGACAGGTATTTTTTTTGTTACCTGCTGAATCCCGGTATAAAGACTGATATCGACCTTTGGTCTGCCCTTTGAGCCCTGTTTGGTGGTAATCATCACGATACCGTTTGTAGAACCGGCCGCTCCGTATATTCCAGCCGCTGAAGCATCTTTTAAAACGCTTATTGACTCAATTGTATTGGGGTCTATGGATCTGATATCATTTGTCAAAACGCCATCCACTACATACAATGGCTCACTGCCATTGGGTGAGCCGATGCCCCTTATCTTTACAGAAAGGTCACTGCCTGGCATACCCGAAGGCACAGAAACCTGAATGCCCGGAACTTTTCCGGTGATTGCTTCCACCGGGCTTACGATCGGCCGGCTGGAAATATCTTTCGTAGACACAACGGAAATCGCAGAAGTGATGTCTTTTTGTTTTTGAACACCATAACCAACTACGACCACCTGATCCAATTGTTTATTTGAGGGTAAAAGCTGAATATCCACAACTGATTGGCCATTTACTTTAATTTCTTTGCTTTCATAACCAATATAAGTAACAGTTAATGTTGCATCATCCGGAACCGTCATTGTGTAAACACCATTATTGTCAGTATTGGCTCCAATGCCAGACGCTCTAACGGTAATGCTTACCCCTGACAGTGGCTCTCCGTTAGCCCCGGTAACTTTTCCAGTTATGCGGATATTCTGCATCACCTGGGTTGAAGACATGACCACAATCAGATTATTGTCCAGCATTTTGTAAGTAAGATCTGAATTTGCAAAAATTTTGTTTAAAACGTCTTTGATGGAAGATTCCTTAAAATCAGCATCTACTTTTTTCTTTAATGAATTAAGATCATAGTTATACAGGAATCTGAATTCTCCTTCTTTTTCAATTTTGTTCAGCACTTTTTGAATTTCCACCTGTCGCAGGTTCAGGGTAACTGAGCCTTGTGCGAATACTCCTGCATTGGTCTGCAGGACTGCAAGCAGGATGAACATAAGGGAAAGTTTCATGATGATAAGCAATTTAAAGAGCATGTTCTTTTTGCTGCTCCCGGCAGGAAATGGTAATTTTTTCATGTTATTATTTTTAGCGATTAATAATCCCAGACACTCATCGCCTCTTAAGTGAATTGGTTCCGCTTGTCTTTTAAAAAATAGTCATCATTTCCGGTTTGTCATCAGCTGCTGACAAACTCATTTTTTGAATAAATTGATTTCATTGTTATTGATTTTATAAGAAAATTCGGCTGTCAATTGCAATGCATCCAGGGCCTCTTTGATTGTTTCATTTTCAAAAGCCCCTTTAAACCGGTAGTGCAGTAGTTCCTTACTGTTCAGCGTAATTTTTACATTGTACCATCGTTCCATTTTTTTAGCAAGCTCCTGAAAACTGTCGCCGTCGAAAACTAAACGGTTATATACCCAGGAGGTTTCTACCTTATTACTATCCGGAATGTTTTTTGAAACAGCCGCAACGGATATCTTACCCATTGTTGTTGCTGAATACTTAGCCGAAGTATCACTGGCATAATGGCGCACCTCAGGGTCCAATTGTTTATTGAAAATCAGCTTCTCATCCGGCTTCAGGATTACTTTTGGTCCATCCGGGAAATCCTTCCGGCTCACTTCAATAATACCGCTTAATAGGGTCGTTTCGACCGTTTCGTCCTGTGGGTAGGACTTTACAACAAATGCAGTCCCCAGCGCTTTTATATTGAGGGATGAGGCGTGGACGATAAAAGGATGCCCCGCAATTTTTACTACATCAAAATAAGCTTCCCCTTCCAAATCCACTTCGCGCAGGGTTACATTGTAGGCGTTTGAATAGTTCAGTCTGCTGCCTGAATTCAGCCACACCTGGGATCCGTCGGGAAGCAGCAATTTTGTTCTTGCCCCTGATCTGGAAATGATTTCATTTCCTTTGGGTGCTGTATTTTCTGTTTTAGTGTTTTGCTGGTGAAAATAATTGAAATTTAAACCGGCTAAAATCACAATACACGCTATAGCGGCAGCATATAGCCAGAATCTATGACGGGACAGGGTTATGACTGGTTTAATCGCAGGCAGGGAGCCGGGATCCTGGCTAAATTTGCTCTGCTCGATGATTCTGCGAAATCTCCGTTCATCATCCGTCGTTAAATCGCTTTTCCCCTCTTCGGAATTTTTCTGAAAAACAAAGTAAGAATGAAGTATATCAAACAGGTGTTGTTTATCCGGGTGTTTTTGCAGCAATTCCTGCAACACTTTGGATTCGGGCGCAGTGATCTCTCCCGACAAATGGCGGGCAATCAAAAACCATAAGTGATTATCTTCCATTTGACATGGTGCTAACTAAATAGGACTGAAAAATCCAGCCTATCTACTAAACGAATGGCCGGTTTTCTTAAAATAAACCCTGTTTCCAGTTATTTGTGGGGCATATGCGGGTGGAAATGGAAGGGTAATTAGGTCCTGCTTGGGAGTTTCTCTATGCTACCTGATTTTGATTTCTCTGTAAACAGGAAGCCAAATTCAGGTTTTAGCGCAACCGCGATTTTTTTTACTGCAATGGCAATTTGGACATCGATGGTATTTACTGAAATATTCAGAATATCGGATACTTCTTTATACTTTAATCCATCCTCACGAATTAATTTAAATATCATTTTGCATCGCGGCGGCAATGATTCCACCTGCAGTTGGATTTGGCGGTACATCTCCGCCGTGATCATGAGCTCCTCAGGCGTAACTGTTGATTTATGCAGGTCTATATTGATGTTGTCAAAAGGCTCAGTTAAATTGTCTTTTGCTTTTTTTGACAAATAACTAAGTGCGGCATTTTTTGTAGCAATATATAAATAGACCCGCAGATTATGGATGGCTGAAATTTGGGCCTTTTTTTGCCATATCCTGATAAAAACATCTTCTGTAATTTCTTCAGCCGCTTCTTTGGTTTTGACCAGGGCCAGTGAAAACAGGTACAATTTCTTATAAAAGAGATAATAGATCTTTTTAAACGCCTCCTCGTCACCGGCAGCAGCCCGTTGTTGGATAGTCATCAAAAAAGAATCAGAAAAAGGGCTGTTTTTTTTCATGGCGGTCCACTTAAATAAGCCTCCAGATATTCAAAGACAATTTAAATTCAGTCAACGCTGCAAACGATTATTCGCAAGTTTCAACCAAGGCAACCCATACAGGTTGGGAGAAGGCGGGCACAGGCAATTCTCAAGTGTGGTCCAATATAAATCACAGTAAACAGATTTCCAAAATAAATATTTGAAGGAAACCTAAATCCCCACATTATCCAGCAAATACCACATGGGTCAATGGTTATCGGCCACGAACTGTTTAGCACATGGCCAGGTCCGATGCCGGGACGGGAAATGGCCCAGGAAACATCCGACTGACAAGTCAGCAATCCGAATCACCTATTTCAATTCCGGAGGCGCCTTGGCCATTTCCCGTATCGAAGCCCACCCGGTAGGACTATACTTATAACGAACATAAACTAATGGACAAAATGTACTATCACACATTGAACGGCGTAATTTCGATCCATGAATAATCACGATCAAATCAAACAGCTTATTACCAACTGGGCAGCAGCTGTTCGTAAAAAGGATATGGTGAAAATATTGGCCCATCATTCACCAGACATCGTCATGTATGATGTCCCGGAGCCGTTTGAATCGGTCGGTATAGAGGCTTATCGAAAAACCTGGGATATTTTCTTTAAATACACAAAACCCGATGTGTTTGACATTCTCGAAATCCGGATTTTTGCGGACGAACAGGTTGGATTCGCATTCGCGAAAATGCAGTGCGCGGACAAAAGCAACTCCTCAGATTATGTGCCACTGGACTTCCGGCTCACCATTGGTTTAAAGAAGATGGATGGTCAGTGGGTTATCGTGCATGAACACCATTCGGTACCGGCGGTTTCATAGTTCAAATGCCATCGGACATCGAATTATAGGCTATTGGTAACTGCTTTAATCATTGTTTTGGAGGCCTGCTTTTTGGTGATCTCTTCCAGGGATCTGCCCTTATCATGTTGCCATGATTTAGAGAATTTTAAATCGACATTTTTCAATAGCTGGATGCAAAGCAGAATGTCTTCTTCTTTCATATCCTTAAATAGCAGTTCCGGAATTTTACTGAATCTTTCGTAGCAACCCTCCAATATTTTTTTTCCTTTGGGAGTCAGGCTGAGACGCCTGGAGCGTTTGTCTTCCGGGTCGTCCTGTTCATTGATATAACCCCGCTTTTTCATACCAGCAAGTAAATTCAAGCCTGTGGATAGTTCATTAATGGTATGGTATATGACTTCCGTTTTTCTTGGCGTCCGCAGATTGGCGATGGCACTCAGCAGGCTGAATTCCTCAAAATGGTGAATTTTCATCCCCATCATTGCAATCTGTATATAGATCATATGCATTCTCGAGATACGGTCTATCAATTTCGCCATAATGATATCTGCTCTGGGAGGAATTTCGCCGTCAAACATATTACCCAAGGTCTCTTTATTCCGTTTGGACGCGAGGTAGTATCTGCAAAAATCCTCGATACCTGAATCCTGGTGACCGGCTTCAAATTCCGCGTAGCTATTGACTAATTGTACTGTTCTGTTCATTGATTTTATAAAATTTTTATTGCAATATAATGGTACTTATATCAAATATACTATATTTATATCAAATATGACATTGTTTAAGCCATTATATATTAATTATCATATAAATGAGATGATATGAAAATCATGATATTGCTAATTCCTTTCCTTGAGGCACTACTGTCCAACGGAACCCTTACCGTTACGGTTTTAAATCTCAGAAATAACCAGGGGCGGGTCAGTGTTGCTTTATATAATAAAGAAGAAGCATTTCCAAAATCCCCGGATAAAGCATTGAAAATAGTATTTGCTCCTATCAAAGACAAAAAAGTGGTCGTCGTTTTTGAATCCCTGCCGCCAGGTGAATACGCCATTTCCGTGTTTCACGATGAGAACAACAATGGAAAAATGGATACCAATTTTTTTGGAATTCCAAAAGAAGGTGTTGGCGCTTCGAATAACGCCCGGGGTCATCTGGGGCCGCCTCATTACAAGGATGCCAAGTTTAATTTTAGTGGCGGCATGCAATCCATTTCCATTAATATGGTCTATTTATGACGTATAAATTAAAAATGTTCGGTGGAATCAGTGGTATAACCGGCGTGCTCATGCTGGTCATCTCCTTTTGCATCAACCCGGGTCCGCCGCCGGGCGCCAGCTATGAGCAGCTGATATCCTTTGGCCAACAATATTACGCGGCTATATTGTGGGGTGCCTGGCTGCAGACGATCGGTCCGTTTCTGATCATCGTTTTCACATTTTCGCTTGTTTTTCTTTCCGGGGCAGCCCAGTCGCTCACCGGTTGGATGGTTTTTTTTGGAGCTGGTATTTTGATGACAGTTAGCCTGGTCGAGATCACTTTATATTTCGCAGTTTTATTTAAAGATCCACCGGTGAACAGCCTGATCGGAATGAATCTCATTTATGCCGTTCAGCATCTTTATTTCATTATCGGGGCGCCGGCGGTATTTATTCCTCTGGGGATCGTAATGCGGAATTCAAATATTCTGCCCAAACCCTTCGGCTGGCTGGCAATCGCAATGGGCATCCTCTTTGGGATCCTTGGGATCGTTTTCCTTCTTCGTTTGATATTGCCGGTTTGGGTTACAGCCATTGCTGGTATTCAGGCATTTTGGTGGCTGGCTTCCTCGATTATTGTGATTATCCGAGCAAAGTGAAGGAATCCTCTCCACTTTGTTAATTTTATTTCCTGACCCAACTATTTTTCAAATCATGAAATCGTTGGTGCCAAAAGTTAAGGCCCTCAAAACTTCAGGGATTTAAAGTTACCTTAGCAACCTGAGAATTTTTTATGCTCCTAGGTAAGAACCTAATACTCGCTACAAAACCCTTTGCAAAAGAAATAAGATTCAGAAGCTGGCTTTATGCCATTTCCACACTTTCTCTATTAATATTATCACTTTGCGGCACTATTTTGATGCCTGTTATGACTTTAAGGTTGGTGTGCAGCATTATATCCGGTTTATTATTAATACGGATGTTCATCATCTATCATGATCACCAGCATCATTCCATTTTAAACAAATCTGCCATAGCCGATGTTATCATGACTGTTTTTGGAATGTACATGCTTTCTCCAACGAGTATCTGGAAAAGATCACACGATCATCATCACAACCACAATTCTAAATTATTCAGCGCAAGTATCGGATCATATCCAATTGTCACAAAAAAGAAATATCAGGAGATGACTTCTTTTCAAAAATTTAACTACCTCGCAATACGTCATCCGGTTACTATTGCATTGGGGTATTTTTCTATGTTTATTATAGGTATGTGCCTCTGCTCATTTATCAGCAATCCCCGTAAACACTGGGATTCACTCCTGGCTTTGATATTACACTTTACAGTAGCTATACTATTATTTGTTTTTCTTGGGTGGCAGGCATGGTTCTTTATGTTCTTTTTACCATTTTTAATTGCTTTCTCGTTGGGCGCGTATTTGTTTTATGCACAACACAACTTTCCGGATGTTGAATTTTATGAAAATAAAAACTGGGTATATGAAAAAGCAGCCATGAAATCCTCCAGCTTTATGAGAATGAATCCGATTATGGCATGGTTTACCGGAAATATCGGTTATCATCATATTCATCACCTGAATTCAAAGATTCCTTTCTACCGGTTGCCTGAAGCGATGAAACATTTTACTGAACTTCAGAATTGTAAATCAACTTCGCTGACACCAAGGGCAATAATGGCATGCTTCAAATTAAAAGTATGGGATCAGGAAAGTAACCATATGATTGGTGTAAAGGGGCTTTAGCGCTTATTGATTTTGCTCGTCTTAAAAATAGAAATTTAATTTATGCAATTTACTGCCACTCAAATAGCTGAACTGCTAAACGGCCTGATAGAAGGAGATGCGAATGTTACTGTGTCTAAATTATCCAAAATTGAAGAAGGTTGTCCAGGCTCTATCTCATTCCTATCTAATCCGCTTTACACCCAATACATATATAACACAAAAGCTTCTGTAGTGATCATAAACAAAGCATTTGTTTTGACCGCCCCGGTAGCGGCAACACTGATCAGGGTCGAAAGTGCCGAAAATGCTTTCGCCAAATTATTGGAGATGTATAACAAGGTAAAACTCGATAAAAAGGGCATGTCCAAAATGTCTTTTATTGCGGAAAGCGCCAGGTTAGGAAGCGATATTTACGCAGGAGAATTCTCATACGTTGGAGAAAATGCAATCATCGGCAACGGAGTTAAAATATATCCTCAGGTTTATATTGGTGACAATACAGTTGTAGGAGATAATACCACGCTTTTTTCGGGTGTGAAAATTTATTCCGAAACCGTGATTGGTAAAAACTGCATTATTCATTCCGGAACCGTGATTGGCAGCGATGGCTTCAGGTTTAACCCGGAAAATGACAATAAGAAAGTACCTCAAATCGGGAATGTGGTCATTGAAGATGATGTTGAAATTGGTGCCAATTGCGCAATTGACCGGGCAACACTGGGTTCTACCATCCTGCGCAAAGGAGTAAAATTTGATAATCTGATACATATCGCTCATAATGTGGAAGTAGGCGAAAACACCTATTTTGCTGCTCATGGTGTGGTAGCAGGGTCAACGAAGATTGGGAAAAACTGTATGTTCAGCGGTCAGGTGGGTATTGTAGGCCATTTAAACATTGCCGATAATACCACTATAACCGCACAATCAGGTATTTCCAAAAGCATCAATAAAATTGGTGAAGTCTATATGGGGTCTCCGGCATTTGATGCCAACAAATACAGGAAAGCATATATTCATTTCCGGAATTTAAATTCGCTTGTAGAACGGATAGACAAAATAGAAAAGCAACAAGTTCAAACTAAGCTGTAGATATATTTAAACCAAGGCAGTCAACACGGTTGGACGGCTTCTAATACATCTCTTTAACTTTGAATTGGTTTGATGAGCGCAGCTTTGATCGATTGATAACTAATGAGCATCGATTATTTCAGAAATGAAACAGTTTAATGCCCATTTTCAATCCGCTTCAGGGCCTGCTCTGCACTCAGTAAATTCCATTTACCATTTTTGAGTGACCAGAGATCGCCAAATACATTCTCTCCGGACTGCCTTCCGCCAAAAAGCAGGATCATTTTATGCACCGGATCATAACCGAT
>JANWIY010000117.1 GCA_025449645.1 Chitinophagaceae bacterium | reverse complement strand
GGAAAGAATCGCGCCTGATGCGAGGAGACCGGAAAAGAGCAACCAATACCTTCCCGTCATTTGGAAACCAAGAATCACCCGCCTTCCCATCAGGTTGTTAAATGAGGGAGAAAGCGCATAGGCGATACCGAAAGAAAGGATCAGCGCGGCGAGATTCAGGAGCAGGCTTTCCAGCATGAACTGCCGCACGAGATCGGACCTTAACGCCCCCACGACCTTTCTGAATCCGCGAGGAAGCAGACTGAAACGAATCATAGCTCGGCTCATAAGAAACATACTGGAAGATCAGCAGGCTGCAGCTAATACCAATCACCAGCCCCAGCACATTCAGCAGCGCAGAGCCTTTTCTCTTGAGGAGGTTGCGGAGTGCTGTTTTGAGAAATAAGCTGTTCATGGTTCGGCGAATTTGGTGGATGGTATATGGTGGATCGTAGATGGACTTTAATTGTGAATTCACACCTGAGATCCATCTACCATCCACCATATACCATCAACGATTATTTCATAGTCTTTCTACTCAGTACGAAGGCTCTCAACCGGATTCGCCATTGCAGCCTTCGTAGCCAGCAGGCTCACGGTGACCAGGGCAATGATCAGCGCAATCAGGCCGGATAATGCGAAGACCCACCAGCTTATTGCGATACGGTACGCATAATCCTGCATCCAGCGGTTAACTGTAAACCAGGCCAGCGGCCATGCTATGAGGTTTGCGATCAGCACAAGCCCGATGAAATGCCGCGAAAGGAGGTTGACAATATTGCCCACGGAAGCGCCCAATACTTTGCGCACGCCGATTTCCTTGATCCTTCTTTCTGCAGCATAGGAGGCAAGACCAAAAAGTCCGAGACAGGAGATCAGGATCGCTAGAAAGGCCAGTATGCCAACCATCTGCGTTATCTGCGCATCCGTGCGATATACATCCTTAAAATGATCGTCGAGGAACTGATATTGGAAAGGTTGATCGGGATAAATACTTTTCCAGGTTGATTGAATGAAGGAAATGGCCTCGGGCGCTTTCGCACCATTTATTTTGATGGAGACCGTGCTGAATCCCCACTCTTTCTGATTGAAAAGAAACATGGTTTCAATCTTGTAATGGAGCGAGTTGAAATTAAAATCCTTCGCGATGCCAACGATATAACCAAGCGAATCAAATCCAAAATGTTTGCCGAGAAGAAATGGCATCTGCTCTTTCGGATCGTCTTTCAACAATTCTCTTGCCATCGCTTCATTAATAATATATTCCTTTCCGTTTGCCTGTTTTTCGTGTGAAAAATTCCTTCCGTAGGCGAGTTTGATCTTGTAGAGGTTCAGATAATCGGGGTCTACAATGAGCCTGGTGCCAGTCAAATTGCGGAGCGGACCGTCACCCCGATATTCAATACCCGACTGATCCAGGTGGGAGCCTAGCTGGTCCTGCGCGGCGGTAACAGCAGTAACGAGTGAATTGGCCAATAGTTCCTCCTTAAGCAAATCATATTTGCGGAATGTGAGGCCGTCCAGCGGTACAGTTACAACCTGGTCCCGCACAAACCCGGGATCCTGGTGCTGCATATAGTTGAACTGTCGAAAGACGAAAATGGTTGCGATGATCAGGAAGATAGCGCTCACAAACTGTCCGACCACCAAAATATTCCGGAAGTTTCCTTTCTTATTACCGCTTAAAACGGATCCCTTTAATACTTTGGACGGTTGAAATGAAGAAAGATAGAAAGCGGGGTAAAGCCCGGAGACCAGGCCCACAACAATTGTTCCTGCCAAAACGCCAACTATCAGTGCCGGGTGGTGCAAAAACAAATGGCCCAGATTCCGTTGGCTGAGGTTATCAATATAAGGAAGGACCAGGAATACAAGCACCGAGGCGATAAGCAATGCGATCAGGGATAGCAGGACGGTTTCACCAAGAAATTGAATGCCCAATTGAAAGCGTTGCGCGCCGATGGATTTACGAATACCGACCTCCTTCGCTCTTTCGGTAGAGCGCGCGGTGGACAGGTTCATAAAATTAATGCAGGCGATTGCCAGTACAATCAGCGCGATGATCATAAAGATATTGGTATAGTTCTTATCGAACTTCTGAAAATTCACATAATCCAGTCCAATATCCGCAGAATTGGCATGTACATCACGGAATGGAAGAAGGAACAGTTCATAAAATTTCCATCCTTCATTATCTCCGGTCATATGTTTTTTAAGGTAGGCCGGAAATCTTTTTTCCATTGCAGCAGCATCGGTATGCGGTGCGAGTTCCAGGTAGGTATCCAGCCAGTTGCCTCCCCAGTTATTCATCCAATCCGGTTTGTAAATAGTGTTGAAGGAAAATAATCCATCAAACTGAAACTGGGAATTGTCCGGTACGTCTTTCATGATCCCGGTGACCGAAAAGATCAGAGTATCGTCTCCATAACGGTTGAATACTTTTCCTAGCGGATTTTCATTACCGAATAATTTTCTTGCAGCTGATTCCGTCAGCACTGCACTGTTAGGCTTGTCTAAAGCGGTTTTCCGGTTTCCTTTCAGCAGGGGGAAATCGAACATCTGAAGAAATGCCGTGTCCACGAAAAAAACTTGGGCTAGGTAGACTCTTTTCTTACCAAAGGCCAGCTGAGCCTGATTTCCCCAGCGCACTCGGCTATAGTTCAGGACCTCCGGAAAATCCTGTTTCAATGTCGGTCCCATGGGAAACATGGACAGGGAAACTTTTTGCGAAGCCACCATGCCCGGGAACTTCTGAACCTCGTTCAGCCTGTATATATTTTTCGTTTGAAAATTGTCGAAACTTCGCTCATAAAAAACAAATAACATGATTACGATACAGGCTGCCATCCCTGTGGCCAGCCCGGCAATATTGATCGCAGAATACAATTTGTGTTTACGTAGATTGCGCCAGGCGATGAGGAGGTAGTTTTTGAACATAACGTTTTTTTGTGTTGATGGTATATAGTGGATGGTAGATGGTGGGGGGTGGACGGATCCCACGTGTGGCTTTACAATGGAGTCCATCTACCATCCACCATCTACCATCAACCTTTCTCATTCCGTCCTCAGACTCTTCACCGGATTTGCCAGCGCCGCCTTAATGCTTTGATAGCTCACAGTTAATAAAGTAATGATCAGCGCACCTGCTCCGGCGGAAGCAAAGATCCACCAGGAAAGCCCGGTTCGGTATTCAAAATTCTGCAGCCATTCATGCATAAAATAATATGCGACCGGTGTGGCAATACAGAGTGAAATAATGATCAATGCCACAAAATCACGGGAAAGCATTTTCCAGAGATTGGTCACCGATGCACCCAACACTTTGCGGACACCGATCTCCTTTGTTCTTTGGGTGACCACAAAGGAGGCGAGCCCGAATAACCCAAGGCAGGAAATTAAAATGGTCAATCCGGCGAATAATGCGGAAAGGGTAGCTGTGCGTTTGGTATCGTCAAATTTTTTGGCATACTGGGCATCCACGAAATGATATTCAAAAGGATAATCGGGATTATATTTTCTGAAAAGCATTTCCATTTTCGCCATATTATCTGCTGTGCTGCCCAGGTTCCCGAGTTTTATATTAACTACATTGAAGGTATTGTGCGTTTGACTGCCTTCGATAAACATCGGATGAATAGGGTCATAGGGAGAATTCTGGATGAAATCTTTTATAACGCCGACAACATGATATGTCTGATCTCCGTCTTTTATCAACTGGCCAATCGGATTCTTAAAGCCCATAGCTTTTACGGCGCTTTCATTCAGCAATTCAGCAGACGAGTCCGTCGGATATTCCTCCAGGTTCATATCGCGGCCACTGATGATTTTCAGTCCCGCGGTTTTCACCAACCCTTCATCCTCACTGTAATGGTCGAAATCGGTTTTATCATAGGGACTCTTTCCCTGCCATTCCAGGCTCCAGGTATCACTCCATACCTCTGTAAGGGGGCAAAAAGTGCGACAGACAGAGCTTGCAATTCCTGAACGCAGGAGGTCGTTCTTAAGCAGGGAATAATTCTTGTTCAGGTCGCCCGTAAGGAAATGATAAACCAGCTGGCTGCGGTCATATCCTGTATTCCGTTCTTGTCCATATCGGATCTGCCTAACCACGACGAGCGTGCTGATGATGAGAATAATTGCGAAACTGAATTGCAAAATCACGAGCAAACGCCGTGGCGTGATCAGTGCCTGCACCTTTTTGAAAGTTCCTTTCAATACCGATACGGGTTGAAAGGAAGACAGGAAGAATGCGGGGTAACTGCCCGCCAGCACTCCGGTGATGAGGATAAACAGCAGGACGAATAACCAGAAATACAAATTACCAAATGGCAGAACCAGTTCCTTTCCCACCAGCAGATCAAAGGAAGGCAGAAAGATTTGAATCATGGCCAGTGCAATCACCCCGGAAATAAAAGCAATAAATAAGGATTCGCCGAGGAACTGCAGGATCAATGCACTTTTGTAAGCGCCGGCAACTTTCCGTATTCCTACTTCCTTAGCACGTTTTTCACCGCGGGCCGTACTCAGGTTCATAAAATTAATGCACGCGATCAGTAAGATGAAACCGGCAATGAGGGCAAAGAGGCGGACTGTCTCAATCTCACCGCCCGCGATCTTTCCATTTTCAAACCGTGAATATAAATGCCATTTGCTCATCGGGTGAAGAAAAACTTCTTCCTGCTCTTCGCCTTTGGTATGGACCTTGATGATGTCTTTTATTTTTGCGTCAACCGTCTCCGGATTCGCATGCGGTTTCAGTTGTACAAACGTATTAAAGGAATTGTCGCCCCAGGAATCCGTATTGTTGTCGCGGCCAAGTTTCTTCAGATAATCCCAGGGGAGCAGGTAGTCGAAACTAAAACTCGTATTAGTCGGCAGGTCCTTTAAAATGCCGGTTACTTTAAAATTATTCCGGTCAATCTGAATAATCTTATTCATCGGATCTTCTTCACCAAACATTTTTTTGGCCATTTTCTCCGTGATCACAATGGAATAGACGTTATTCAGGGCGCTACTCAAATTTCCCTGCAATAATGGGAAACTGAACATGGATAAAAATGCAGGATCAACGATGAGATATTCGGTGGACAATTTCTTGTTCCCGACAGAAGTAACAAACCAGCCTCCCGTGGTTCTAGCCACTTCGGCTATTTCAGGATAATCCCTTTTTAGCGTCGGTCCCAGGGTCATGGGCGTACTGCTCCAGCACTGCAGTTTACCATCGAAGGTTCCCCTGTTCCATGCTTCGTAAATAAAGTCTTTATTCCTGTGAAAACGGTCGTAACTGACTTCATTCTGTATCCAGAGCAGGATGAGCACCGCGCTGGCCATGCCGATGGCGAGTCCGGAAATATTCAGGAATGAAAAAGCCTTGTTTTTCCAGAGGTTCCGCCAGGCGAGTTTGAGATAGTTCTTGAGCATAATGTGCTAACGTGTAAATGTGAAAATGTGGTCATGTGAAAATGTGTAAATGTCGGAAGCTGTCTTTCATTAACACATTAGCACATTTTCACATTCCTTTAGGTTCTTCCCTCTAAGAGAGTGCCGGTTTCATAAACAATTCTTAATCAAAAAATTAGAATTAATAATGACTTGGTAAATGTCCGCTAATGATACAACTCCTGTACGATTATTTTCTCTGGAATTGAGCCAGATTATTTTTAAATAAAAGGCCGAATGAGAACAGAAGGAATTCGGTTAAAACGCACATAAGTTGTATCGATTGCGTACATTTTCCATTTCGTAAAATGGAGGCAGATGTATGATTATCAAATAATTAAGAAAACGGCACCGTCTTGGGGGAAGAAAATGTGCAAATGTGTAATATGCTCATGAGAGACAGGTTCAGTCATTTACACATTTTCACATGAGCACATCATCACATTTGCCTTTCCAATTACACATTAGCACATTATGCTCAAGAGCTATCTTAAACTCGCATGGCGAAACCTTACCAGGAGTAAGGGCTATTCCTTTATAAATATCGCTGGTTTGTCGACGGGGATGGCTATCGCGTTGTTTATCGGACTATGGATAGCCGATGAACTTTCATTTGACACGTATTTTCCAAACCACGACCGCATCGCGGAAGTGATGATCACCCAAACTGACAACGGAGGGTCTTCTACTGGAACCACGATTGCCATGAGGATGGGCCAGGCGCTGGGCACAGAATTCCCGGATGATTTTAAGAGGTCGGCGCAGGTTTCTTTCCCGTCTGATCATATCATTTCTACAGGAGAGAAAAAATTATCCGGACCAGGGATTTGGACCCAATATGAGTTTCCGGAAATATTCGGTTTCCGGATGCTGCAGGGATCGATCACTGCTTTGAAAGAGCCTTCTACCGTTTTGCTGGCGCAGACGCTGGCTACAGCCCTTTTCGGAATTGCCGACCCTATAAATAAAACAATCCGGCTGGACAATGAGATGGAATTTAAAATAGGCGGCATCTACAAAGATCTTCCGTCCAATACCAGCCTGCATGAAATAAAAATCCTATTGCCCTGGGACAACAAAGCAAACAGCTATTTGAACAGCAATACAAATTGGAGTGATCACAATGGGCAAATGTTCGTTGAGCTTTCTGATCATTTGAGCCCTCAACAGGTTTCCGCGCGCATAAAGAATTTGCCTACTCCACATATAACGGGATGGAAGGAAGAAGCCCTGGTATATCCGCTCGAAAAATTGCATTTATATGATGAATTCAAAAATGGGAAGCCGGCGGGCGGCAACATACAATTTGTATGGCTATTCGGTATCATCGGAGCCTTTGTGCTTCTCCTTGCCTGCATCAATTTTATGAACCTCTCTACAGCCCGGAGCGGGGAGCGGGCCAGGGAAGTTGGGATTCGAAAGACTATAGGCTCCCTCAGAAGCCAATTGATCGGACAATTCTTCAGCGAGTCGATCCTGGTTTCATTCCTTTCATTTCTGTTGGCAATTGCATTGGTCTTTCTGTTTCTTCCTTTTTTCAATGGGCTTGCAGCGAAGGAAATGTCCATCCCATGGAATAGTTTTCTTTTCTGGTTGATGTCCATTGGATTTACCCTTTTTACAGGAATCGTATCAGGGAGTTATCCTGCCTTGTACCTTTCCTCCTTTGAGCCTATAAAAGTGTTGAAAGGAGCATTCCGTGCAGGCCCTAACGCTGCTGTTCCACGCAAGGTGCTGGTCGTCGTGCAGTTTAGTGTTTCTCTTATCCTGATCATCGGTACAATCATTGTGTTCCTGCAAATTCAATTTGCGAAGGACCGGCCTATTGGATACACCAGGGAAGGATTGATTACCATCGGAATCAATACGCCCGAATTGCAGGGTCGCTATGATGCGATTCGCAGCGAACTGCTGAAGACCGGAGTAGTAGCTGATATGGCCGAATCTTCCATGGCGACAACCGGCTTTTTCATTAATAACCGATTGGATTGGAGAGGGAAGACGCCCGATCAGGAGTCCATCTTCTTTCGCAATGTGAGTGTAACGCCTGATTTTGGAAAAACAATTGGCTGGACCATTCTTCAGGGCCGTGATTTTTCCCGTGCCTTTGCCACGGATTCCAACGGGATAATTCTGAATGAAGCAGCTGTCAAAATTATCGGCATCAGGAATCCTGTTGGCGAATCCATGAAATTTGGTGGTCAGCAGCTCCAGGTAATTGGAGTGGTGAAAGATATGGTTACGAATTCGCCTTACGAACCAATTGAGCCAGCGATCTTCCTCGGAAATGGGTATTTGCAGTATATTACGATCCGGTTTAAAACGGGTCAGTCCGTGCACAAGGCCCTGGCTGCAATAGAACCGGTATTCAAAAAATTCAATCCCGGTAGTCCTTTCATTTACCAGATCAACGATGATGAGTATGCGCACAAGTTTGCTGCCGAAGAACGTATCGGAAACCTTGCAACGGTGTTTGCAGGATTCGCCATTTTCATTTCCTGCCTGGGTCTTTTCGGGCTCGCTTCCTTCATGGCGGAACAACGCACAAAAGAGATCGGTGTGCGAAAGGTATTGGGCGCAAATCTATTTACTCTCTGGAGCCTGCTTTCAAAGGATTTTGTAAAATTGGTCTTCCTGTCCATATTCATCGCGATTCCGCTGACCTACTATGGCATGTATCAGTTGCTGCTGAATTTTCCTTACCGGACAGGAATGCCCTGGTGGATCTTTGCGGCTTCGGGCCTTGGTATTCTTTTGATCACTTTGATAACAGTGAGCTTTCAATCGCTCAAAGCAGCAATGGCGAATCCGGTGAAGAGTTTGCGAAGTGAATGAGCAGGGTAAATGGTATATGGTAGATGGTATATGGACTTTATTGCGAAGCCGCACCTGAAATCCATCTACCATTCACCATATACCATCAACATAAAAAAATATCATGTTCAAAAACTACCACCTCATCGCCTGGCGCAATCTTGTAAAGAACAAGTTTTCGTCCTTCATTAATATAGGGGGACTTGCTGTAGGCATGGCCGTGGCCATGCTAATCGGGTTGTGGATCCGGGACGAATGTTCTTTCGATAAAAATTTCCCGAATTATGATCTCATCGCATCCGTGATGCAGAATCAGTGGATCAATAATGAAACACAAACCTGGAATTCGGAAGCTTATCCACTGGGCGATGAGCTAAGGAATAATTACGGCAGCAATTTTAAGCATGTGATCATGACTTCCTGGACCGGAGGTCATATTTTATCTTACGGAGATAAACATATAACGGAATCTGGTAATTATATGGAGCCGGGTATTACGGACATGCTTAGCCTGAAGATGAATCTAGGCAATCGTTCAGGTTTGAAAGATCCTTCATCCATTTTACTTTCCCAGTCGGTGGCCAGGACTCTCTTTGGCAATGCCGATCCGATGAATAAAACCATAAGCATCGACAATAAGCTTCAGGTTCAGGTGACCGGAGTGTACCAGGATCTGCCGCAAAATTCCTCCTTTTCCGATCTGCTTTTTATTGCTCCCTGGCAACTACTCGTGCAAAGCGAACATTATGCAACAAGGTTCGACAATCCCTGGGGCGCAAGCTGGTTCCAGACCTTTGCCCAGATTGCTGACCATACTGATATGAGAACGGTTTCTGAAAAGATTAAGGACGCCAAAATGAACCAGGTAAGGAAAATTGATGATGCGCGGTTCAAGCCTGTTATTTTCCTGTATCCCATGAGCCGCTGGCATTTATATAATGAATTCAAGAATGGAATAAATACAGGCGGCCGCATCCAATACCTGTGGTTATTCGGGATTATCGGGGCATTCGTATTGTTGCTGGCTTGCATCAATTTTATGAATTTAAGTACGGCCCGTTCCGAAAAACGCGCAAAGGAAGTTGGCATTCGCAAATCCATCGGCTCCCTTCGCAGCAATTTAATCATCCAATTCTATTGCGAATCCTTTTTAATTGCCATATTGGCTTTTGGATTCTCCATCCTTTTCGTGCAAATGATCATGCCCTTCTTTAACAGTGTGGCTGATAAAAAAATGTCGATATTATGGAGCAATCCGTTTTTTTGGTTGTGCGGGATCGGATTCAGCCTGGTCACCGGGCTGATCGCGGGTAGCTACCCTGCTTTATATCTTTCTTCATTCAACGCGGTGAATGTTTTGAAAGGTAGTTTCCGGGTTGGCCGTTTTGCGTCCTTACCACGCAAAATACTGGTGATCCTGCAGTTTGCTGTTTCCATCATCATGATTGTGGGCACTATTGTTGTTTTTCAGGAAATTCAATTTGCAAAGAACAGGCCGGTTGGATATAGCCGGGCAGGCCTGATTACGATACCACTTCAAACGGAAGACATAAACAAACACTTTGCGGTGGTTCGCGATGAACTTCTCATGTCCGGCAAGGTCAGCGCTGTATCAGAATCGGAAAGCCCGGTAACTGAAACCTATATTACTAATAGTGGTATGCAATGGAGAGGGAAGGATCCCAACCTGCAGGAAGAATTTGTCAGCATGGCCGTTACCACTGATTTCGGCAAAACGGTTGGTTGGGAAATTAAAGAAGGCCGCGATTTTTCTGCTGATTTTCCTGGCGATTCCACCACTTTTATAGTCAATGAAGCGGCAGTAAAATTTATGGGGCTCAAGCATCCGGTAGGAGAGATCGTTAATTGGGGAGACAATGGAAAATATACGATTATCGGCGTTCTAAAAAATATGATAACCCGGTCGCCATATGAAAACATCAGACCTACTCTTTTTTATTTGCCGAGATGGCATAGTCTGACCTTTATGAATATCCGGATCAGCCCGAAGACAAACTCCGGAGAGGCGCTGCCTAAAATTGCGGCTGTCCTCAAGCATTATGATCCGGCCGCTCCCTTCGTTTACCGGTTTGAAGACGAGGAATACGGTAAAAAATTTAGCAATGAAGAAAGGATCGGTAAATTATCCAGTGGTTTTGCCATTCTTGCGATTTTTATCAGTTGTCTCGGATTATTTGGTATGGCTTCGTTTATGGCCGAACAACGGGTTAAGGAAATTGGTGTTCGCAAGGTATTGGGCGCATCTGTATTTAACCTCTGGCGTTTATTATCGAAAGATTTTGTGTCGCTGGTTTTTATTTCTTTATTCATTGCCATCCCGCTGGCCTATTATTTTATGAACCAGTGGCTGCGGAGCTATGAGTACCGGGAAGGGATATCCTGGTGGATCTTTGGCGTAACTGCCTTGGCAGCGCTCATCATCACATTGGCAACTGTAAGTTATCAGAGTATTAAGGCTGCACTGGCGAATCCGGTTAAGAGCCTGAAGGCGGAATGAGGAAAGGGTTGATGGTTGATGGTTGATGGACTTCAGTTTTGAATCCGCACCAGAGATCCATCGACCATCAACCATCAACGAAAAAATAAAAGTATGGTTAAAAACTATTTCAAAACGGCCTGGCGCAATATTCTTCGCGGTAAAGGATTTTCTATCATCAACATCAGTGGATTGGCCATTGGTATTGTCTGCTCAGGATTGATTTTTATATGGGTGGAAGATGAATGGAATTATGATGCCTACTTCCCAAACAAGAACAATATTTACATGGTAAAAAACCAGCAGGTTGAGGGTGCCTCCGTTGTTACCATTCCTTATACCCCGGGACCTTTGGCTATAGCTATGCAGGCAGATATTCCAGGCATAAAAAATATTGCACGTACAAACCTCAGCACAAAAGTGCTTTTTAGTGCGGGGGATAAATCGCTGTACAAAGAAGGCTGTTTTGTTGACCCTTCTTTCCTCACGTTATTTCACCTCCCCTTTTTATATGGCAATGCAGCTTCTGCATTTTATCAATTGCAGAGCATTGTTATTACTGAAACCATGGCGAAAAACCTTTTTGGAGAAATCAATGTTACAGGCAAACAACTCCGGGTGAATAATAAAAATGATTATACCATTACCGGCGTAATAAAAGATTTGCCTGAAAATATTTCACTGAAATTTGATTACCTGATGTCTTATGCGTTATATGAAAAATCCAACACTTCACTTCAGGACTGGGGCAATCAATTAATCACATGGGTTGAGTTGCAACCACGGACAAATGTAAATGCCATCAATAAAAAGCTGTCAACTTTTGTGCATGATAAGCAGTCCGCCATTACCAATGAAAAAATGATGCTTTATCCGCTTGGCAGGCTAAGGTTGTATAACACATTTGATAACAGCGGCAATGAAACGGAAGGCAGGATAAAATACATTCGGCTCTTTTCCATTATTGCAGGCATTATATTAATCATGGCCTGCATCAATTTTATGAACCTTGCCACTGCACGCGGCGAAAAGCGTTCAAAAGAAGTAGGTATGCGCAAAGTGCTGGGCGCAACGAAAGGAAAGCTTACACTTCAGTTCATGGGCGAAGCTGTTTGTTTATCTTTTATTGCTACATTGCTAGCAGTTGTTATCATGTATCTTCTTTTGCCCTTATTCAATACGCTGGCAGAAAAAAATCTTTCACTCCATCTCTTTTATCCGCTTCATTTTTCTTTCTTAATAATTATTGCTTTAGCATGCGGCTTACTGGCGGGCAGCTATCCTGCATTATATCTTGCTGCGTTTAAGCCTATATTAGTTTTAAAAGGATTGAAAATAAAATACGGCGGGGAGGAATTTGTTCGCAAAGGGCTAGTTGTGATGCAGTTTGCTGCGTCTGTAATTTTTATTGTCTGTGCCATTGTTGTTTACCAACAGATTGTTTACTTCAGGCAAAGAGATATTGGGTTTAACAGGCAAAACCTTATTTACAGCAACATAAATGGCAACATGAGAAAAAAGTTTGCCGCAATTAAGAATGATCTGATTGCAAGCGGCGCTGCAGAAAATGCGAGTCTAAGCATATCCGATGTACTTACAGGAGGGTATTCAAGTGACGAGTTTAGCTGGGAAGGAAAAAACCCCGGTAAACCGGTGCTGGTGAGCTTTGAAACCGTAAGCCCTGAATATATAAACACTACGGGAATGCAATTGGTAGCAGGCAGTGATTTTGACGCCAATATAAAGAACGACTCTAATCGTGTTATTATTAATGAAACACTTGCCAAACTTATAGGCAGGAAAGATATTATCGGTTCGCTTATTGATGCGGGTAATCAACAACTAACCGTAACCGGAGTGGTGAAAGATTTTACGTTTGGTAATGTATTCAAAGCGCCTGTGCCTGCTATGCTGATACCGGACACTACCAATGTTTATACGCTTACCATTCGTTTAAAAAAGAATGCGGATTTGAAAAGCAGCATGGCCGCAATAACGAAGGTTATGAAAGCAGATAATCCAGGCTATCCATTTGAGTATAAATTTTTGGATAATGATTTTGATGCCTATTTTAAAACAGAGACCCTTACCGGAAAATTAGCAGGTGTTTTCTCGGCATTAGCCATTATTATTTCCTGCCTTGGTTTGTTTGGACTGGCAGTTTATACTGCCGAAAGAAGAACCAAAGAAATTGGCATAAGAAAAGTATTGGGCGCAAGTGTTTCTGGCATTG
>JANWIY010000116.1 GCA_025449645.1 Chitinophagaceae bacterium | reverse complement strand
TATTGACAATGAATGCAGCCAATTTTTATATATCAAGGATTTAAATGTAGTTGAAGATTTGTGGGGAGTTTTTATGGTAAATCTCCTATTTTTTATCCCGGACGGGGTACTCACAGAAACAATACAAAAATATAAATCTATTTTCCCTGTTAGCAAATGGCTTCCGGTCCTCGCCAAGCAGGAGTCCGACTGTACCAAAACAAAATTTGAAGAATATGCCTTTTCATCACCTGTAATCTACATGGATTCACTGGTAAAGGAAACGAAGGTTTCACCAGACGCAAATTCATTACAAGGAATTTTCAAACTAATACCTGTTGACAAACCCGTGTTTATCGATATCTGGGCGTCCTGGTGCGGGCCCTGTGTAAAAGCTTTTGGATTCAACCGCGAATTAGATTCATTTCTCCTCGAACACAACATAGCAAAGTTATATATAAGCCTTGATGGGAAGTCTCAAATAAAAGCATGGAAGAATGCCATTCAAAGATATAAGCTTGGTGGTTTTCACATCCTGGCAAACAACGATCTTATCAGGGAAATTAAACAGCTAAATAGCATCAAGGAAAAAGAAGGTATTACTATCCCAAGATATCTGCTTGTTTCAAAGCAAAAAAACATTGTTCTGCCCAATGCCTCATCGCCATTAGAATTGAATAAATTAAAAGAAGAGATTGACAGGTATTTGTTGAATAAGTGATTTTAAAAGCCCAGGCGTGCCCTTGCGTGAGTGAATAAATCGTAAGAAAATTACACATCCCTGCACTTCATAATTACCAGGAGCGTCGGGCTTGGAGGCCATTACAGTTATTTCGTACGAGCCTGGAGAGCTTTTGCTATATCCCCGTTTTCCTTCGCTTTTACGAAAGGAGTCGGGTCGAAATGGACATGAAAAAATTTAATTTTTTCAGATTCGATTTTGAACCACGAAGCGATAGGCAGTATCGGAATTGAAGGGACAATTGTCTTTGAGTCATAAAGGACGCACACCTCATCACCATCTACGAAAACCTTTTTGATTTCTGTTTTCTCGGAAAGCTGCATGAAGACTGCTGCTGCATCAAGAAAATGGTCAGCATTAGAGAACGAATTCAATGGCCCAATGAATGTCCCATTGTCTGCAAGCAGTTTTCGAACTGCTGCCCTGTCGTTTCTGTAAAACGCATCATGATAAGTTAAAACAAGTGTTTTAGAATTGTTTGTTGTCATAATTTTATGTCGTTAAATAATCTATCATAATTCATCTCCCAAAGCAGAGGAAATGACAAAAAGATTGGTTAAAATTAGTTGATCGGAAGTCCAATGCAACAAATTCATTTTTTCGCTGTATTTGATTCGGGGGATATATCTTGCACTTCTTATTCACGCCCAACTCAAATCTTATATATGTTTCGCAGTAGTTTAGAAGCCGGATTCCGCAATTTTTGGAAAAACAAAAGTTATAGTTTTTTGAACATATTGGGGCTGGCGATCGGGATCGCCTGTGCGGGGCTTATCTTTTTATGGGTGGAAGACGAGACCAACTTTGACCGGGTGAACGTAAAAAAAGACAGGCTCTATATGGTGCTGAACAACTGGCCTTTTTCACAGCATTTCAGCACCTATGAAAGTACACCGGGACTGATGGGTCCAGCAATAAAAGCAGAGGTTCCGGGTGTTGCCAATACCTGCCGGACTACGGAGGGTAAGTCTACCAAGCTGATTGTTATTGGCAATAAATCAATCTATTCCGATGGGATTTATGCGGATTCTTCCTTGTTTAGTATGTTCACTATTCCCTTTGTCCAGGGTAATGCCAGAACGGCCTTCATCCAAACCCATTCCATGGTCATCACACAAAAGGCAGCCTGGAAGTATTTCGGCCGCGAAAATAAAGTCTTGGGGAGAACCGTGCGTCTCGACAACAAACAGGATTACCTGATTACCGGTGTTGTGAAAGATTTCCCTGAAAACAGTTCAATACAGTTTGAGTGGCTTGTGCCCTTCGATATATTTTATAAGGACAATAGCTGGTTATCGAACTGGGACTCCAACGGGATTCTCACCATGGTGGAACTGGAGAATGCCGCACATGCGGATGAAGTGAATCGGCAACTCCATGACCTTATAAAAAAGAGAGTACCGGGAACCATCGTGAGCAGTTTTCTTTTTCCAATGAATGACTGGCATCTGCGCTGGGATTTTGAGAACGGGAAACCCACGGGCAGGGGACGGATCCAGTATGTGCACATGTTCAGTCTGATTGCCTGGATCATCCTTTTTCTCGCATGCATTAATTTTATGAACCTGGCTACAGCCCGCAGCGAAAAACGCGCAAAAGAAGTAGGTGTAAGAAAAGTGCTCGGGTCGGGCAAAGGAAAACTCATTGCACAATTCATTTCGGAAGCCCTGTTCCTTGCCTTTCTTTCGGTCATAGTCGGCATTCTCATCATGATGATCGCATTGCCTTTCTTCAATACACTTGCCCAAAAGCAGCTGGCACTGAATTTGACTGACCCGGTCCATCTCTTTAGTCTTTTAGGTATCACCCTGGTTTGCGGTCTCGTGGCAGGCAGCTATCCTTCTTTATATCTGTCTTCCTTTAACCCCGCTTTTGTACTGAAAGGAATTAAAATGAAAAGCGGGAGTGCTGCCCTGATCCGGAAATGGCTGGTCGTGATGCAGTTTTCAGTCTCCATCATACTGATCATCTGCACCATCATTATTTTCCAGCAGATTGAGCATGCAAGGAATCGCGATCTCGGATACGACAAAAACAACCTGCTAGTCATGGATGTGCAGGGGAATATGGGTAAGCAATTTAATGCCATAAAACAGGATCTGCTGAATACCGGCGTGGTGGAAAAAGCAGCCCTCTCGGATCACGAAACCATTTATGGCGGAAACAACAGTGATCATGACAGCTGGGACGGGAAGGATCCCAACGCGACCCAAATCATTTCGCAGAGGTATGTAAGTCCGGAATTGCTTTCCACCAGCGGCATCCCTGTTGTGCTGGGTCGTGATTTTTATCCTGATCCGGTGCTGGACAGCAATAACATCATCATCACAGAATCACTCGCAAAAATCATGAACCGTCCGAATCCCATTGGCGCCATCATTCGTGAGGACAGTAACCGATATACCATTATCGGTATGGTGAAGGATTTCGTTTATGGCAATATGTTTGGAACCAGGCCTGATCCGCTGATTTTTTTCTGCAATCCACATTATGAATACGAATCTGTGATGTATGTGAGAATAAAAAAGCAGGCAAATACCGGGAAAGCCGTCGCGCAAATTGAATCGGTGATGAAAAAAGACAACCCGCTTTATCCATTCCAGTACCGGTTTGTGGACGATCAGTTCAACCAGCTTTTTCTCGGTGAAATGCTGGTCAGTAAATTGTCGCGTGTATTTGCCGTACTGGCCATTTGTATTTCCTGCCTCGGTTTGTTTGGACTTGCTGCGTTTACTGCAGAGCGCAGAACCAAAGAAATTGGTATCCGCAAAGTGCTGGGAGCCGGTGTGATGCGGTTGGCGGGATTGCTATCAGGTGAATTTCTAAAACTAATTGCAATCTCTGCGCTCCTTGCTTTTCCGGTCGCCTGGTATGCGATGCATTCCTGGCTGCAGAATTATGCCTATCATATTGAGATCAGCTGGTGGGTTTTTGTTTTGGCGGGAGCGGTCTCCATTTTCATAGCATTGATCACCATCAGCTTTCAGACGATCCGCGCAGCTGTCGTAAATCCGGTCCGGAGTCTGCGCTCAGAATGAGTTTCGGCAACATATCCTGTTTTGAGTTTATAATTTATTATCATTCTTGCTAACAACTTGTTTTTCACACCATTTCATATGCCTGTATGGGCAAATAACAATCTTCCTCGGTCAGAGTTTTATGAGGTCTGGAAAATTTTCTGGCCTACTAAAAGCCGCAATGCACAAATTTGAAAGAAAAAAGGTTATTAACGTAACTGGTAACAAAAATGGATTAAAACCTCTAAATTTTTACCATAACCTACGCAGCAGGTGGCCATGCGGATTCCAATAATCAATTATCCCTCTCTGTGGATCTTTGAGCCCCAAATGGCGGAGCTTTGCCAACCTAGCCAGAAAAACTTATACCAGCAGACGAAAAATGTCTATATCGGGCTTAAGATGATTAATAAGGGCATCATGATGCAGCGCACTAAGGCTATTCATTAGGGCAATAGATTTAAATTGAGGTTACAAAACGGAGAATTGTTTAAGATTAATGACCCATCTCCTAAAAATCGAAGCGATGTAAATTAGAATTTCGGAGCTTTTGAATTCCTTGCCATAGCGCTTAATGAGAAACCAACGTCGGCCGATTATATATCTTTGTGCAAACTTTCGCCCCATTGCGAATCTTTAAGATCTGTCTGCTATCTATTTTACTTCCATTGTTCTCTTTCTGCCAGAGCAGAAATTTTGAAATATTTGGCACCATTACGGGCAATTATAACAGTAAAATGTATCTTTTTTTTGAGGGCAATTTCAGGCAGAAGGACAGCATTAGTTCAGAAATTAAAAATGGAAAATTTTACATTAAAGGGAAAATCCCCATGCCTATACAGGGGAGGCTTCATATGGACCAGCGTTCGCTTATTGAGGACATTTACATTGACAACAGTAAGACGTATGTAAAATGCATTACTAGAATCAGCAACAGGGATAGCGAAAAAGATACTTTGAATATGCTTTCAGTAATCAGTGTAAGGGGCTCAAATACTGATCAACTTAAAAGAGATTTTGAATCCTGGCTCAATGCGCTAAATAAATCAAGAGCATCTGATGAAGAGAAAAGGGAAATTTATTACCAGAAGCTTTTTGTATTCATAAAAAAGTATCCGAAAAGCAAAATAAGCCCCTATCTTTTAGGTAATGCGGACCTTCTTTCTTACGCTCAGGTGAAAGAGCTTAGCTCAATGATTGATACGTCCCTCAACAATTCGTTTGAAGTCAATAACGTCGCCAGTTTGCTTAATACTCTGGATAAATCTAAGTACAAAGCAATCGGAGTGGCTTTTCAGGATTTTATATTAAAGGATAGCAGCGGCAATGAAATAGATACTAAGCAATTCAGAGGAAAATATACTTTAATAGTGTTCTGGGCATCGTGGTGCGTGCCATGCCGGGCGGAACACCCTGGCCTAAATTTGCTTTACGAAGACTATAAAGACAAGGCATTTAAAATGGTAGGTGTATCACTTGACAAGGAAAAACAAAAATGGACAAAAGCAATTATGAAGGATCAATTGAATTGGACACAGGTAATCGACCCAAATGCATTTGAGGGGAAAATTGCATTGCACTATGATATAGAAAGCGTTCCTGCGAACTTCTTGCTTGACAAAGAAGGTAAAATACTTGGCGTAAACTTAACACCAAAAGAAATTGAAGGGATAATTAAAAAACTTCTTTGATATGCTTGCTTATAACTTGGGGCTTTGCGGCAGCGGCGGACAGAAAGGCTTTCATCTTTTGAAACATTTTTCGGCACCATTATGGAAAATGACCCGATTATTCTGAAAGAATTCAAATTATATTTTTATTCTTCAGACTGCCCTCTTCTGATCCGTCAATTTTCCTAACACGATAATTGGTAGAATTGTTTTGTCTCTGGCGCCAACGAATTATTTACTGCTCTTATTACTACCTCATACAACCTAAAACAATAAAACCCCTAATGCATAAGGATTCTAAATTCGTTTCAGCGGAGAGGGAGGGATTCGAACCCTCGATACAAGTTTAAGCTCGTATAACGGTTTAGCAAACCGGCCCTTTCGGCCACTCAGGCACCTCTCCAAATCGTTTTTATAACCGAAAGATCCACATTCTTTTCGGGGGATGCAAAAATAAAGATTATTTGCAAACCCTCGTCATTTTTATCCCCGAAGCATGGGCTGATGGTTTGAGGCTCCGGCAAAAAAAGGTTTGAAAACATCTGGGGCCGGCGCTGACCTACCGCGCAATATTTCTAAATGAAGTAGCGTTTTCAGAATTATCCAGGAATCCAAAAAAAACTGCCATGAAAAAACGATGGAAAGAAGCATTCCGGGACGTGAAATCCTTATCCAAACCCCTTCTCCTGGCCAGCTTCTTTGCGGGCTACCTGCTCTCGACCATGCTCTTAACTTTTTTCGGCAATCAGATGCAGCATTTCCTGCAAGCCATTTTTTCCTGAACATACCCCAATAAAAAACCCACCGGAATCCGGTGGGGAATGTCTTGTTTGTTTTAAGGGGAAAATCTACATGGCCGCCAGCTGTACTTTCTGCTGTAGTTCGGTTACGTTTTCGCGAAACAGGCTGTCGGTATCCATCAGATCCTTGACGGTCTGGCAGGAATGGATCACTGTAGTATGGTCTCTTCCTCCGAAATGCTCTCCGATAGTTTTCAAAGAGTTTTTGGTAAATGCCTTGGCAAGATACATGGTGATCTGCCGGGCCTGCACGATCTCCCTCTTCCTCGTCTTCTGGAGCAGCTTATCATAAGGAAGATCGAAATATTCGCATACCATCCGCTGAATAGTTTCAATCGTAATTTCCTTACTGCTCGTCTTCACAAAATTTCTTAACACTTTCTTCGACAATTCCAGGTCAATTTCCCTCTTGTTTAGCGAAGATTGTGCCAGAAGAGATATCAATGCGCCTTCGAGTTCCCGCACATTGCTGTTAATGTTATAAGCAAGGTATTTAACCACTTCCTTGGGCATTTCCAACCCATCATTCTTCATTTTCCTTTCCAGGATCTCGATCCGGGTTTCATAATCAGGTACCTGGAGGTCAGCGCTCAGGCCCCAGCGGAACCGGCTCAGCAGCCTTTCCTGAACACCCTCGAGATCTTTGGGGGGCTTATCCGAGGTCAGTATCAATTGCTTGCCCGACTGATGCAGGTGGTTGAATATGGCAAAAAAAGCGTCCTGCGATCTCTCTGCCCGGTTGAAGAACTGCACATCATCGATGATCAGCACGTCCACCAATTGGTAAAAATGAATGAAATCATTCACGGCGTTGTTCCGGCTGTGATCAATAAACTGATTGATAAACTTCTCGGAACTCACGTATAAAACCACTTTGTTGTGAAGCGTCCTCCGCACCTCATTCCCTATGGCCTGAGCCAGATGAGTTTTGCCCAACCCTACCCCGCCATAGATGACAAGCGGATTAAAGGAATTAGCGCCGGGCTTCTCGGCAACCGTTTTCCCGGCCCTGCGGGCAACCCGGTTGCAATCACCTTCTATAAAAGCATCAAAAGTATAAACAGGATTCAACTGGGAATCAATCTGCATTTTCTTGAGCCCGGGAATAACAAATGGATTTTTGACCGGATTATTGATAATCAGGGGAAAATCCATTTCATTATTTGAAATTGTTTTATAGCTGTGTGCCGGAACATCCATGGTTAAAGGTTTGTTTTGCTGATTCCCGCTATCTACCATAATCCGGTATTCAAGCCTCGCTTCCTTGCCCAAAATCCTTCGCAATGTTTTTGCCAATAAATTCACATAATGCTCTTCCAGGTATTCATAAAAAAACTGACTCGGAACCTGGATCACCAAAATTTGCTCTTTCAATTCAACCGGACGAATGGGTTCAAACCAGGTTTTGAAATGTTGCCACTCTACAATATCTTTTATTATTTCGAGACAATTGGTCCAGACTTTTTCAAAGGTTTTCGGCATTACAAAAAGGGCAGTTTTAAGGCTTTGTGAAAAATCGTTTTTTTAAGGTTTTCTCGGGAACTCCCGGGACCAAATTTTCGCAGGGGGACGAATATCAAGATTAATTTCTGAATAAAAAATTTTTTATTAGTTGGTTATTTCAAGTAGCCATCCGAAGCATAAGAGATCATGTTATTTTACCTTCAAAAATAAAGAACCGGGAAAGCTCAAGCTTAAACTGATGGATTAAATTTACCCGTGCATCACCAGTCAGTAAATTACGACGGACTTCGGTGAACCGCCATCAGACGACGATTCACAAAAAGAGCGGGATCAACAAAACTCAAGCGGGGCTGCGGTTTGCGCAGTGTAAAAATGGAGACGGCAAATGAACGGTGCGCTGGATTAAAATATTTCTCCATATAATATTGTTGAGAACCGATTGAAGATACAGATAATTTGATACCATTCTATTTTATGATCCGATTTTTTGAAAAAAAATTTAGAGCCTTCTTCCGGGTTTCATCATACCTTTCATTAAAGCATGGTAAACCAGGCAGTTCAAGGAAACTACCTGATTATAAATTGAACAGAAAATTTCTTTAAGAAATTTCCCTTCCCTGGTTTTACCATCTACTGATTTTTAAGTACTTTCTGCCGGACGGTTACGATAATTTTGGATGCAAAAAAAAATTCAGATAAAAGTTGAACCTTCTGTCGCCGCCAGCGAAGAACTGATTAAAAATGAACTCGCGCGGTCAGTTGGTTTCCCGGAAAAAAGCATCACCGGATTTCATCTTCTCAAACGGACTGTAGACGCAAGGTCCAAACATCCCCAGATCCTTCTCACTGCAGCCGTATTTATTAACGAACCCTATCTTCAGCGGCAGATCGCTCATCAATCCAAAAAGGATGTTTCACATGCCGCAAAGACTGTACTTATCGCAGGTGCCGGCCCTGCAGGGCTCTTTGCTGCGTTGCGGCTCATCGAAGCAGGCATCCGGCCTGTGCTTCTCGAAAGAGGCAAGGATACACGCGCACGCCGCCGTGACCTGGCCATTTTGAATAAGGAAGGCATCATCAACCCCGAGAGCAATTACTGTTTCGGGGAGGGAGGCGCAGGCACATACAGCGACGGCAAATTATATACGAGAAGTAATAAGAGGGGAAATATCCATCGTATCCTGGACCTCTTCGTTCAGTTCGGGGCGGACGAATCTATCTTATATGATGCGCATCCTCATATCGGAACGAATAAACTTCCCGGCATCATCACTGCCCTGAGGCATTTTATTATTGCCTGCGGCGGTGAATTGCTTTTTGAGAAAAAACTCACCGGCTGGTCATCTGTAAACGACAGGATCCGGGAAGTATTTACAGCGGATGGCGCTTGCTATCCTGCTGATGCGCTGATCCTCGCTACAGGGCATTCAGCCAGGGATATCTTTCAACTGCTTCACCAAAAAAAAATCCTAATCGAACCAAAGCCTTTTGCTCTCGGCGTGCGTGTGGAACATCCCCAGGAACTCATCAATGCCATCCAATACCATTTTCCAGGCCCAGCTGATGCCAGGGCAAAACATCTTCCCCCGGCATCCTATCAGCTGGTCAGTGACGTAAATCCCAAAACCGTTTTTTCATTTTGCATGTGCCCGGGAGGGATCATTGCGCCGGCAGCCACTGATGAAGGTGAATTGGTCGTTAACGGCTGGTCCCCTTCCAGGCGGAATAATCCTTATGCCAATTCAGGTATCGTAGTCAATATAGAAGCAGCGGATTGGAAAGAATTTGAAAAACACGGAGCTTTGGCGGCCATGTATTTCCAATCATCCGTGGAACATCGGGCATATCAGATCGGGGGCGGCCGCTTCAAAGCACCCGGCCAGCGGATGATCGATTTCGCAAATAATAAACATTCAGTTTCTTTGCCGGATTGTTCTTATGTTCCGGGACTGACTTCTTCGCCGGTAGCGGAAGTATTTCCATCCCTGATTGCACGAAGTTTGCGGAAAAGCTTCGCGGAGTTCGGTAAAAAAATGAAAGGTTATTATACCAACGAAGCAGTGATTGTGGCAACGGAATCAAGGACCTCCTCGCCTGTGCGGATACCGCGTGACCCCGGCACACTGGCCCACCCGCAAGTGAAAAATCTATTTCCCTGCGGCGAAGGAGCCGGATATGCCGGTGGCATCATGAGCGCAGCTATGGATGGTGAGCGTGTAGCCGAAACAATTGCAGGAATTTTTTCATCCAAAACAACAATTCATGTCAATGCTTGAAGTGTTTCATCTGAAAAAATATTTTGCCACGCAGAAAGCAGTGGATGATATCAGTTTTAAATTAGAGCAAGGAACCATCTTCGGATTGCTTGGCCCCAATGGAGCAGGCAAAACGACCCTCATCCGCATGATCACCGGCATATTCTATCCCGATGAAGGAAACATCATGCTGAACGGGAAAAAATTCAATCCCGATAATGATGCGCACCGCATAGGATACATGCCTGAAGAAAGAGGACTCTATAAGAAAATGAAAATCGGGGAGCAGGCTATTTATCTGGCCCAATTAAAAGGCTTGTCCAGGGCCGAAGCCACAGCAAGTGTTAAGAAATGGTTCCAGCGTTTTGAAATGCAAAGCTGGTGGAATAAAAAAATTGAGGACCTGAGTAAGGGCATGGCCCAGAAACTTCAATTCGTGATTACTGTACTGCACGAACCAGAATTGATTATTCTCGATGAACCATTTAGTGGCCTTGATCCGATCAATGCAAACCTGATTAAAGATGAAATCTTCCGTCTTGCTGCCAATGGGTCTTCAATTATTTTCAGTACACACCGGATGGAGCAGGTTGAAGAGATATGTGATCATATCATCCTGATCAATAAAGGACAAAAGATCCTTGACGGTCGCATTTCAGACGTGAAGCAACAGTTCAAGGAGAATCTCTTCCGCATTACCGCAAGGCCACTTCCTGAAAACCTCAGCAATAATTTCTTTGATCTGCTAACGCAGCATGACGGTATTCTCACGCTGCGAATTAAGGAGGGCCATACACCCAATGAAGTGCTGGAATATTTCATCGGCGGAAAGAGCAGTATTTCCGATTTTACGGAGCTCCTGCCTTCTCTGAACGAAATTTTTATTAAACTGGTAGAAGGAACTTCTGTTTCCCGTCAGTTTCAAACCATTCAATCCTGATTGTATGAAAAAAATCGGTTTAATCGTCCGAAGGGAATATATCACACGCGTCAGGAATAAAACATTTCTTCTTTCCACTTTTCTCCTGCCCATAATGATTGTACTGCTCATATCAGGAACGGTGGCACTTGCAATCAAAGGAAAGACAAGCCATCGCGTAGCCGTAATTGATCAGAACGGATATTTTAAAGACTATCTCAAAAGTGATTCAACAATCAGCTTTGATTTCGGTCCGGGCATCGACAGCCTGAACTATACCGAAAAGAATTGTTCCGCCGTGCTGATCATTCCATTGCTGAATGAAGGAGAAAAAACAATCGTACGTTTAAAATATAAAAAACAGCTGGGGCTCGCTAATATCGATGATCTGGAAAAACGGATTTCTTCAGCGATTACCGACCATCTGATATTCACAAAAACCAATCTGACCCGCGCGCGACTTGACTCCATCCGTGATGATGCCGATATTGCCGAGCTAAAGACTTTCTCTGATGAGGGCAAGAATTCAAGAGCATCGAGCCAGGGGCTTTCCTATGGTATCGGTTATGCTTGCGGATTTTTAATTTACCTGCTCACATTTATTTATGGCGCAGCCGTGATGCGTGGCGTCATGGAAGAAAAAACCAGCCGCGTTGCTGAGGTGATTGTGAGTTCCGTGAAACCCTTCCCCCTCATGCTGGGCAAGATCATTGGCATCGGGGCCGTAGGTCTTACACAGTTTATTTTGTGGATCGGCCTGATCGTATTGCTTGCAGGCGTAGCACAGGCCTTTATTCCTCATGAATTGCTCACGGAGGTAAACAATATGCAGCAGACAAATGCCATGACAAGCGCCTCCTCCGTTCAATCCAGTGAAGCCGCCCGACAGATTTTTGAAGTAAAACAATCCATCGCCAATACCAATTGGTTGCTGATCATCGGGTGTTTCATTTATTATTTCCTTGGCGGTTATCTATTTTACGCTTCTCTTTTTGCTGCTGTGGGAAGTGTTGTGAACGAAGATCCCCAGGAAGCCCAGTCGCTTTTATTACCGATCAGCATGCCGATCATTTTTTCTTTTATTATCATGTCCATCGCTGCCCAGGATCCGGGCGGATCGCTCTCCGTTTGGGCAAGCATCATCCCGTTCAGTTCCCCGATCGTGATGATGGCCAGGATCCCCTATGGTGTACCGGGAAGCGTTCCGTACTGGCAGCTTTTGCTTTCGATGACATTCCTTGCAGCCGGTTTTCTGTTCACTACCTGGATGGCAGGAAAAATCTACAGAACAGGAATCCTGATGTATGGTAAAAAGCCGGGCTGGAAAACCATGTGGAAGTGGGCTTGGAAAAAACAATGATCAGCCTAATCCCTGACCGGAAGGGGTGTAGTGCTAACGGAAGCGCTGGAAAAATAAAAAATGTGCTTGCGGGAAAGCGGCAGAATGGCTTCATTCTGGGTTCCGCGTGCAATTGTAATTCCGATAATAGCATGGATAGGGAAAAGCTCCAGATCCTTTGGAGACAGGAAATAATTCCCGTTATCCGGTACAGTGATGCTCACTGTATTGATCTTTCCGGGAAGGGTCGAATCCACTTTTTTGCTGAGATCAACGTAATAGAAGAGTTGGATCAATACATTTCCCCAGGTATTGTCCTTGTCAGGGGACCAACTCAAAGGAACCCCAAGCTTTAGGTGAACCGTGTCAGGGTAATCGGAAATCAGACGCATGAGTTGCTTGGGCAGGTAAACAGACCTGCTGACCGTGTCATCATCTCCCGTTCCACGGATAGTCACGTTTACATCGGTACCGAAAAGAGGAAGGTCTTTGGAGCTACCGGGGGTGTAATTGTAATTGTAAGTATAATCAACGCCCGGCTGGATCTGTTGATTGTTTACCGTTAAGGCATTCACTGCCGTTACCTGCCTGCTGGTACTGTCAATAAAAGCAGCACTGACCCCGATATGCAGTTCATTGCTGTCCGCCTTGTTGATAACCTGGTTGGCATTTATGAGAACGTAATTGTAAACAGCAGTATTTTGGGTGCCGAACCAGGTCCAGGTATTGGCCAGACTATCCCCGTCTTTATGGCATGAAACCATACAGCCCGCACCCAGAAGTAGCAGCAAAGGTTTATTCATTCCTCAATCTTGAAAGATCCCCCATAAATATACTTTTTTAGCAAGAATTAAAAAAAACAAACTATCAACGGGCTACCTTTAACGTTGAATGGTCTTCTCCAACGCGATCACCAGGTTGTTCGGGATTAAATACCCCATTGTCCAGGCCGGTATGGTCTGGAATAGCGGGTGGCGCCTGGCTTCCGCAGTAAGTAATTCAGGCGGCCTTGGCCTTATTGGCAGCGGCAGCATGTATCCCGATACCTTAAGGGAGCATATTAAAAAATGCAAAGCGGCCACGTCTGCCCATTTTGGTGTAAATATCCCTTTGCTTTATCCGGAGATTGAAAAGCATATCCGGGTTGTCATAGAAGAAAAAATTTCTATTGTTTTTACTTCGGCCGGTAACCCAGAGGCTTGGACCAGCGTCTTAAAGCAGGAGGGCATCCGGGTAGTGCATGTGGTGAGCAGCAGCAAATTTGCCCGAAAAGCCCAGGCGGCAGGCTGCGATGCCGTGGTGGCAGAAGGCTTTGAGGCAGGCGGCCATAATGGTAGGGAAGAAACGACCTCGATGGTATTGATCCCCGCGGTTGTTGCCTCTGTAGACATCCCGGTAATCGCTGCCGGTGGAATTGCAACCGGCAGGCAGATGTTCGCAGCCTTTAGCCTTGGTGCGCAGGGAGTCCAGATGGGAACGCGTTTTGTACTGAGTGAAGAAGCATCGTCCCATCCGGATTTTAAAAATAAAGTGCTCCATGCAACAGAAGGGGACACTTCATTGTCATTAAAGTTATTGATGCCGGTGCGCCTGCTTAAAAACAGATTTTACGAGCAGGTGACGGAGGCTGAACGAAAAGGTGCATCCGAAAATGAATTAAGGGATTTGCTGGGAAAGGGAAGAGCGAGGAGGGGGATGTTTGAAGGTGATCTGGAAGAAGGAGAACTTGAAATCGGGCAGGCCTGCTCGCTTGTCAGAGACATTCTTCCCGCTGCCAGGATCCTCGAAAATATCTGGGATGAATTTAGGAAAACCCATGCCGATCCTCTATCTTGTAAACCTGAAACATCATGAAAAAGTATCTTGGTCTGTTTTTTCTGATCGTTGTTTCCTTCTTAACCTGCAGCCTGTTTGCAAGTAATGGGAAATCCGGCCCCTGCCTCATTCGGGGCCAGGTGGTGGATGCCATAACCAAAAAGCCGGTTTCCGGTGTATTGGTTTCTGCAGAAGTTTCCGGAAATACCAACCCAAGCGAAGCTACCATCACCGATAATGAAGGGTATTATTATTTTAAACAGCTGCCCTCAAACCATGTTAATCTCCGCTTTGAGAAGAAAGGATATCAGAAATATAAGTACCAGGATGTCATTGATATTACAGAAAAAAAGACCGTGAAGATCAATGTTGAAGTACTCCCGGATTCGGGCGAACTCCTCCCCGATGATTCAGAATACCCGTTGCTTCGGATTTTGGGAATGAAGTAGGTTAGTTAAGGATTATGAATTATGGGTTATGAGTTCTAAAATCATAATTCTCCACCCGTAACTCCTGTTCTCCACCCATAACTCATAATTCATAATCCATAACTCCTCCTCAGCTTTCCCCCAAATCAATCTCCGTATTGTCCCCGATATTTAAACTTCTGCTTTCACCTTTTACTTCCGTATCACTTCCAATGAGAGAATGGGTGAGCACAATATCGAACAGGTCTGCGAAAGACCCGATAATAGAATCCTTGATGATAGAATAGTTGACTGAAGTTTTTTCGCCTATCGCCACATTCGGTCCGATGATGGAATTTTTGATATCACATCCGGATGCAATATTTACAGGATGAATGATAATGGTATTTTCCAGCTGGTGATCCGGCGCAATATTACTTCCGAATTTCTTGAGCAGTTTGGCGTTGGATTCCAGCAGGGTTTCTTTTTTACCGCAGTCAAACCAGTTCTGCACTTTGAATGATTCAAATTTCACTCCGTTGCGGATCATGCATTCAATCGCGTCCGTCAGGTTATATTCTCCGTAACTCGTAAGCTGACTCTTGATATTGCTCTCGAGACAGCTAAACAGAAGCGAAGTTTCCCGGATGCGGTAAATACCTACAAGCGCCATATTGGATTTTGGAATTTGTGGTTTTTCTACAACCAGGCTGATAAATCCATCTTCCTCAATTTCAGCTACGCCAAAATCTCTGGGATCATCCACTCTTTTCACGCCCAGTGTGGAAACCTGTTTTTCAAGAACCGAGCGGGTATCGTATTCGCAAATCGTATCCCCCAGCACAATGAATATTTCATCGTCACCAACCAGGTCTTTTGTTAAAAGGATTGCATGACCAATCCCGTGTCTTTCATTCTGAAAAACAAAACGGGCATTCAGGCCCGGATATTTGTCTACAACATAATCCTGGATCTTGGTGCCCAGGTATCCGACAATAAAAATAAATTCGGTGATGCCCGCTTCAAGCAGCTGATCAACGATAATGCTCAGTATGGTCTTGCCGGCCAGCGGAATCAGCGCTTTTGGTTGGGTATAGGTATGCGGTCGTAATTTTGTGCCGGCGCCAGCTACGGGAATGATTGCTTTCATATTCAGTATTTGCCAGGTAAATAAAATGGGCCGTCTTCGGTTGGTCCGGCTGACCCGGCTGGTCCTGTCCTGGTTTAAAGTCCAGGTAAAAAGCCCGAAAGTAATGAAATTTCTATTTTCAATCTTAATTTAAATGTGCTCCATGTGGCGGCTTTGATATGAAAATAATCCGGATCATTATGAATTATTCTCCGTACAATTCTTAAATCAAATCATTCTGTCCTGAATCTTTTATAATTAGTTGACCTATTTTTGCGCCATGCAAAGAGATAACCTGGTATTCGAAATCATTCAGCAGGAACTTGAACGTCAAAGACATGGTATAGAGCTTATTGCATCTGAGAATTTTACATCCGTCCAGGTGATGCAGGCGATGGGAAATGTAATGACCAACAAATATGCTGAAGGGTATCCCGGGCGAAGGTATTATGGCGGCTGCGAATTTGTAGACCAGACAGAACAACTGGCCATTGACCGGCTCAAAAAAATCTTTGACTGTGATTATGCCAACGTGCAGCCGCACAGCGGTGCACAGGCAAATGCTGCAGTGATGCTGGCAGTTCTGCAACCCGGTGATAAGATCCTGGGTTTGGATCTGAGCATGGGCGGTCACCTTACCCACGGGTCACCTGTTAATTTCTCAGGTAAATTGTATCATCCGGTTTTTTATGGAGTGAAGAAGGAAGACGGGCGCGTAGATTATGATATGATGGAGCAGACAGCAAAAAAGGAGAGGCCAAAACTTCTTATTTGCGGCGCTTCAGCGTATAGCCGTGATTGGGATTACCCAAGGATCAGGCAGATTGCAGACAGCGTCGGCGCCCTGGTGATGTGCGATATGGCGCATCCTGCCGGGCTTATTGCCAAAAAATTATTAACCTCTCCGTTTGAGGATTGTCATTTTGTTACTTCCACCACTCACAAAACACTTCGGGGGCCCCGCGGCGGCATAATCCTCATGAAAAAAGATTTCGCCAATCCGTTCGGATTAAAAGATAACAAAGGAAATATCCGGCCAATGAGCAACCTGCTTGACATGGCCGTTTTCCCGGGAACACAGGGCGGACCACTCGAACACGTGATCGCTGCCAAGGCCATCAGTTTCGGAGAAATCCTTTCTGATGAATTCACGGATTATGCCGGACAGATCATCATAAATGCGCAGGCGATGAGCAGTTGTTTTTCAAAAAAAGGATATGATATAGTTTCAGGCGGAACAGATAATCACTTATTGCTGATTGACCTGCGCAACAAGAATATCAGCGGAAAGAAAGCCGAAATTGCCCTTGGCAAAGCAGATATTACCGTCAATAAAAATATGGTTCCATTCGACGATAAAAGCGCTTTCGTAACTTCAGGTATCCGCGTTGGTGTTCCTGCTATCACTACTCGTGGCATGAAGAAGCAGAACATGAGTGAAATAGTTGACTGGATGGATGAAGCACTCGTGCATGCCGATGAAGAGCCGGTGTTGAATGCCATACGGAAAAAGGTGAATGAACGAATGAAGGATTTTCCTTTGTACCCGGGCTGGAATTGCTGATTTTTTAATACTAAACAGATCAACCTATGCTTCAACGCATGCAATCCGTTTGGCTTTTCTTTGCAGCCGTTTGCGCTTTCTTCAGCATCCGACTTTCTTTTTATAGTGGAAACCTGCAGGTTCCCGGTCAGCCTATCAGCTATCAATACCTGAATGCAGCTTTTAATCTCTGGATCCTGGTGATCACGATCGGTTTAATTTGTGCATCAGTCATTGATATTTTTTTATATAAAAACCGGAAAATTCAATTGCGTATCGTAATTGTAAGTCTTCTTTTTTCTCTCCTCAATTTATTTCTCTATTATAGGCAGACATTAAAGTTTACCAATGGAGCTTATGCGCTCACTGCGGTACTCAGTTTGTTGATACCCGTTTTTCTTTTCCTCGCAGCAAAGGGTATTTCCCGGGACCAGAAGCTGATAAAAAGCCTCAACAGGTTAAGGTAATTTAAGGTTAAAACACCCTATTCGTGGTATTGATGGGGATTGATAATGTTTCTAACTTTGAATAATGGGAATTAGCGAAATTTCCTTATATAATCTATTGCGAAAAAAAATGGGTGAACAGGAAGCCTTTGAGCTCATGCAATTTATCCATTCCGAAGTAAAAGCGGAGTTGGATATGAAAACGAATGTTTTTTTAATAAAAGAAGACAAAATTGATTTGATTGAGCAGGCGAAAGCAGACAAAATTGATTTGATTGACCGGATGAATAAAAATAAAACAGAAACCCTCGTGTGGATTGTAGGTGTGGGGGTTCTCCAATTCCTCATGATTTTGCTGACAAAAATGCTCAGATGAGGACAAAAGAATATTAAAGAAATTATATTTTATAATCTGGCACGGCCGGAAATGAGTGAACATGGTAACCAGGAAACTCTTCCGAACTGGATCAAATAAACTTTCCCGTGTAACTGGCTTTGGATTTTTTTAACCCTGCAGGGATTCCTGTGTACACTAGTCCGCCGCCCGCATCCCCGGCTTCCGGACCGAGGTCAATGACCCAGTCCGCGGAACGGATGACATCCATATTGTGCTCCACAACCAGCACGGAATGGCCCAGATCGATCAGCGCCCGGAAAGAAGTAAGTAGCTTCTTTATATCATGAAAATGCAGTCCCGTGGTGGGTTCATCAAATATGAAAAGGATCTGACCGAGGCTTTTTCCTTTACCGAGAAAAGTGGCCAGTTTCACGCGCTGCGCTTCCCCGCCCGACAGTGTATCAGAAGATTGTCCAAGCTTGATATATCCCAATCCCACATCGCTCAGCGGTTTGATTTTTTTAGTGATATCTTTTTCATCCCTGAAAAATTCTATTGCATCATCCACGCTGAGTTCGAGTACATCGTGAATGCTCTTGTTGCGGTAATGCACTTCAAGCACTTCTTCCTTAAATCTTTTACCGCCGCATACTTCACAGGTCAGATGGACATCCGCCAGAAATTGCATTTCCACAACCTGTTCTCCTTCCCCTTTGCAGGCATCGCACCTGCCTCCATCCACGTTAAAAGAGAAATGTTTCGGTTGAAAACCTCTCAATTTACTCAGAGGTTGTTTGGAATAGAGATCCCGGATTTCATCGTAAGCTTTGATATAAGTTACAGGATTGCTGCGGGATGATTTGCCAATCGGGTTTTGGTCCACCAGTTCAACCTGGCTTATAGAATCAATGTCGCCGCTGATTGATTTGTGTGCACCCACTTTATCGGCAAATTCTCCCTTGATCTTCTGCAATCCAGGATATAAAATCTGCCTGACAAGTGTTGTTTTTCCGCTTCCGCTAACCCCGCTTACCACACATAATATATTGAGCGGGAACTCCACCGTTATATTTTTCAGGTTGTGCTGCCGGGCTTCATTTATAATAACAGATCGTTTCCATGGCCTTACTTTTCCTGGTGGTTCAATCCGGAGATCGCCGCGGAGATATTTGCCCGTCAGGCTCTGTTCATTCTCAATAATCGCTTCAAAATTGCCTTCCGCAACCACTTCACCTCCAAGATGGCTGGCCAGCGGTCCCATATCAATAATATGATCCGCTTCCCGCATCATCATTTCATCGTGTTCCACAACGACAACCGTATTGCCCAGGCTGCGCAGTTGCTTCAGCACGGCAATCAGCCGCTGGGTGTCCCGGGAATGCAGGCCGATCGAAGGTTCGTCCAAGATATATAATGAATTGGTAAGATTGCTTCCCAGGGACCGTGTAAGCTGGATTCGCTGGCTTTCGCCACCGCTCAGCGAATTCGCCAGACGGTTCAGGGTAAGGTAGCCCAGGCCCACATCCAGCAAAGTAGTCAGGCGATTGCGGATCTCAATCAGGATCCGCTTGGCTACCTGTTGATGAAATTCAGAAATGGATAGTTCCCCAAACCATACTGACAATCTGCTCACCGGCATCTCGCATACTTCACCTATGTGCAGTCCTCCAACCTTCACATACAGCGCTTCGGGACGAAGGCGGTATCCCTTACAGGCCGGGCATACCGTCCTTCCGCGGTATCTGGATAATAACACCCGGTATTGAACCTTATACAGGTTCCTTTCCACCTCTGCAAAGAAATCATTGATCCCGCTGGCCTCTTTGTTTCCTTCCCACAAAAGAGCGTACTGCGCCTTCGTCAGGTCCATGACAGGTTTATGTATTGGAAACTCGTGCTTGCGGACGTTCTTGATAAAATGGTCTTTCCAGGCACTCAGCTTTTCCCCTTTCCAGGGCGCTACGGCACCCTCATACACACTCAGACGCTTGTCCGGGATTACCAGGTCAGGATCGATGCCGAGGACCTGTCCGAAACCTTCACAAACAGGACAGGCACCAAACGGATTATTAAAGGAAAAAAGATTAGGCACCGGCTCCTCAAAACGGATTCCGTCCATCTCAAAGCGATTGCTGAAAGGAATTTGCTTTACTCCATCAACCTCCAGCAGCATTTCCCCTTCGCCCTCATAGAATGCCGTTCCGATGGAATCCGCTAAACGATGCAGGTCATCCTCATCGAAGTCCTTCACCACAATGCGGTCAATCAGCAGGTAGGAATTATTTTTAGGCAATTTTGGTTCCGGGGCTCTGGTTGCCTTTCCCGGCAAAACCCCATCCTGAGGGAGCAGGTCTTCAATTCTCAGCGTTTCTTTATTGATGTACATCCTCGCAAATCCCTTTTGCAGCAGGATATTGAGCTCTTCCGAATTGCTCCTGTTCAGGTGCTGCTTAAATGGAACCAGCATCAGTATTTTGTCGCCCGTCTTCTGAGCCTGGATCTCACGAATCACGTCCTGAACATCGTTCTTTCTGACCTGCTTTCCCGAAACGGGAGAAAATGTAGTACCGATTCTGGCGAAAAGCAGGCGGAGATAGTCATACATTTCAGTCATGCTGCCAACGGTAGATCTGGGCGTCCGGGTGCTTACCTTTTGCTCAATGGCAATGGCGGGGCACAGGCCCTTGATATAGTCCACATCGGGTTTGTCCATCCTCGCCATGAACTGGCGGGCATATGCGCTAAGGCTTTCTGCATAACGGCGCTGGCCTTCTGCAAATAAGGTGTCGATGGTCAACGAAGATTTACCCGAACCGGATACACCGGTCACCACAATAAATTTATTGCGCGGGATATCAACTGAGACATTCTTTAGATTATGTACCCTGGCCCCTTTAATCCGGATCGAATCCAGGGCCTTTAGCCTGCCTGTTTTTTCCGGATTTTTTTTTGCCTTTATAGTTTCTGCCATAAATGAGAACAACAAATATATTGGAACTGAAACAATTAGAAAGCGTTTTCCCAATTCAGGACAGACGCCGGAGAATCATTAGAACAAATAATTTTCCCAAAATGTTGTTTTTTCCAAAAATTGTATATCTTTAATTCCTGATTAAAATTTTAACATCACAATAAAATAAATTTTATCGAGTAAGCACTTCTACACCGAAAAGCCAAGCATTCCAAAATCCAACATATATCCTATCACCTTTAAAAACCGTAGAAGTTTATGAATTCGCTACGTACGAAAACCGATCATGAATTAATCCATTCGTTTCGCGATGGCGACCTGCAGGCCCTGGAGGCCCTGGTTATCCGCCACAAAGACAAGCTGTACACATCTATTCTCTTCCTCGTTAAGGACAAGTATCTTGCCGAGGACATTTTCCAGGACGTTCTGATTAAGATTATCGACACCATTCGTGGCGGCCGGTACACAGAAGAAGGAAAATTCCTTCCCTGGGCTATGCGCATTGCTCACAACCTTTGCGTGGACCATTTCCGCAAGGTGAAGAGGACCCCTACCATCAAGACCAGTGATGACAGGGACATTTTCGAAGTCATCAATTTCACAGAAGACGGCGCTGACGTAAAGATCATGAAAAGGCAGAGCCACGACCGCGTGCGGCGGATGCTCGACCTCCTTCCTGAGGACCAGCGCGAGGTGATCATTCTGCGGCATTATGCCGATCTGAGCTTTAAGGAAATCGCCTCCCTAACCAACTGCAGCATCAATACAGCATTGGGCCGCATGCGGTACGGGCTGATCAATTTGCGTAAAATGATGACAGAAAAAAGAATTGCCCTATAAGTTCAATTTTACATTCTTTTTTCAGCAAAATTTTTGATTTACTTCCGGTGCCGGAGGATCCTCAATAAAAGAGTTCACTTTGTCACCGGAAGTTTTGTTTAATGGACAATTCCCCTAAAGGCTTTCAGTCCGCAATTCAGCCAACCAGAGAATTCTGAAGGTCTGGGCGTATAGCCCTTGGTATAGGTGAGGATTTTCTCTTCGGGACTAACAATAGCATATTGGGGCTGGGAAACGGCATTGAAGTTTTCAGACTGGAAAGTGGCCCATTTGTCTCCGACGGTAATAATCTTCTTATTCGTACTGTCTTTGGTTGTATAGGTCATTTGCTGGGACCCGGGTAATAATCTTCGTTCGTCAACATATAAGGAAACCACGACAAAGGAGTCTTTCATCAATTTTTTCACCTCATTGTCTGTCCATACATTTTCCTCCATCCGTCTGCAGTTTACGCATGCCCATCCGGTAAAATCAATTAACAGGGGCTTGTGTTCTGTTTTTGCAAGGGCCAGCGCTTTTTCGTAATCGTTCCTTTGCGGCTCAATCCCCTGTTTACAATTTACAGGGTTGCGGTACACAGAATAGCACAGGGGCGGCGGGAATCCGCTGATCAGGGAAAGATTGGCTGATTCTGTATTTGTTATTCCGGGTATAAGATATATGGTGCCTGCAGCAAACAGGGCTATAAAACCAATCCGGAGTTTACTGAATTTTTGTACAGGGCTATCATGGGGAAACCTGATCTTACCCAGAAGGTACAAAGTGATCAGCAGGCCAATCAGGACCCAGAACCCGATGAAAATCTCCCTTTTGATCAATCCCCATTGTTGAACCAAATCTGCATTGGAAAGGAATTTTACTGCCATGGCCAGCTCAAGAAAGCCGAGCACCACCTTCACAGAAGCAAGCCATCCGCCTGACTTGGGCAGGGAGCTTAGCCATCCCGGGAAAAGGGCAAAAATGGCAAAAGGCAGGGCAAGGCCAAGTCCGAAACCCCCCATGCCAAATGTAAGCTGGGTGGCCCCGCCGTTATTGGATAGTGCGCCTGCCAGCAGGGTACCAAGGATCGGTCCGGTACAGGAAAAAGAAACGATTGCCAGGGTAAGGGCCATAAAAAAAATACCGGCAATACTGGTACCACCGGATTTATTATTTACAGAATTGGCGACGCTGCCCGGAAGATTAATTTCAAAAAAACCAAAAAAGGAAATTGCAAAGACGACGAAAATCACAAAGAACCCCAGGTTAAGCCATACATTGGTGGATATATTGTTCAGCACTTCCGGATCGGTGTGATCAAGCAGATGGAACGGAAGGCTCAGCAAAAGATAGATAAGAAAAATAAAAAAGCCATACAGGAATGCATGGCCAATTCCTTTCCCATGACTATCCGCTTTCTTCGTAAAAAAAGAAACGGTAAGGGGAATTAGCGGAAACACACAGGGTGTCAGCAGGGCAATGAAGCCGCCCACAAGTCCCAGCAGGAAAATACTCAGTAATCCTTTTCCTGAAGTTCCCGAATCCCCGCAAGGGCTTACCGGATTTTTCAGATCCAGTCCCGGGATCCGGATTCGTGCAGCATTGCTTATGCCACCTGCCAGGTCAGCAGTGAATCCATAGCTGCCGGTGTAAAATTCGTTGTTCTTTCCATAAAAGAAATTGAGCGTACCCAGCAAATGTGCGGGAATGGCTCCATTGATCAGGAGCGGAATCGTAAAAGTTCCACCTGTATCGTACAGGATAAAAGGCCTGTTGTCAAACAAGCTGATATTTCTTTTAATGGATTTCCCGATGGAAATAAATGGCTTATTCGCATTGATGGAGCTGTCTGCAAACAAAAGCTCCATGGAAGACGACCCGCTGATATCCTGATCCGGTCCGTACAATTGCCATCCGGGTTTAATTGTTGCCTTAAAAACCAGTTGATATCCGCTGCTGAGTTTAGCAGAGGAAACCTGCCAGGCAACCGCCGCACTATCCTGCGCCCGAAGCTGAAGAAAAGGTATGAATAGCAGGAATAAGGCTGCGAACCGTATGGGCATAGCAGTTTTAATCTAAATATTTGCTAACTCGGGATGCCGTTGACCGGATTGAATTTTTCTGATAAGGAAAAGTTGTTGGAAAAGAAGGCGGCCATCCGTATTGCCCAGCATCTCCGAACTCGCCCGTTCCGGGTGGGGCATCAGGCCGAATACATTCCTGTTCTTATTGCAAATACCGGCAATATTGCGGGTGCTTCCGTTGCAGTTGGACTCTGGCGTTATATTGCCCTTTTCATCACAATACTTCCAAAGCACCTGTTTGTTGGATTCCAATTCATCCAGGGTCCTGTCATCTGCATAATATCTTCCTTCACCATGGGCAATTGGAATTTTCAGCGGGCGGCCATTATGCTGGGTAAGATAAATATTCTTACTTATGAATTGCTGGTTTGCATTGCGGAGTAGTATGCCAGGCAACAAATGTGATTCACATAGAATCTGGAAGCCGTTGCATACCCCCAGCACCATTCCACCGCGCTCAGCAAACTGAATCAGCGGCTGCATGACCGGACTGAACCGGGCAATTGCTCCGCAACGGAGATAATCGCCATAAGAAAATCCTCCCGGCAATACAATACAATCTTCAGATGTAAACATGCTGAGGTCCCTGTCCTTGTGCCAAAGCATAACCACTTCCTGGCCAAGGTCTTCCTGCAGAGCAAATTGCATGTCCCTGTCACAGTTAGAACCCGGAAATACAATTACTCCAAATTTCATGTGGAAGAATTACAGGATAAAGATAATTCTTTCCTGCGAATGGGGAAATCAGAGGAGATAGTTGATGATCACAGCAATCGAAAAGCAAAGCCAGTGCAAGAGTAAGGGCGGTGCTTTTTTTGTCGGATAGAAATAAGCTGCAGAATGAAATACTGCAAAGGGCATTGCAGTGACGATCCAATTTTCGTAAGATCCGGCTTTATTGATCAGGATCGCGAGCACGGCGACGATCAGGAATATGAGCAGCAGGGTCCAGCTTTTCCTCACATGGATCAGCATTTTGTTTAAATTGTTTTGAACAAAAACGCCGCCCACTACAAACGGAATAATCAGCATACTGATGCCTGCCGTGATCCAGAGGGCATTCGGCACTTCCGGCATCACAAAATTAATAGCCGGCACAAGGTTTTTCCAATGCAGCTGATGAATGAAATACAGGATCAGCAGTAGAAAATAATAAGGAGAAGTGAAGCCAATAAAGCCGACAAACCATTCCTGGATTCTGAAAGGGCGCATGATCAGTAAAGCAAAAAACAAAAGCAATAAAAAAGCGATTGCCGGAATATAAAGAAGCGTGGCCAGTCCGAGAAGCAAACCGATATTAAAGATGGAAGCCACCGGAGAATGGGTGTTATACAATCCGATCATTCTGTACCAGCACCAGATAATGATGGAATTGATGAGCAGCGGTGCGGAAAAATGCCCCCAGTCAGGCAACAGTGAAGTAACAAGGATATAGGACATCCCGGGTAAATAGTTTGCTTTGGGCAGACTCTTATGAGATTTGCAAATCCCATTCAGGAGGGTGGCCTGGGAAAATAATAAAATGAAACTCAGGATGGCGAATGGAAGAGCGGCATGACCGAACATTGAATCCAGACCCGTCAGTATGAAGCGGTAGAGATAATTATCCTCCGGATGCAGCAACGGTGAATACGGATGAAGAAAAATGGAAAACTTCAGCACCAGCGCGTAAATAAACAGCAAAAAGGCATTGGTGGGGGCCTTTTGTTTAAAAATACCGATCACCGGCAGGTTGTTTTAAAAATCTATTTTGGCCAAACAAAGATAGTTCCTGTACAGGCAAGGTATTAAAATTTGATTACTGCTGATCTGTTTACCGAATCTTGTCATAAACTCATAGCCTTTGTCCAGATTACGAAGGGTTGGATAACGTGTAAGCTTACCATCAGGCGCGATACTTTGATCTGTCAATAACATCATTCTTCGTTCATACTGGTTATACAAAAAATGCAATGCGCCGCCAGTATTGACTAGCTGATAGGAAATCAGGCTGTTGCCGTCGTCATCAAATTGACTTTTCGGAAGCACATTGCTCCATTCCAGGTTGCCGCTCTTATCAAATGAAAGCACCATAATATTTTCCGCATTGTACCTGTTTATATTGAGGCCGCCATAGCCATACCGGTTCCAGGGAGAATAAGGGCTGTAATAAGGAGAATAGTAATCCATTGGCCCAATATATGGCGAGTATCCATACATGTAATCCCAGCGGTTAAAGGGACCCCCGCGCGATGTGGTGTATTCGGCCTCACTGATCAGGAGGTAGCCTCCATCTTTTTTAACAACGACGTTCTTGATAAAAAAATCATTGAAGGCCATTTTGACGCTGGACTCCGAACTTTTGGCAAGGGATCTCAATTCATCATTAAAAACGGTGAGGGTTTCTTTCAATTTGTTGCCGGCCTCTTTATCCCAGGTCACAGTGTACAGGCCCTCAATATTTCCGCGTCGCTGCTTGTAATAAAATGCCGAGATCAGGTAGCGTTTGTTGAAGTTGTCCACCTTTATCTTAAGCTCATCCAGAATCCGGTCGCCCGCGCCGATATCCCTGATTGAAAAAGTATCAGCCAGGGCAGACTTGGTGACGAGGGAAACCCTGGAAACATATTCCCCGTTGCTGCTGTTGATGAATTTTGCAAAAACCAAACCCCCATCATTATCGAGCTCAAAATGGGTAAACTTATTGTTGCGATCTTCCACATCCATATTGATCCGGTGCCTGTCCTGCAATTCCATGTTCTTATTGAAAAGAAATGTGGAAAAAACATAGGTCCGCTGGTTTTTGCTGTTGATCTTCAGGATCATCAGATATTGCTTGTCTTCACTTACGATATTGGTATAAATCTTATTGTTGTTGGATGACCTGACCTGGGTGGTATCCAGATCCACCGGTTCACTTATACGTTTCCCCATTCCGTTCAGTTTTACTGCCGAGAAATGGACCACGTTTTTCTTCTGGTATTCATACAACATATAACAGAAATCCGGATATTGTATAAAATCAATATTTACGTATTTATCCGGGAGAAAGTCTATTGGAACGCGCTGGATCAACTTCATTTCATCGTTGTAAATCGAAATGGCGTTGCTGAAATGATTATTCTTGAAAACCAGAATATTACCGGAAACGCGGCCTATAATATCGAAATTAGTTCTTCGGCTATCGTCCTGTTCCGGATCTGAATACAGGATGCGCTGAGCCTGCATCAACAATGGAAATAGAAGCAGCAGGCCGAGGAATCGTAATTTCATATATATACGGTTAATAGTAGGTTGGTACAAGAAGTAAGTTACTCAAAACTCCGTTCAGAATCTGTTAATTTCATCCTATTCCCTATATCTTTGCAACGGCCCCCGGGACCAGCGATTGTTTGCCTTAAAAATTCGTCCTGAATCAAAACCGTAAAATAACTTACACTCCGTGAGCAAACAAATTAATAAGGTCACGCTGGCCACATTGGTCATTGCTTTAGGTATTATTTACGGAGATATCGGCACCTCCCCTCTTTATGTATTAAACGCGATCGTTAGCGGCAGGGTTGTTTCTGAAATGCTGATTCTTGGCAGCCTTTCCTGTATTATATGGACACTCACCCTGCAGACTACAATTAAATATGTTTGGCTAACGCTGAAGGCAGACAATAAGGGAGAGGGTGGAATCTTTTCCCTGTATGCCCTTGTACGACGGCAGAAAAGATGGCTGGTTTTGCCGGCCATGATCGGCGGTGCAGCCCTGCTCGCCGATGGTATGATCACTCCACCGATCTCTGTTACCTCGGCCATTGAAGGGTTGCGTCAGCTACCTACCCTGGATTATATTCCGGAAGACACGATCGTTTATATTGTATTGGGCATTATGGTAGTGCTCTTTTTTTTGCAGCAATTCGGAACACAGTCCATAGGAAAATTATTCGGTCCCATCATGTTCATCTGGTTCGCCATGATGGCTGTATTGGGAAGCGGTCACCTGCTGGATGACCTTCAGATTTTTAAAGCGCTGAGTCCGGTTTATGCTATTGAACTGCTCACGCTCTACCCTAAGGGGTTCTGGCTTCTCGGTGCCGTGTTCCTTTGTACTACGGGTGCAGAAGCATTGTACTCAGACCTGGGCCACGTGGGAAGAAGTAATATCCGCGTATCCTGGATCTACGTGAAGACCTGCCTGGTATTGAACTATCTCGGCCAGGGGGCGTGGCTTCTTCACTCGCATATGGGGCAAATTTTCGATACCGGCCACAACAATGTTTTCTATAGCATCATGCCGGCCTGGTTCCTCATACCAGGCATCCTCATCGCCACGGCTGCGGCCATTATTGCCAGCCAGGCCCTGATCAGCGGATCCTTTACGCTGATCAGTGAGGCCATGCGCCTTAACCTCTGGCCAAAATTCCGTATCAGTTATCCAACGGAACAAAAAGGGCAACTTTATATTCCTGCAATCAACTTCCTTCTGTTCATCGGTTGTTGCGGAATAACGATTTATTTCCGGTCCTCCTCGCATATGGTAGCAGCATACGGGCTGGCCATTACGCTCTGCATGCTGGCCACTTCCATTCTTTTTGCCAATTACCTGATTTCGCGACGGGCACGCTCGGGGTTTATCTATCTGTACCTGACTGTATACCTGATCATCGAATTCAGTTTTCTCTTCGCCAATCTTGAAAAATTTCCACACGGCGGTTTTGTGACCCTGATCGTGGGTGGCGCCCTTTCGATTATCATGTATGTGTGGTTCCGTTCCCGAAAAATCAAAAACAGATATGTGGAATTCGTTCGGATGGAAAATTATCTGCCGCAGATACAGGAGCTGAGTAATGATCGCACCGTTCCGAAGTTTACAACCCACCTGATGTACATGACCAGTGCAAACAATCCTAAGGAAATCGAACATAAGATCATTTATTCCATCCTGAATAAAAAACCCAAACGAGCTGATATTTATTGGTTCGTACATATTGATACGCTCGATGATCCCTACACGGCGGAATACTCCGTAGAGCATATCATACCGAACGACATCATCCGGGTGGAATTCAGGCTTGGTTTCAGAATTGAGCCGAAAATCAACCTCATGTTCCGAAAAGTTGTTGAGGACCTGGTTAAAAATAAAGAAGTAAATATTACGAGCCGCTATGAATCCCTGGAAAGAAATAATGTCGTAGGCGATTTCCAGATCATCGTGATGGAAAAATACCTGAGCCAGGATAATGAACTTCCCTTTATTGAAAGGATCATAATGAAATTATATTTCTGGCTCAAAGAAGTCAGCCTTTCCGAAGAACGCGGATTCGGTCTGGATCCATCCAATGTTACGATCGAAAAGTTTCCGCTCATTGTTTCGCCCCTGCCCGATTTGAATTTAAAGAGAACGGGGGAGAATTGAGGAAAGTGGGATCTGGGATCTGGGTTGTGGGTGATGGGTGATGGGTTTTGAGTTATGGGTTATGGGTTATGGGTTATGGGTTATGAATTATTGTATTTTGGACCCGAATTATGATTTATGCATTGATAATTATTTATTTATCCTTCCCGAGGAAAACAGCTCATAACTCATAACTCATAATTCATAACCCATAATTCTCAGCCAATCACTTCCTTCAAACTTCCAAGTCTGTTTTCAGGAATGAAATAATGATTATGGGAAACCGTTTTAATGGAGCTTTCCGGCATCATTGGTCTTAATTTCTTATTCTCCAGATAATACATTCCGTATCCGTTTCCCTGAATTAATTCCAGGAGCTGTGCGCGCTCCCGAATGTCACCCAGCTCACATAAAATGACCGGCCGGTGCTTCCTTATGATTTCCATGAATGACTGCAACACTGCCAGCTCCAATCCTTCCACATCCGCTTTGATGAAATCAACGCGCAGGAGGTGCCCAAAGTGTTCATCACCCCGTAAGTTCCTTACCTTTTCCGATTCCACATATTCAAGAAATGTATTGTACTGAACCGCGCGCGCATAGGCAAATTTTTTGGTCTTGTTTACCAGGGGAATACCCATTTCCACATATTCCCCTTCACCACCCATGGCGTATTGCTCCAGGGTCACATTGCGGATCTTCCGCTTTCTGATCAGGGATTCCAGGGTCCGGAAAAACTTGGACATGGGCTCGATCGCATATACGTGCCCGTTACTTCCCGTAAGCCGGCTCAGCTCAAGAGTAAAATAGCCCAGGTGAGCGCCAATATCTATACACTGGTCTCCCCGCCTGATCAGGTTCTTCAAAAAATAAATATCCTGATAATCGACCCCAAGGCTGCCGGTCCTGTATAATTTTTGAAAAGTGGTTGCCAGCAACCAGAGATAGCGCTTTTCACCAAATGTGAGAAGAAGGAATTTTCTGATAAAGCGCATGGGTAATTTGAAAATTAAATAATTTGAAAATGGAGGAGTTATCGGGTTATGAGTTATGGGTTATGAATTATGCCAGGTCCCCGGAATCAGATTGACAAGACTGACCAGGCCCATAATCCCTCATCCATAATCCATAACTCATAACCCAAAACTCATAATCCATAACTCATAAACCATAACTCATAATCCGTAACCCATAACTCATAAACCATAACTCATAAACCATAACTTATAATCCATAACTCATAACTCATAAACCATAACTCATAACTCATAACTCGCTACCCTACTTCCGAAAGCGAAACCTTATTGTTTCCAACTTTCAACCTATACTCCACGCCGCATTTCAGCGCAAAATTTTCCATTGCGTGTCCTACAGGAAAGCCAAAACAAACGGGGTAATCGAATTCATCCAGCACATCCCGGATGATTTCGTAGGCATTCTTTCCAAATGGTCTTTCCGTGTCCTTGCAATCCGTAAAGCTGCCGATGATGATCCCCTCGGGTTTATGAAGTTTTCCCGCACGTTTTAACTGATAAAGCATACGGTCGATGTTATAAAGATATTCGCCAATGTCTTCCAGAAAAAGCAGGCAACCCTTGGCTTTAAGATCCGATGAACCACCAATAGCATGAGCCAGCAATGTCAGGTTACCGCCGGCGAGTACAGCTTTTACTTCGCCCCTGCGATTGAAAGGATGTGGTTCGCAGGTATAAGATGCCGGTTTGCCCGTGAGCAATTCATAAATTGAATGGATATATTTATTAGGCTCCGGTTTTTCATTGAAAGCGCCTGCCATCGGAGAATGTGCGGTAGCAATATCGTAATTAGTGTAAATATGGGCGTGGAGCAAGGTGATATCGCTGTAACCGAGGATCCATTTGGGTGATTTACGAAACCGTTTAAAGCTTATCTGCTCTATGATGCGCCCGATACCGTATCCGCCACGGCAAAACAAAATGGCGTTTACTTCCTCATCATCCAGCATGGACTGCAGGTCAGCCAGACGCTCTTCATCCGTTCCGGAAAAATAGTTGGTGGAATCTCCGCCAACCGTCCTGCCCGTTCTTACCTTAAATCCCCATTCAGTGAGGGTAGCCGCGCATTGAGCCGTGTTTTCGGCCGACATATATCCGCCGGGACAAACGATACCGATTGTATCGCCAGCGGACAAATAAGGTGGAATTTGAGCCATATCAGATTTCTTTAAAAATGACTTCCTGGTCGCTTACGGTCAGCTGATGTTTGACACCACACTTCAATGCAAAATTGGCTTTCTGGTGACCTGTTGGAAAATTAAAACATACCGGGTATTGATAGGAGCCCACATGCTCACGGACAATATTATAAACACTTCTTCCGAATTCATCGCCCGCGTCATCCGGCTTTACTTTGAAGCCACCGATGATCAGGCCGGCCAGTTTATCCAGTTTACCTGTTCTGCCGAGACTATAAAACATACGGTCGATGCTGTACAAATATTCATCCACGTCTTCAACAAAAAGGATCATTCCTTCGGTATGCAGGTCAGACGCTGTTCCGGCAAGGTTTTCAATGGTCTTCAGGTTTCCCCCGGTAAGTAATCCGGCACCGGTGCCGTTTCTGTTACCCGGATCCGGAACGAGCGGATATTCCACGCGATTACCGATAAGCGCAGTCCTGATGGAAACAATACTTCTTAATTGCATGGGTTCGGCCTCATTCAGCCGGTCAGGAAAACTATTGCACATTTTAGAATGAATGGAAGCAATCCGGAAATTATGATTGAGGTGCGCGTGGATTACAGTAACATCACTGAAACCTATAATCCATTTTGGTTTGGCCACAAACTTCGTGAAATCCAGCTGATCTATGAAACGGATACAACCATATCCACCGCGTGCACACAAGATCGCCTGAAGGGAAGGATCATCCAGCATCTGTTGCAAATCGGCCCTTCGGTCTTCATCTGTTCCGCCAAAGGTAAAATCCCGCTTGCCAACGGTGCTGCCTAAACGCAGTTTAAATCCCCAGCTTTGGATCGTTGTAAGCGCCGGCTCCAGTTCGGCAGCATCCATATGGCCGGCCGGGCAGGTGATGCCTATTTCATCTCCCGGTTTCAGGTAAGGCGGAATGGTGAAAAGCTCTTCTGACCCCTTCGGCGAAGGGGACTTGCCGAAAAACGGACGAAAGGAAATGACGGGGATCAGGGGGCCTGCAATCAGGGAAGAGAGAAAATGTTTGCGCTTCATTAACTAAAGTTAAAGGATGAGGCGGAATTGCCAAGGAAGGACGCTCCTCACGGGCAAAAGTTGATCCGATGAACTCGTGCGGATAGAAAACGGGACAATGGATTTGAATTGGTATTTTTGTGCTTTTTGCGGTGGCCAACCAGCACCGCCTTCATGAACTATGAAAGAATACAACCGGATACTTGTTACCGCCGCCCTTCCCTACGCAAACGGGCCTCTTCATATCGGCCATCTCGCAGGTTGTTATATCCCTGCGGATATCTATTGCCGGTATGAGCGTGCCCGCAAGAAGGACATTCTGTTTGTAGGAGGAAGCGATGAGCACGGCGTCCCCATTACCATCCGCGCAATGAATGAAGGGATATCGCCAAAAGAAGTAGTGGATAAATACCATGCACTGCTCAAGGAAGGTTTTGAGCAGATGCATATTTCATTCGATATCTATTCGAGAACGACCAATCCCGTACACCATAAAACGGCATCGGATTTTTTCAGAACCCTGTATGATGAACAGATTTTTGAAGAAAAAGAAACGGAACAATATTATGATGAAAAGGCCAAAACATTTCTGGCCGACCGGTATATCACGGGTACCTGCCCCGTTTGCGGAAACCCAAATGCTTTTGGCGACCAATGCGAGAGATGCGGATCTTCCCTCAGCCCCGAACAACTGATTAATCCAAGAAGCACCCTGAGTGACGCAGTTCCTGTTAAAAGAAAAACCAAACACTGGTATTTTCCTTTGCAGAAATATGAAACGTTCCTTAAGGAATGGATCCTCGAAGGTCATAAAGAATGGAAGAATAATGTGTACGGTCAGTGTAAAAGCTGGCTGGATAACGGCTTGCAAAGCCGCGCGATGACGCGCGACAGCAGCTGGGGCATAAAGGTCCCGCTCCCGGATGCCGGGGGGAAAGTGCTTTATGTATGGTTTGATGCCCCCATCGGATACATCTCGGCAACGAAGGAATTAACGCCCAATTGGGCCGATTACTGGTGCCAGCCGGATACCAAGCTTGTGCATTTTATCGGAAAAGACAACATCGTTTTTCATTGTATCATTTTTCCGGCCATGCTGAAGGCCCATGGCCATTTTGTATTGCCCGACAACGTACCGGCAAATGAGTTTCTGAATATCGAAGGGGAAAAAGTATCAACCAGTAGAAATTGGGCCGTTTGGGTTCTTGAATACATCCGGGACTTTCCGGGTTGTGAAGACGTTCTGCGGTATGTGCTTTGCGCCAATGCGCCTGAAACAAAAGACAATGACTTTACCTGGAAAGATTTCCAGGACAGGAATAACAGCGAACTCGTTTCTATTTTCGGAAATTTTGTGAACCGGACTTTTGTCCTTGTGCATAAGTTCTGCACCGGCAAGGTACCGGTTTGGCATGAAGAATTGCAGGATAAGACGGATGAAGAACTTCTACATCAGATCCGCGAAACAAAAGCTGCAGTGGAAGACCTGCTCGATCAATACAAATTCCGGGACGCCCTCTTCGCGATCATAGATCTCGCAAGGAAAGGAAATAAATACCTTCAGGATAAGGAGCCATGGAAAAAAGCAGGAAAGGAAAGCACAACTGCTGAAAATAAAGCGCTGATAGATAATTGTCTCTATCTCTCCCTCCAGCTTACTGCCAGCCTGGCCATTCTGATCAATCCTTTTCTTCCGGGTACTGCAAAAAAAATGCTTCGGATGATGAAAGTGGTCGACCGGATCCTGGATTGGGAAAATGCCGGCAAAACCGGGCTCCTGAAAAGCGGCTACAGCATGCGCGCCCCAGAATTACTTTTTAGAAAAATCGAGGACGCGGAAATTCAGTCACAGATGGAAAAACTACACCGGAATTCAATTAAAGCCGATAAGATCGAAACAATCGCTGCCCCGGTTTCCGCGCCGGAAAACAAACCCGGGATCCAATATGAGGATTTTGCGAGGCTGGACCTGAAGACCGGCATCATCACACAGGCAGAAAAAGTGGCTAAGACGGATAAGCTGATTAAGCTGGAAGTGGACCTGGGCTTTGAAAAACGGACCATTGTATCAGGTATTGCCCTGCATTTTGATCCTGTGGCCATCCTGGGCAAACAGGTGGTTGTAGTAACTAACCTGGCTCCCCGTAAAATGAAAGGTATTGAGAGCAATGGCATGATCCTGATGGCAGAAGATGAGCATGGAAAATTGATTTTTATAGCCCCCGACGAAAAAATAAATCCGGGTTCGAATGTTTCTTAATTTATTAATGGCCAGGTTATGAAAAGAATTATAAAAAAAGCCGCAGTATTGGGAAGTGGCGTCATGGGTTCCCGGATAGCCTGTCTTTTGGCCGGAACGGGTGTACAGGTATTGCTGTTAGACCGGGCACCTGGTGAGCTGAATGAAGCTGAACAGGCAAAAAAACTTTCCCTGGATCATCCGGCAGTGAAAAACCGTATCGTAAACGAGGCATTGACGGCCGCAGTGAAGTCGAACCCCTCCCCGGTATACACGCAGGACTCAGTTAAGCGCATTACGACTGGAAATTTCACGGATAACATGAAAGACCTCGGAGGATACGACTGGATCATTGAAGTTGTTGTGGAGCAGCTGGACGTGAAGGCTGGAATTTTTACGGAAGTGGAGAAATTCCGCAAGCCGGGAACCCTGGTCAGTTCAAATACTTCCGGCATTCCCATTCATCTGATGACCTCCGGGCGATCAGACGATTTTAAGAAACATTTTTGCGGCACCCATTTTTTTAATCCGCCGCGTTATCTGCGCCTGCTGGAAATTATTCCGACGCAGGATACGGATCAGGAAGTGGTCGAGTTCCTGCTGCACTACGGTGATCTCCATCTCGGGAAAACCACCGTCCGTTGTAAAGACACGCCGGCCTTCATTGCCAACCGCGTTGGCGTATTCAGCATCATGTCCATTTTCGGATTGATGGATAAGCTTGGACTAAACATTGACCAGGTGGAGGCGCTTACAGGACCTGTTATCGGCCGGCCCAAATCAGCAACTTTCCGTACAGCAGACGTGGTTGGAATAGATACGCTCGTGAAAGTGGCCAGGGGCGTGTATGAAAATTGTCCGGGTGACGAAGCACGCAATACATTTATTATACCTTCCTGGCTTGAAAAAATGATCGCGAATAACTGGCTCGGCGACAAAACAGGCCAGGGGTTTTTTTCCAAACGAAAAAATGAAAAAGGGGAAAAGGAAATCTATACGCTTGACCTTTCCTCCTTCGAATATAAGCCAAGGACCAGGGCAGCATTTGCGACGCTTGAAACAGCTAAGCAATCGGAGGATCTCCGAGCAAGCTTAAAGCTGCTTATCGAAGGAAAAGATAAGGCAGGAGATTTTTACCGCAATTTTCATTATTCGTTATTTTCCTATGTCTCCAACAGAATTCCGGAGATCAGTGATGAAATTTATCGCGTGGACGATGCTATGAAAGCGGGTTTTGGATGGGAGATTGGTGCTTTTGAAACCTGGGACCTTTTTGGAGTTGAAAAAACCCTTCAGAAAATGCAATCCGCCGGCTATAAAGCGGCTGACTGGGTATCCGGTATGCTTGCCAAAGGATTTAAGCAATTCTATAAGGTGGAGAATGGCAATAAATTTTGCTATTCCCCCGGCAATAAGGAATATGTTCCTGTTGTTTCGGGGAATAGCAGTGCTTTTATTGTGATGAAGAATTTTGAAAACCAGACCTTATGGAAAAACAGCGCAGCAAGAATTTACCATCTCGGCGACGAGGTGCTGGGATTGGAATGGTATACCAAGCTCGGAACCATTGGCGGTGAAGTACTGGATGGTATTCAGCGTTCCATTGGCATGGCTGAAGAAAAATATAAAGGACTGGTGATCGCAAACGAAGGTCAGAACTTTTCTGCCGGCGCCAATATCGGCATGATCTTCATGCTGGCGGTGGAGCAGGAATTTGACGAGCTGGATATGGCTGTCCGTTTGTTCCAGAATACGATCATGCGCGCAAGATATTCTGCAGTGCCCGTGGTGGTTGCGCCGCATGGGCTTAGCCTGGGAGGAGCCTGCGAACTGAGCCTGCACGCAGATAAGGTGATTCCCGCAGCGGAATCGTATATCGGGCTTGTAGAGTTGGGTGTGGGTCTTATTCCGGGAGGGGGTGGCACTAAAGAGTTTGCACTCAGGGCCTCGGATGAATTGCACGCCGACGAACCGGAAACCATACCACTGAAGAATCGTTTCTTTACCATTGCAACGGCAAAAGTTTCCACCTCGGCATTCGAAGCATTCGAACTGGGAATACTGAAAAAGGAAAGGGCCCTGGTATCCATAAATCCTGACCGCCGGATCGCAGATGCCAGGACTGCTGCCCTGGAATTATACGAGGATGGCTACTCGACACCCACACCCCGAAGTGATATAAAGGTTTTGGGCAGGTCCGCGCTGGGCGCTTTGTACGCCGGCATCAATGGCATGCGAAAGGCCAACTACGCCACTGACCACGATGTGCTGGTTGCAAAAAAACTGGCCTTCGTTATGTGCGGGGGCGATCTGAGTGAACCGGCGCTGGTCACAGAACAATACCTGCTTGACCTCGAAAGAGAAGCCTTCCTTTCTCTTTGCGGAGAAAAGAAAACGCTCGAAAGATTGCAGGCTGTATTAAAGACCGGAAAACCAATCAGAAATTAAATAACGATATATGAAAAAAATATTTATTGCCGGGATCAGTTGTGCGGCGCTATTCTTTTCCGCATGTAATTCCTCCGGCTCAGGTAAGGGAGAGCATGCTGAAAAAGATACCTCCTACATTATCCTGGGAAAAATAACAGGACTGGATACCGGAACTGTTTATCTTGTCCACCGCGATTTTGTTAGTAAAACGGATTCGACAAGGCTGGATCGTGGATTTTTTACATTTAAGGGGAAGGCAGACAGTGTGGAGCATTGTTACGTCATCCAGAAAAATGGTGAAAAACAATTCGTGAAAGGATTCTTCCTTCAGAATGGGAAGCTGACCGTATTGGCAAAAAAAGATTCTATGAATTCAGCGCTGATTTCAGGAATGCCCGTGCAGGATGAGTTCAGGGATTATGAAAATGCGGTTGAAAAGGCCACCGGAGCAAGGATGGCGGTTCTCGACAAAAATTACGATGCCGCCAGGGCAGGTAACGATAAAAAAACGATGGAGAAACTGGGGAGGCAATATGATTCGCTTGACAATGAGGAAAAGAAAATTGCTGCGGACTATGTAAAAACACACCCAGGTTCTTATGTGTCCGCATTTGAAATCTACTCAAATTTTTCTTATAATCCTGATCCGAATCAATTGGATAGCCTCTACAAAACGCTGGACGCTTCGATACAATCCGGTTATTATGGCAGGATTATAAAGGACCTGGTGATAAAGGCCCAGATGACTGCCGTTGGTAAACAGGCTCCGGGATTTACTTCAACCGATGAAAACGGAAAACCATTGAGCCTCGCATCATTCAAAGGAAGATATGTGCTGGTGGATTTCTGGGCGAGTTGGTGCGGACCTTGCCGCCAGGAAAATCCGGATGTAGTAAAGGCTTATCATCAGTTTCACGATAAAGGATTTAATATTCTTGGCGTATCCCTGGATACAAAAAAAGACAAATGGGAGGAAGCCATCAAAAAAGACGGACTGAACTGGTCGCAGGTTTCGGATCTGAAAGGATGGAAGGCCGATGTTGTTGCCCTTTATGGAGTGCAGGGCATTCCAATGAACTATTTAGTAGATAAGGATGGAAAAATTATCGCAAAAGGATTGCGCGGAGAGGAACTGGCTAATAAATTACAGGAAGTATTTCATTGATTTTCGTTCCCGCACCCTGTTCCCTGCTCTGATTGCGGAACCAATTGCTGTTGAATATTATTTATGGGACAAGCAGAGTTGTACAAGGGCCTGCATAAGCTGATCATTCGTTCCGATTTTTATTTCTATGGTGATGCGGTTACACAGGATTTGGCTTTAGCCATCGGCATGGATATGGCCGGTCACTGGAATGAAGCCCGGCCTACTGTACCTATAAACGGCGAAGGTATTGATGTAGAGTTCCTGATAAATGGCATTTATGCGCCGGATTTAAAACCAGAAACAGTCTGGTACAATACGGATCCCAGAAACAACTATTTCCGCATTGAGGAATTCTCTCCTGCGCATATTTCCTTTGTAGATGGAATCAAATGCAATACCGGCTATTTCAAGCTGGATAACCTACTGAATAATTCTACTACGGCAGCACATGAGTACGGCCATACCATTGGGCTCGATCATCCCCGCAACCTCGACATTCGCGGACAGGGACAGCCTGGGATCATGTACCCACGGGGTACAGTATGCGATCCGCATTTTCAGTATGATCCATTGGCCGAACCATTAAAAGCGGGCGGGACCCTGAATCCCTTCACCCGTAAAGTGTTGCCATCCGATATTGATCTCCTTAAACTGAATAAACTAAAATGGAATAAAAAAGGAATTGCCGTTCTTGGAGATTTTTCCAGTATCTATCATGAGAAACACAGTCCTCCTCAATAGATGGTGCCGGAGCAATTTTATTCCTTACTTTAGTGATCCATTTCGCGATTGATGACTTCTATACTTTCCTTGAACAATATAAGCAAATCCTATGGCAAAATTCAGGCGCTGAAGGGGGTATCATTTGATGTTCCTCCGGGATCTGTATTCGGTATCCTCGGCCCCAATGGAAGCGGTAAAACAACCTTGCTTGGTGTGGTCATGGATGTACTCAAACCCAGCGGGGGAAGCTTCACCTGGTTCGGAAAATTGCCCACTGAAAAACAGAGAAAGGAAATCGGCACCCTGCTTGAAACGCCAAACTTTTATCATTATCTCTCCGGGCAGCGCAATCTCCGGATTGCCGCAGCCATCAAAGAAAGGCCTCCTGAAGATATTGAGCGTGTGATCAGGCTGGTAAGGTTATATGAGAGAAGGCATTCGAAATTTCAGACCTATTCGCTAGGCATGAAACAGCGCCTGGCCATCGCCTCCTGCCTGCTGGGTAATCCCGCTGTGCTGGTGTTTGATGAGCCGACCAACGGTCTGGATCCCAGCGGGATCGCCGAGATACGGGAACTGATCATCGAACTTGCCAAAGAAGGAAAAACAATTATCCTTGCAAGTCATCTTTTGTCCGAAGTGGAGAAAGTCTGCTCTCATGTAGCCATTCTCCAGCAAGGGAATCTGATCACTTCGGGGGATGTCCGTTCAGTTTTGAGTAATGAAGAATGGCTCGAAATGGGCTGTGGAAATAATGACAAACTGAAAGCGATTCTCAGTGAGTTCCCCGGAATCAAAAAAATGGAAGTAGCCGGAAATAACCTGCTTGTTTTTTTGGAAACACATTCACCGGATGCCGGGGCATTAAATCAATTTTGTTTTGACCATGGCGTGGTGCTCAATCATCTGCAGCTTCGTAAGAAAAGCCTGGAATCTGAATTCATAGCGCTCACCAATAATGTAAGCAACTAACCCATGAACGGATTTTTCAATACAGCCCGGATCGAATGGATGAAGGTGAAAAACTACCGGACCTTCTGGATTCTCCTCGGCATTATCACCGTTTGCATTCCTGCATTTAATTACGTGATCTTCGATGTTACCAATAATACATTTCCCAAAGTGAATGGTAAAAACCTGCTTGGGAATCCATTTTCATTTCCTAATGTATGGAAAACGGTACCTTATAATGCGGGGCTTCTTCTATTTATTCCCGCCATTTTAATTATCACCCTCCTCACCAATGAATTTACCTATCGCACGCACCGTCAGAATATCATTGACGGATGGAGCAGGGGGAGGTTTATTTCAATCAAAATTTGGGAAACCGCCCTGCTTTCATTATTTGTGACTTGCATCGTATTTCTCACCTGCTTATATTTTGGCTTTCATACACTCGAACCGGGAAATGCAGATCCGGGTTGGGCACAATTCCGGTTTGTCATTTTCTTTTTTGTTGAACTGTTCTCGTATTCCATGATCGCTGTAATTTTTGCCATGATGATCCGGAAAGCAGGGCTCGCGATTGGCATTTTTTTCCTATACATGATATTGGAACAATTTGTTGTTTCCCTTGGCAGGAATAAATACAAGGTGGACTGGGTGGACTATCTTCCTGAAGAAGTAACGGACCGGCTGATACCGCAACCTTTTGCACCCAGGATGATGGCTCCGGACCATGTGAAGCTGTGGGAACAACATGTTCCTTTATACCTTTCTCTGGCTATGATTTATTTATTGATCTATATATTTTTTGTAAGCTGGAGGTTCTATAAAAGCGACCTCTGACAAAAGCATGAGCTAAATGAAATCGGTAAACTTAAAATTCCTTAAATGAAAAAAATCATCTTCACCTGCACAATGGCGTTGCTGGCGGGAGCTAATTATGCACAGCCGCGCCTTCCTCAAGACTATTATTGGGAAAAAATGCCCAACGGTTTGGAGGTCGTCGTTATCGAGAACAACAAGGTCCCGCTCGCGACCATTGAGATCGCGGTAAAAAATGGCGCCTTTACAGAAGGCCCTGAGTACAGCGGACTTTCACATCTTTTTGAACATATGTTTTTTAAGGCAAACAAAGATTATCCTGACCAGGAAAAATTCCTCAAGCGCACGCAGGAACTCGGAGCCATCTGGAATGGAACCACAGGTAACGAACGGGTAAACTACTATTTTACTTTTGATAAGGACAGTCTGGACGCGGGCCTTCGCTTTATGAATGCGGCCATTCGTTTTCCGATTTACCGGGCAGAAGACATGAAAAAGGAACGGCCCGTAGTGGATGGCGAATTCCAGCGGCTGGAAAGCAATCCGTTTGCCCAGTTATTTTTGGAAGGTCAGAAAAAGCTCTGGGGGGACCTTATTACGCGAAAGAATCCTATCGGCATTCACGAAGTGATCAATACCGCCACACCTGAAAAGATGATGATCATCAAGAACAAATATTATTTTCCAAATAATTCCATCCTGGTGATCTGCGGTGATGTAAAGCATGAGGATGCGTTTGCCAAGGCAAATAACATTTTCGGCAGTTGGGAATCCAGCGGATTCGATCCGCAGGTAAAATTTCCTATTCCTGAATTCTCGCCTTTGACTTCAACCCAATACTTTGTGAAGGAATCTACGATTGCCCAGACGCCGTTGGAATTGTTCGGGTGGCAGGGGCCGGACACGCGTCATGATTCGGCATCCACTGTAGCCGCCGATGTATTCTTTACTATTCTCGGAATGAACTCCTCCAAGTGGCAGCAGGCGCTTGTGGATAAGGGCCTTACCAGCACTGCCAATGCGAGTTATAATACCCTCAAATACGTAGGACCCGTCCTTCTTTTATTGGTACCCAATCCCGGCAAACTAAAAGAATGCAACGATGAAATATTAAACCAGGTGAAGCAGTGGGGAAATGACGATTATTTCACGGACGCACAGCTGGAGGATGCCAAGCAGATCATGCGCCGGGATGCGATCCGCCAAAAAGAGAAACCATCCCAGCTGCCACACAACCTTACTTATAGTTGGTGCAGCGCAAGCCTCGATTATTTCACTGACTATGATAGCAATTGCCAGAAAGTAACAAGAGACGATATCAAACGATTTGTGAACCGTTATATTACCGGCAAACCCTATGTGGCAGGAATGATCATCAACCCGGCCATGAACAAAAAATTTAATGCATCAGCGGATTTCAAACCCGCTTTATAATTTTAAAAAATTTCAATCATGCGCATTCAACCGATAATAACAATATGCTTAGGCAGTTTGCTGGGGATCGCTATGAATTTACCTGCAGCCGCACAAAACAAGGATGCCTACGAGATGACTGTGAACGGAGTGAAAGTAATTGTTCAGCCTAGCGGAAATGAGATTGTTGAGGTCCGCTGTATTTTTAAAGGAGGCGTTCAGAATTACTCCGCAGACAAAGCAGGAATTGAAAAGCTGGCCATGACCGCATTGGCGGAATGCGGTACCGACAGGGATGATAAGAACAGTTTTAAGAATAAGCTCGATAAAGTCAGCGCGGAAATCAGCGGAACTTCCGGCATGGATTATTCCTATCTGCGTTTGAACTGCATAAGCAGTGACCTGGCAACTGTCTGGCCGCTTTATACGGATGCGCTGACAGCACCCTTGTTTGACACAAAGGAATTTGACCGCATAAAACATGATGCAATCAACCAACTGAAATCAAATGAATCTCAGCCGGATCAGGCTATTGACAAACTGGCCAAGCAAACGGCATTTGCAGGGAAGGATTATGCAAAAGATCCTAATGGAACGGAAGAAAGTGTTACTAAACTGAATGCAGC
>JANWIY010000115.1 GCA_025449645.1 Chitinophagaceae bacterium | reverse complement strand
TTGCTACACTTCAGGAGGCAGATGAAGGAAGCATTTTTCTGGATGAATTAGATGTACTCAAGCAGAAAAAGGAATTAAGGCAATTACTCGGGTACCTGCCCCAGGAGTTTGGCGTTTACCCCAGAATTTCTGCGATGCAAATGCTGGATCATATCGCCAGGCTCAAGGGCGTCAATAATGCATCTGAAAGAAAGGACCTGGTAGAGGCTTTGCTTGACAATGTAAATCTGTACAAGGATAAAAATAAAAAGCTGGGTACATATTCCGGTGGTATGAAGCAACGCTTCGGCATCGCTCAGGCCCTGATAGGTAATCCAAAGCTCATCATAGTTGATGAGCCCACGGCCGGCCTGGATCCAGCCGAGCGTAACCGTTTTTACAATCTTTTAAGCTATCTGGGCGAAAATACAATTGTGATCCTTTCCACGCACATCGTTGAAGACGTGAGTACGCTTTGTTCCCGGTTCGCTATAATTAATGAAGGCGAGGTTTTGTACACGGGTACACCAGATGGGGCCATCGAAGAGATCACGGGAAGGATTTACGGTAAATCAATTGCTAAAAATGAAGCGCAGCAATACAAAGCGAGTCACGAAGTTATTTCCACGCAGTTAAGAGCCGGGCAATTGTATATCAGGGTGTACAGCGAATCAGATCCTGCTGACGGCTTTACGCGTGTGGTTCCAAACCTGGAGGATGTATATTTCAGGAATGTGGGAGAAAAGGCAAACATAACCGATTATTAAATCAGAAAATTATACGCCAACAGATCATGAAAAATAATTTATCAGAACCGGCAGGTTCTGCTTTTATAAAAATATTCTTGTTTGAAATCAGGTACCGCCTTAAAAGACCCGATACGTATTTGTATTTTATTCTTTTTTTCCTGATTACTTTTTTTTCATTTTCAACTGGTAGCGTGCCGGCCCAGTATGAATCTTTTGTAAACGCACCACTGGTCGTTACAAAATATTTTAGTTTTTTTAGTTTCTTTATGATGGTGGTAAGTGCGGCAATAATGGGCTCGCCATTGTACAGGGATATCGAATATAATACCCATGAATATTATTTGTCTTATCCCATGACCAAGAATGATTATTTCTGGGGCCGGTTTCTCGGCTCCTTTTTTTTCGTTTTGATTATTGGTTCATCTTTAGTTTGGGGATCATTGATTGGAACCTGGTTGGGTCCTAAATTAGGCTGGTTATCTGCTGACCGGCTGGGGCCTTATCATTTCAGCACCTATATCCAGCCTTTCTTCTTTTTCATAATACCGAATTTATTGTTAACCTCCAGCATATTTTTCGGACTCGTTGCCTATACAAGGAATGTTAAGGTTATCTACACCGGAGGCGTCATTTTGTACCTGGGTTATATTACTTCACTTTTTATCCTGCATAACCTGAGTAATAAAAATGATATTTTTTATATGGATGCTTTTGGAATTACGCCCATAGCAATCATTGGAGGAAATTTTTCGCCGCAGCAAAGTAATACTGAATTTATTGCTCTTCGCGGTTTGATGCTGACCAACCGGATCATCTGGACGGCAGTAGGCATGGCCATCCTGGGAATTACATACTACAGGTTCAGTTTTATCCGTTTTTTCAACGGCAGCCGCGGAAGAAAGGGAAAAAACCTTCAATCAGATAAAAAGCCAGGATTTCTGAAAAGAATTCCTTCCGTGATCACAGGGTTCGGGAAAGGATACAGACGAAGCGTAATTTATACCCTGGCTAAGATTGAGTTATTAAGCGTTGTCCGCGATAGTTATTTCAGACTGATCCTGGCTACAGGCATTCTTTTCCTTGGATTTATTTTCTGGGTGGGCTTCGGAAACCAGTTTGGGGTGCAGGACCTTCCAAGGACCGTAGTTTACATGGATATTTATAATCACAATTTTATTTTTTTCATATTCATAATCCTTCTCTTTTATACGGGGGAAGCCGTTCACAGGGAGAAGCTAACCCGTTTTGCGATCATCAATGATGCGCTTCCTCCGGCTGACTGGATCCTCTATACATCCAAATTAATTGCGCTTGTTTGCCTGGCACTTATTCTTGCTACTGTACCTGTACTGGTCGGAATAATAATACAACTGGCTAAAGGATATACGATACTGAATATCCCGGTATATCTGAAGGCCTGCTATGCTATTTCCTTGCCGCTTTTTATGGAAATGATCATGTTTTCATTTGCAATTCACGTTCTGATCAATAATAAATTTGCCGGCCATGCGGTGGGAATTGTTATATGGACCCTGATGCTGTTGGGTCCCGCCACCGGCCGGTTTGATTATAAACTTCTTTTATATTCCTATACACCTGATTATGTTTTCTCCGACCTGGATGGGATATCGCCGGCGGTAAAACCGCTTTTCTGGTTTAATATTTACTGGTTGTGTGCGGGTGCCCTGTTATTGATTCTGGCCATTTTGTTTTATTACCGCGGCATTCTCAGTTCTTTCGGAGAGAGAATAAGACTTGCGAGACACCGGTTTGCGGGAAAAATTGTGTTTTTTACCTGCCTGTTTTTTACAGGATTCCTTTGCACAGGGTTCTATAATTATTATAATGTCAGTTTCCTGAATACCTGGCTGACCAGGCAAGAGCGGGATGGACGAAAGGTAGAGTTTGAAAAAAACCTTAAGAAATATGCAAAAGATCCCCTTCCCACTGTGGTTAAACTGCGGCTGTACTCTGATATTTTTCCTGGGGAAAGAAGGGCATCATCCAGGGCATTCATAACATTGGTCAATAAGACCCATTTGCCCATTTCGAGGTTATTGCTGGACGGGGACCAGCTCAGCGCATATGAGATCAAATACAATGGAAGCCAAATTCCATTCACTAATCCATTGGTCTATCCAAGAGCCAAATTCAGTTTGCTCAGTGCCTCCCGCGATATTTCCATGTATCGACTTTACTGGTTCCCACAACCGTGGCAACCCGGAGATACCGCGATAATTGAAGTGAATTCTACAATAGGAATCAGGGGATTTTCAAATGGTATTTCGGGCGTGGATATCCTTCACAACGGAACAGCGTTCGCAGGAGGGTTGCCCGAAATGGGATATGATGATGACGAAGAATTAACGGACGAATCAAAACGTAAGGAATACAAGCTGCCGGGGAGGGCGCCTGAGTTTCCGCCGCAGAATGACTCGGTTGGGCAAACCCATTTGATATTTTCCGACCTGCCGGCCGGCTTAATGGAAATGGAATCCACAATAAGTACTTCAGCAGATCAGGTGGCGATTGCACCAGGTGCTTTGGTGAAAAAATGGATTCAGAATGGAAGGGCCTATTATCATTACAAGCAGGAATCGGCATCCTATCCCTCCAGCGCGATCGTTTCAGCAAACTATTCGATAATGAATGATAAGGTTGTTCTGGAAAATGGTAAATCCGTTGGTATTGAGCTTTATTTTGAAAAATCGAACAATTCCAACCTGAAAAGATTTATGGATGCTTATAAGGATGGACTCATTTATTTTTCAAAGACCTATGGACCTTATCCATTCAAACAAATACGTTCAGTCGAATCCACGCTATATACCAGTGATATGGCATCCTTTGTGGACCTGCAGGCTTTTTCCGAGCGATTCGGGTGGAATGCATCCTTTGATAAACCCGGGCTTTTCGACTATTGCTATTTTTATACAATCTACCAACTGGGCCATCAGTGGTGGATGTACCAGCTCGCCCCCAACCATACCCTGGGATCCAATAGTATTTCCGAGGGGCTTGCGAAATATGGGGCCTTTCTATTGTATGAAAAAAAGTTTGGTATCGACAGGATGCGGGAGTTTCTCAGGGGAGAAAGCTGGTACTATATCCTGAGGCACCGCTTTGGTTTTGAAAAAGAATACCCTTTGATCAATTCAAATAAGGACTGGGTTTGGGATACTAAGGCAGGAGTCATTTTATTCGGGTTGAAGGATTTGATCGGAGAGGACAGTCTAAATTCCGCATTGAGGGAGTTCTATGAAAAATATTCCTGTCGCGATTCACCTCCATATCCCGGCAGCAACGATCTTTACCAGATCATTAAAAAACATGTTCCGGACTCACTTCAGTACTATCTGACAGATTCCTGGGAGAAGGTCACGATTTACAATAATAAGGTGGAAGCAGTAACCGTCAGTTCTCTTGGTAAGAATGATGAATATAAAGTTCATATCAGGTTGTTTACCGGAAAGATTTATAGAGATACTGCAAGAAATGATATCCCTGCTAAATACATGAATGATCTGATCGAAATTGGAATAACAGCCGATCAAAAAAAATCAGAGCAGGAAAAATCCAGGTTTATTTATCTCAAAAAACTCAGATTTACGGCTGGTGAACACGAAATGGATATCATTGTAAAGGGGAAACCCGGAATGGTAAGCATTGATCCGTATCACAGGCTTATTGATAATAATCCTGACGGTAATTTCAAAAATTTAGACTAGAATCCTTATCTGGATCAATCAAAACCGCCGGCCCAGTATAAGCTTAAATATGCCTCTGTCCGTAGCATCGGTAAAGCCAATACCATAACCTGCATTAAATTCCCAGGCAGCACCAAAATTCAGATCGGTTACGAAGAACAATTGATGCTGTTGTTCCTGATAGGGATCGTAATGGAAAAAAGGGCCTGTACTACCATAGTATTCCAGTCCCAGGGAGACCAGTTTGCTTATGTCAAAGTTCCATTTAACGTTTGGAGAAAAAATAAGTCCGCGGTTTTGATCGGGCCCTTTAAAGCTTTGATCCAGGGTAGGATTAAGCGAAACGTACCAGGGCCCCCATTTCTTGTCAATGATCGGCCTGATTTCAAGGGTAGTCGTATTCGAGGAATAGGCTGCTTTTTGAAATCCGAATTCAAGGGATAAGCTGAGTCCCACGGGCCAATGCCAGCTTTGAGGTATTGCGAACCGGGGCCTGATATGGGAGCCGACGTACGCTGTGCGGCCATCCGTTCCCAGGGAATTAAAAAAATAAAAACCAGTCTCAAACCAGGGAGTCCAGCCATGTGTGATCTCAACGGTTTCATGAAAAACATGATTGGTGGGTAAAACACCATCTTCCACTGTCTTGCTGCCTTCTGATGTAAAGTTACTGTGCAACTCGACCATGGTATGACCCTTATCAACTAATTCTGATCCGTAAACCTGAATTTCATAATTATCCTGCGCATGAACCAGTGTGCACATTCCGAAAAAAAACAAGGAAATATAGAATCTCAGCATGCCAGCTTGCAATTACCCTCTTTAAGGAAAATTTTCTCAAAAATACAGCGACAATACTTAATACCCTCGGGATTAATTAGTCCGGGCTTATAAATTCAGGAGGCAGGTTGCAAAACTTACTTTTTTATGAAATTGAGGCCTTCAGACAGAAATCTTCCAATTTCCCCCAGAATTGTCTTTTACATTTGCATATTTTCCCCAATTACCCCATGAACGTAAAATATGTTTTCCTAGGATTTCTTTTAATTACTCAGATCAAAGGAATATCTCAAACCCTTTCTGTTGCGAGGGGAAATGGCCAAATCACCGGTCGGGTGCTGGATTCCGTTTCTCATTCACCCATTGAATATGCGACCGTTACCCTGATATCGGAAACCAGTAAAAAACCAGTGAATGGAGCGGTTACCAATGAAAAGGGGCAGTTCAGGGTGGTGATCGAAAATTCCGGATATTTTAAGATACTCTTTGAGTCCATTGGGTATAATGCACACTCCATAAACCATATCCGTCTGGATAAAAAAGCGGCAACCCGGAATTTGCAGAATATTTTTTTATCAAAGATGGAAAACAGTCTTCAGGCTGTTACGGTTACAGCGCCGGCAAACCTCGTCGAGAATAAGATTGATAAAATGGTATTCAACGCGGAGAAGGACCTTACATCTCAGGGAGGGGTAGCTACGGATATTCTCAAAAAAATTCCAATGGTGTCTGTTGATGTGGATGGCAATGTTGAGCTTGCCGGCAGCTCCAGTATCCGGTTTTTAATCAATGGGAAACCGTCTACGGCATTTGGGAGCAATATAACCGATGTCCTTCAATCCATTCCGTCGAGTCAGATCAAAAGTATTGAAGTGATCACTAATCCAGGAGCCAAATATGATGCGGAAGGCCTTGGCGGAATCATTAATATCATTTTAAAGCACAGTTCCGTCAGGGGAGTTAATGGCAGTCTTTCTCTTTCAGCAGGAACGCGCGTTGAGAATGGTTCCTTTAACCTGGATGCCCGGCGAGGGAATTTTGGAATAAACGCATTTGTAAGCGGGAATGCGAGGCTTCAATTCACTACCCCAAGCCAGTCTTCACGGATCTCTCAGGATACCAGCGCAAAGACCAATGTGCAACTGGATCAGGATAACAGCAATCTCTTTCAGCGGCACGGAATGGAAACAGGTTTCGGATTTGACTGGACCTACCGGGAGAAAAATAACTTCTCGGGCTCTTTTGGTTATAATGTATTTGGAAACCGGAGCCAGGGCCTTACGAATCAGTCCCAGTCGGTTACGGACCAGGGAAACGGAAGCCTCCTGCAGCAGATTCTCTCGCTGAGCCAAACCCAGAGTGGATTTCATTTATATAATACAGATGCGAGCCTCAACTACAAAAGAACCTTTAACAAGGAAGATCAGGAACTCGAAATCGAGCTGCGATCAAGTACAGGAATAAATAATGTGAATTCTGACAACAGCCAATTTATTTTACCTCAGGATTCTTTGTATTTCGGAACAAACAGCCTGAATAAAGGCAGGGAGCAGGAAACAGAACTGCAGCTGGATTATACTCAGCCCCTGGGAAAGAAGATCAATTGGGGGATGGGCGGCAAATTGGATTTCCGCGATATTCATAGCAGGTCTGATGTGCTCAGTCTGCAACCGGTTACTGACAATTATTATTTTGATACTACACTTTCCAACCGGTTAACCTATCATCAGAAAGTATATGCATTATATAGTGAAATCAGTCTGCCTGTTACCGGTTTATTTGATATGAAGATCGGAGCAAGATACGAGCGAACCGAACTGAATGCCAATTTTTCAAATGTTGCCGTCCAGGTTCCGGAGCCTGGATATAATACCTGGGTCCCTTCTCTTTTCTTCATGAAAAAACTAAACGATCACCATACTTTTAAACTCAGCTATTCCAAAAGAATAGAAAGGCCGGACTACAGGGATTTAAATCCATTCGTGAATACGATTGATCCGAAAAATATCAGCGCCGGTAACCCATACCTTAAGCCGGAAATAGGAAACCGCGTTGAGTTCAGCTATATCTACAGCATGAAGACAGCAGGCTCCATTATGCTCACTGCATTCTACCGGACATCAAATAATGATATCCAACCTTATATTGTTTATTATCCGGAGCTCCTGGTTGGTGATACAACCTATACCAATGTCGCCGTAAGTACCCGTCAAAATATCGGGCTGGAAAAAGACCTTGGCATTAATATTTTCAGTAATCTTCACATCAGTAATAAGCTTGACTTTAGAACCAATCTTTTCTTTTTTCAGAGACATACGATCAATGCGCTGAACGCCGGATATAATGCGAACAGTGTTAACTACAGGTTGAACATGAATATTTCATATCAGTTTGCGAAAACCCTGGCCGGCGAATTCTTTGCTAATTTCCGTTCTCCCCGCAATGAAGTTCAGGGAAGATATCCCTCTTTCAGCACATACAATCTGGCCCTTCGCAAACAGTTCTGGAACAAAAAAGCAAGCATTGCCCTGACTGCCACCAATCCCTTCAGCAAGTATGTAGATGAAAAGACTGAACTCTTTGGCCCGGATTTTATGGTTAATGCGGAACGCAAAATTCCATTCCGTTCTTTTGGCATTAATTTTACATGGAAGTTCGGCAGGCTCGATTTTAAGAAACCAAAAGAAGAGAATCCTGATACAACGATCCCCGCCACTGACGGATAATTCGGGACATGCGTAACACTCCGGTTATATGATAAGCTTTGCCTTATAAGCGAATTTAATCAGGCCAACAGTATTCTTTACGTTTAGCTTATTCAAAAGATTTTGGCGGTGGGCATCTACCGTCCTTTTACCCAGAATGAGAGCTTCGGCTATTTCCTCATTGGTCATTTCCATGGCAATCAGTTTCAGCACCTCAATTTCCCGTTTTGTGAGTTTCTGAACTCTTTCAGTATTGCTTATGATTTCTTTTTGCGGGCCTTCAATAATTTTAGTGGCAACTTCATTGGAATAATAAATTTTGCCGCTCAAAATTGTTTTGATGGCCAGAAGCAACTGTGCGGGTTCAATATTTTTGAGCACATATCCATGTGCACCTGCGTCGATCATTCCCTGAATATAGGGCAATTCATCATAATTGGAGAGGGCCAGGATTTTGATATTGCTCTTATATCGCAGGATCCGTGTTATTGTCTCTGCACCCGAAATCCCCGGCATGCGGTAATCGATAATGATCAGCTGGTATTCCCTGCGATTGATTTTTTTTAAAGCCTCTTCGCCGCTATCCGCTTCGTCTATATCAAATTGTAATACCTTTTTAAGTGATCCCAGCATCATCCGGAGACCATCTCTGACCATTTTATGATCATCGACCAGGAGCACCTGGATGATCTGGGTATTATTTTTATTTTTTGCGGTCATCATTGTTCTTCGAGTGGAATTACTACTGTATATCTTGTACCCTTTCCCCTTTCACTCCTGATCTGTATCTCGCCCTTATGTGATTTTACCCTGGATTGCACATTTTGAAGCCCCATTCCCTTTGAAGAACGTGCGGAATGATCGAATCCCTGACCGTTATCCGAGAGTATGATCTGGATATTCCTTTCATCATACTTAAAAATGATGCTGATTTTAGACGCATCGCTATGCTTCATTGAGTTGTTTATGAATTCCTGTATGACCCTGTAGATATCTATCTCCAGTTTTTTCAGCATCCGGGGAAGTTCTTCCAGGTGAAATATTTCAAACTCAATTTTCTTTCCATAGCGCGTCTTGTTGCAAAGTTCCTGTACCGCATCCAGCAATCCGAATTCTTCCAGCGTGTTGGGCATGAGATTGAAGCAGATATCCCGCATGTCCGTTAAAATGCCGGATAGTGCATCGCTGGATTTTTCCAGGATCTCTTTTTCAACCCTGTTGTTTAGCGTTTCTCCCAGGGAGGAGATAAAGAATTTAATGGCTGAGAGTTGCTGCCCCAGGCTATCGTGTAAATCAAGCGCAAGACGTCTTCGCTCTTTTTCCTGCGTATCAATGATGGCACGGATGATAAGGTTTTCTGTTTTTAGCTGAAGAGTCATGTCTTTTGCAGAAAGTAAAATGGCTTTTTTGTTTCCCCCTTCATCCAATAAATAGGCTGCGGTCAACTGGACCGGTATCCGTTTTCCGGACGCTGAAAAAATAAAACTTTCTTTGGCTACCGGACCCGTTTCCATTTTTAATTCCCTCAGAATATCCTTAAAAAATGTGCCTTTTTCAACCGGGTGCAGATCGTCAAACGCTCTTCCTTTCACACTTTCCAGGTCGTATTCCAATTGCTCACTTACTGCTTTATTAATGTTCTCGACCATACCTTTTTTATCCAGGATGAAAACCATATCAGAAACCGTATTGAAAATATTGGTAAAGTAATTTCTTGAAATGGTGATCGACTTAAGTTCTTCACCAAGCATATTTACTCCGGCAATGAAAGCATCCACTTCGTCCAGGCGCCTGGAGATGGCCAGGCGCTTATCAAATTTTCCGAGTGAATAATTACTAAGCAGCCGGTTTATTTTATTGAAACGTTCATCCAATAGAATTTAATTAATGTTTTAAGTAACGAATTGTGCTAACCATTTTGACGCACTGCCCGTATTAGAAAAAATTCTGACCGGCATACTGGTTTTATTTACAGCAAGAAAAAAATTCCCCAGGAAAGAACCAAATGGAGAATCTAAAATGATAGCAGCTGCCTTCAGGCCTTTGATTCCCTCAGGCGATGAGAGGAACTGCCTCGCTTCTTTATCCATGCTGATGACTCCCTGATTATAGATGAGTGCTGGAAATATCTTGTTTTCTGTAAAGGACAGCCTGCTCTGAACAATTTGCCGGGCTATAGGAAGATTAATCTTCAGTCCTTTTTTATAGATACCCACCAGGATGCCATCCTTTATTTCTAAATGAACGTAATCAGTATCCAGCTCCGGGTTCATAAACAGGGTTTTGACAGATCAAGTATAGTCAGTAAAAATACGGAGCCTTCTCAAATTTACAGAAACGGCTTTTTTTAAGGAAATCCGGCAATTCAGGTCATAAATGAAAAAAGTCATGCGAAAAATTAACCTGGTATTCCTGCTGCTTATCCGTATAAATACCTAAGGGTTTATACTTAGGTAGTATTTTTAAATTCAGTATTTTATGCCTTGTCTCACAGGCCAAAAAAAAGAAGGTTTGATACTATTTTTCACAGATCAACTTCAGTTATGGCCAAGACCTCTTCTTTTTATGATACGGTAGACCAGATTGTAAGCTACGGAGCGCAAAAAGGAATTCTGCATTTGTATAACGAAGACAGTCAGTTTGAAGGCAATAAAATTGCGATCGCAGGGAAGGAAGTGATCAATTTCGGGTCCTGCAGTTATCTGGGACTTGAGTTCGATCCGCGTCTAAAGCAGGGCGCAAAAGATGCAATAGATCAATTTGGCACTCAATTTTCAGAATCAAGAGCCTATGTTTCCCTAGGGCTTTACAATGAGCTGGAGTGTTTACTGGAGAGCTTATTTGGATACCCCTGTGTTGTTACTCCCACTACTACCTTAGGGCATATTTCCAATATACCTGTCCTTGTCAGGGATGATGAAGTTGTTATCCTGGATCATCAGGTGCATCATTCTGTTCAAACGGCAGTCAGCCTGCTTCTGGCACGCGGTGTTCATATAGAATTGATCCGTCACAACCGGCTTGACCTGCTCGAAGAAAAAATCAGGCAATTGCGACAGAAGTATCGCAGGATCTGGTATATGGCAGACGGCATCTATTCTATGTACGGAGACGGAAGTCCGGTAGATGAAATTTACA
>JANWIY010000114.1 GCA_025449645.1 Chitinophagaceae bacterium | reverse complement strand
GATCAGAATGAACCTCAGGTATAGTTATTATACCTTAGGGGAATAATTATTCTTTTGTCCGGATGATGCGGATACTCATTGCTCCCAATGCTTTCAAAAATAGTCTCAGCGCCTCGGATGCCGCTGAGGCGATCTTAAAAGGATTAAAGAAAAGCAGGCTGGATTTCCAACATGAATGTTTTCCTATCGGCGATGGCGGCAATGGCACCGCAGATCTCATCATTGACAGAAAGAAGGGTAAGCGCGTTGAGGTTCAGGTGCATGATCCTTTGGGAAGATGCATTACAACAAATTTCGGACTGATTGATGAAGGCAGCACTGCTGTAATTGAAATGGCCGCCGCTTCGGGTTTGCAATTCTTAACCCAGGATGAATTAAATCCGCTTCGCGCGAGCAGTTTTGGAACCGGCGAGATGATCCGGTTTGCATTGGATAAAGCAGTTCATAAAATAATCCTGGGCATGGGTGGATCTGCTACCGTGGACGGAGGCGCAGGAATTTTGCGGGCGCTGGGGATTCGTTTCCTGAATGCAAATCATGAAGCCCTGCCAGACCGGCCTGAAAATATGCAGGATCTGACAGAAATAGATCTATCAGGCATGGATAAGCGAATCCTGGATTGCGATCTTACAATTCTTTGTGATGTCGGCAACCCGTTGTTGGGTGAACATGGGGCTGCAGCCATTTTTGGTCCTCAGAAGGGAGCCACAAAGAAAGGAGTAAAAAAGCTGGAAGCCTCTCTTTCAAAATTAAGTGAGGTAACCCTATACCAGACTGGCAGAGATATGGCCTCAGTAAAATTCGGGGGAACAGCCGGAGGCGCTGCTGCCGCCCTGTATGCCCTCCTGAATGCAAAAGCGGTCAATGGCATAGATCATTTTCTTCAAATGACGGGTTTTGACGAAGCTTTAGCGAAAACTGATCTGCTCATTACTGCTGAGGGGAGTATTGATGAACAAACGCTTCAGGGGAAAGGACCATTTGGGGTCGCTTCCAGGGCCAAAAAGAGAGGGCTTCCGGTGATTGCTCTTGCCGGTAAAGTTCCTTTAAAAGTAAACAAAGCACTCAGTAAATATTTTGATGTGTTATTGGCGATCGGCAACGAACCGGTCGATCTTCCAACTGCCATCAGAACAACTGCTGATAACCTTTCCAGAACTTCTACGGTCCTGGGTAATTTATTGGCCATTTCCTGAGTCCGGATGAATTTATGTCTACACATTTCCACCCTTGGTCTACGCATGCTCCTTGATGCTTTTCCAGGCCATTATTTTTGTGTCTTAAATTCTACGATATGAATAAGGAAACTATCAAACTGCCTGATCAGCGAAACCTCATTCACAAAGGACCTTCGTTGGGGATATTGGCTGTTGTTTATGTTCTTTTATTTGCAGCCGGTATCATCAGCACCCTTTTATTAACTCATGGAGCACCCTTCCCCATGCCATATGGGTCTGTTGAACTTTCCCGCAATTATTATTTGCAATTCCCGGATGCTTTGAGGTTTGCAAGCTTGTTGGAATTCGGCTCTTGTATTCCTCTGGGCATTTTTACGGCAGGAATTACCAGCAGGTTGAAATTTCTGGGAATAAATGCTTCAGGAGTGAATATTGCATTGTTCGGCGGATTTGCCGCGTCCCTGTTTTTAGGAATTTCGGGGCTTTCATCCTGGATATTATCACAGCCTGGAATTGCAAATGAAGCCGGCACAATGCGTTCCATTCAGCTATTTGGTTTTATAACGGGAGGTGTGGCACATGTGGCTCTGTTTGGTTTATTATTGGCGGGTGTTTCTGTCACAGCCTGGTTTCGGAAATTAATTCCCGGTTGGTTATTCGGGATTGGAATGCTCACCGCGGCCTGTGCTGAATTGTCCACCCTGAGTATGATAAATCCTGCCCTGTCTTTTTTTATTCCCCTTGGACGGTTTCCGGGATTTATCTGGATGATCATCATTGGGTTTAAATTGCCTGTTTCCCTGAATTTTGCAAAACAATGAATATCCAGAGCTCCAAATATTATTTCCCTGCCATGCATGTACTCGTCTGGGGCTTGTTGCTGGCCATTCCGGCTTTTTTTCTTCGCGGAGCTAATTTAAACACGGGCCTGCCCCCACACTTCTTTCTGATCACTAACCTGTACCATATTGGTTTGTTTTACCTGAACGCCTATTTCCTGTATCCGCGGTTAATGAACAGAAGATTCTGGTGGTTATATTTTGCCGCGATTACCGCAATCATCGCGGTCTCCTGGTTTCTAAAACTTTTCTATATTCAGCAGGTAAATCCGGATTTTGCACTGACCACATTTAACAGTCGCATTATTTTTTTCCCTCCTTTCAGTTTTCTATTGGCTTCATTTATCTTCCGCTGGGTTGTAAACCACAATCGGGATGAAAAAAATAAAAAGGAGGCCGAGGCAGAAAGGATGGCCTCTGAATTGAAATTCCTTCGCTCCCAGGTAAGCCCCCATTTCCTTTTTAATATGATGACCAATATGGTCTCCCTGGCAAGGCAAAAATCAGATTTACTGGAACCGGCCTTAATTAAACTTTCCGGTTTGTTGCGTTATATGCTTTATGAAACCGGCGAAGAGAAATTTACCCTGAATAAGGAACTTGAATACCTGGAGGGCTATATTGAGTTGCAACAGTTGCGTTTTGGGGAAAATGTGGAGATCCGGATGGATAAAGAATTTACCAGAACAGGAAGCGATTGTGTTATGGAACCTATGCTGCTTATTCCTTTTGTGGAAAATGCCTTTAAACACGGTATCGGTATGGTTGAAAAGCCTTTCATAAGAATCAAAACGAATGTGAACGGATCGCATTTGTTCTTTTCTGTGAGCAACAATTACAATAAAGAAAATTTCTCAAAAGACAAGAATTCCGGAATAGGTCTTGTCAATGTTCAAAACCGGCTTAAACTATTGTATCCGGGAAAATATGCGCTCAGCATTCAAAATAATGGTGAAATTTACAGCGCAGAACTAAATCTGGATCTTTCATGTTAAACTGCATTGCTGTTGATGATGAAAAATACGTGCTGGATCTTTTGGTTGACAATATCCAAAAAGTTCCTTTCCTCTATTTGCAGGCAAGATGCAGGAATGCCATGGATGCAGCCACGGTCCTCCTTGAAGGTGGGGTTGATCTTATTTTTCTGGACGTACAAATGCCCGGTTTGAATGGCTTGCAATTTCTCCGTTCCCTGCAACGCCCGCCCATGGTTATTTTTGTGACTGCCTATAAAGATTATGCTTTTGATGGATTTGATCTGAACGCGGTAGATTATTTATTAAAACCTGTTTCTTTTGAACGGTTTTTGAAAGCCTGCAACAAAGCATACGACTTGCATAAACTTCAACTGAACCCGGCACAGAAGGAAGAACTTCAGAATTTCTTTTTTGTTTATGTAGAATACAACCTGGTTAAGATCAGTATTCCTGAAATCCTTTATATTGAAGGACTGAAAGACTATGTAAAAATATTTATAAGCTCCTCACCAAAACCGGTAATGACGAGAATGAGCCTGAAAGAGCTCGAAGAAAAACTTTTGCCCAGCCGGTTTGCCCGCATTCATAAATCCTACATCGTTGCTGCTGATAAGGTAACTGCAATTAAACGTGATCTCATTTGCATTGGCACAACGGAACTTCCACTCAGCGAAGGCTATAAACCGGCCGTTGAAAAAATGCTTTTCCTGTAAATCGCTTCATCTGAGTTATTGGTCTATTCAACTTGCCTGATGGTATATTCTTGCCTTCAGTCCGCGTTTTTCTGAAATAGTTTTGTTCTGAAAAATGAAATCCATGAAACTATTTCATCTTAAATATCTCCTCACTGCTGTTGTAATATTTGTTTGTTTCACCCAATCCATTGCCCAGACCAGCATTATGGGTACCGTTATGAACAATAAAAAACAACCGGTAAATAATGCAAGCATTGTCATTAAGGAAACAAATGTTGGGGTTACAGCAGATTCTTCCGGAAGGTTCCGGCTGATTGACACTAATAAGGTTAACATAAACCTGGAGATTTCCGCTATGGGATATGGGTCTAGGGAGATTGTGCTGAAACCGGCGGATTCCGTAATGAACCTGGAAATCATATTGAAGGAAGAACACCAGATGCTGGGCGAGGTGGTTGTGGAAGCAGGGAGTTTTGAAGCGAGCGACAAAGCCAAGGGCGCAACGCTCACCCCCATGGATGCAGTTACTGTTGCAGGCAATGGTGGTGATATTGCAAATGCCCTGCGGTTCCTTCCCGGTTCGCAGCAGATTGGTGAAAAAGAGGGTTTGTTTGTAAGAGGAGGAACGGGTGCCGAAACAAAACAATTTGTTGATGGCGCATTACTGCCCAATCCCAATTTTGTCAGCGTCCCTGGTCTGCCACAACCTGCCCATCTGAATCCTTTTTTATTTCGTGGTATTTTATTTAGCTCGGGTGGTTACTCTGCATTATACGGAGACGCCCTAAGCAGTGCGCTGATATTGCAAACAGTGGATCTGCCCGATAAATCCTCCGCCAGCCTGCATATTTTCCCGACTTCGCAGGGAGCAGGTTTTCAGGAAATAACAAAAAATGACAAAGGAAGTTATGGAGCAGATGTATCCTATGGGAATCAGCATTTGTATAACCAGGTGGTACCGCAACAGCCTGATTATTTTCACGGACCGGAATATTTTACAGCCGATGGTAATTTCCGTATCAGGACGGGTAAGACAGGGATATTAAAATTCTACACGAATTACGGATTCAGTAATGTAGGAATGCAGAATCCGGATATTGACAGCAATAATCTTATATCCTCTTTTCAGACAAAAGGAATAAATATGTATTCTAACCTTTCCTACCACGGTATTTTGGATAAGCATTGGAAAATAGATGCCGTGACTGCTTACGGTTATAACACTCAAAAAATAGTCACCGCATTACTCGACAGCAGTAAACAGCAGGTCATTATCGCAGACACACCTTACAATGCAAAGAACAGTCTGACCCGGATAAACTCAAATTTTGCGCAGGCAAGAACGGTATTGACAAGAACCTTTGCGCACAGGCAGGCGCTCCGGTTTGGGGCGGAATATTTCCTGAACAATGATAACTATCAATACAATGGAGTTGAATTTCCTCTGAAGGATAACCAGCTGGCTGCGTTTGCGGAAACAGATATCTATCTAACCCAAAATATCGCTGCAAAGGCGGGTATCAGATATGAATATTCCTCCCTGCTTCGAAGGTCAAACCTGGCACCCAGACTAAGCATGGCGTACAAATTTTATAATGGCGGTCAAATCAATCTGGCGTATGGGATTTTTTATGAAAAACCCGAACCGGTGTATTTAATACAATATGATAACCCGGAGTTTACAAAAGCAACACATTATATTATCAATTATCAGAAAAAGGCGAATAACCGTTTGCTCCGGATAGAAGCGTATTACAAGAAATATGATCAGCTCGTTACTACTGCTCCTGTACTTGGAAATCACGGTGTGGGTTATGCGAAGGGCATTGAATTGTTTTTCCGGGACAAGAAAACATTTAAGAATTTTGATTACTGGATTACTTACACTTATCTGGATACCAGGAGGCAATTCCTCAATTATCCCTATGAATTGCGCCCCGATTTTACCACTCCCCATACAGCTTCCTTTGTGTTAAAGCGGTTTTTCCAGGATATTAACCTGAGTGCTAATTTATCATACTCCTTGGCTACAGGAAGGCCATACTACGATATCCGGGCAAATGCTGAGGACAAGACTTTCATTTACGAAAAAGGCATCACCAGCATGTACAACACCATGAACCTCAGTTTTGCTTATCTCTTTACAATGTTCAAAAAAAGAAAGGGAAAAGATTATTCTGGTATCGGTTTCGGCGTCAACAATGTTTTGGGAACAAAACAGATTTTCGGATACAATTTTAGTTATGATGGATTGAATAAAGTGCCCATCACTTTACCATCCGCCAGAAATTATTATATCGGCCTGTTTATGTCGTTTGGCATTGACCGCAGAGAGGATTTTATCAATGAAAACCTGTAATTCCATTTATACACAAAAAACAATAAAAATGAACAAGACGATTGTAATGATGGTTTTTGCATTTACTATGCATACCCATTTGCCAGCTCAGACAATTTCTGAAAATCAAGTTAAGGCTTCTGTTTCCCGTTTAGACCATGCGACAACAATAAAGGATTATCAGCAATTAGCCAGTGATTTTGAGCGGGAGGCCGGAACATTGAAAATCCAATGGCTTCCCTATTATTATGCTGCCTATTGCAATGCTAAAACCGGTTGGCTTAACGAGGAAGACCCGGATAACATTGAGCCTTTTGCCAACAAAGCAGAAGAACAAATAAGGAAAGCCCAGTCTCTTTTGGATACGGCTTCGCAAAAAAAGGAATTGTCCGAAATTTACTGCGTGTTGAGTATGCTGAACAGGGCCAGGGTATTCATGAATCCGTCCACTTATGGCCCGAAATATGGTCCGGCTGCAAGCAATTTTATACGGTTAGCACTGAAATTAAACCCTGAAAACCCTAGGGCACTTTTCCTGGAAGGTTGGGAAAAATATACAACACCAAAAATGTGGGGCGGTGATAAGGCAAAAGCAAAGGAATTGCTGGAAACAGCCAGACAAAAATTGAATGGCGAATCATCATCAGGTGTCAACCCGCACTGGGGGAGAAAGGACGTGGACGGGATACTCCGGGATTAAAATAACCCATCCATCGGGGCAGCCCCGATTATTATGCTAATATTTTTGTTGTTATATCAATAAAGCTTGCTTTGATATTTTCCATTGGCTTTGGCGCGCCGTCCTGTTCTACAAAGAAGTGTTTCATGCCTGCAGTAGCCGCTGACGGAAATATTCTTTTGAAATCAACCATTCCTTTTCCAACTTCTACCGGTTGTTTGGTATCCGGACTGATATCCTTTACATGCCAGAGCGGAAAACGGCCGGGGTTCTTATTGAATAAAGCTACGGGGTCTGCGCCTGCCACCGTTGCCCATCCCAGGTCAAGTTCAAACCTGAGGATGTCCGGACTGATCTGGGACAGTAGCACATCATATGGAACCATACCTTCCACATTCGCAAATTCATGAACATGGTTATGATAACATAAAGTAATTCCAGATTTTTTCGCGGCCTCACCCGCAGTAGTCAAAATCGGAACAGCCTGCTTAATCTCATCAGCAGTACTCAGGGGAATGCTGGCGCAAACTAGATATTCGATTCCACCTTCAGCGGCCTGATCAATGATAGCCTGGTAGTCGTCCTTTAGATTATTCATATGGCCCATATTCGGCATAGTGACGCGTTTGGTTGTATCAGCTCCGGGCATTCTGATTCCTCCCGGAGGCATCTTAAATGGCGCCCCTAAAACGTGATGCGAGACCCATTTCAATCCGGAGTCTTTCGCAAGTGCTGCAAATTCCCTGGGCTTTAAACCATAATAACCTCCTTTCATGCTAAATGCGGATTCTATTTCCTTATACCCGATCTCTGCAATTTGTTTTAGAGTACCGGGCACATCCTTGTCAATCGATCCGAACAGGGTGAACAATTGCAAGCCTACATCATGAGTTGCAGCTTTGCCGAAAAACGAAGCTCTTGCCATGCCGGGAATGAAAAGACTGCCAAGTGCAAAGGCGCCGGAATTTTTTAGAAAACTTCTTCTGTTATGCATGATCAGTGATTTTTAGTTTGTAATTTTCTTTCAGCAAAATAAATTCCGACACGAATGCGTCGCCCTTAATTATTTTGATTTAACATCATCGAATTTAATATTCGTAAATGAAAGAAGAGGCTGATCCGGTTTAGCTTTATCATTTTTGAATACAAAATACAGATCGTGTTTTCCCGCCACTTCTTTGATATCGGTTCTGATCGCCTGTCCGGCAAATAATGCAGCTAAATCAAGGTCAGCCAGACTCCTGCGCGGCGATTTTTTAGCGACAGGTTTTTTGGCATGCACACTGTCTTTATTTGAGCCCACCTTTCCCCCTGCATTCTGTGTCGCATTGGCAGCGCTCATGAGGGCGGCGAACGGATTAACCGGTTTTACATCGGCCTGACCTAAAAGTTCCCCCTGCGCACCATCAAGCCTTATTTCTATGCTTCCCCCTGTAAATCCCTGTGAAGGATTTGCGGTCGCGTTTAATTCAAGCTGCTTTATGCCCGTTAAATCAATATTCTTAAAGCCAATATAACCATTCATTTTCGGGATCACGTTTTGGGAAACAACAAACATGATCTGTTTTTTAATTTCAGCTCCTTTCATGGTATCCGCCTGGGCGGGTTCCAGATTGGGACTGTGTAAAACCACCACGGTTTCGGTGGTCAGGTTCGTGGCGGCAGGCGCACCTTTATCAGTATAGGCAGCACGGACTATAACCGTTCCCTTGCCATTATCACCGGATGGAATTTTCTGGGTGAAGCTGCCTTTTAACGGAAGTGTGCGGATGTTTTTGTCCCTTATGTTGAGCATATAGTTGACAATAACCCGCGCATCATTTAAACTGATGGCCGGATGAGCGGGCATATTCACCGTTCCCCAAACGCCTGAACCACCACTTCTTATTTTTTTCGGTAAGCTATCCAGGGCCCATGACTGTTTTGATTTGTATTTGTCAGCTATTTCCGTATACATGGGCCCTACAGATTTAGTATCTTCATGATGGCAATTCTGACAATCGTACATGCCGATCATTTCCCTGGCAACGGCAAATCTTGTTGATGCGTCTACACTCCGCTGCGCCTGATTGACTTCGGCATAATCAAAACCTTCTGAAGCATAATCGATACTGACTGCAACCTGCCGGGGATCAATTTTTCCATCTTCTTTATCACTTACTTCCACGTCATACACAAATGGTTTTCCCGGAAAGAAAAAGCTTTTATTTCCCGGCATATTCAAACTTACCTGCGGTGGTTCATTTCCCGCAACAAGGTTGACAGACTTGCTGTTTTTTGCTCCCTGAGGGTCGGTCACGGTGAGCGTTGCAGTGTATAGCCCGGGCTGAGTAAGCGTTAGTGACGGATTTTCTTCAGTAAATTGTTGAAGCGAGCCTCCTGATGCATTGGTTATTTTCCAATCGTACTTCAGGGAATCACCGTCATAATCCCTGGTTCCTGCAGAGGATAAACTAACTTTAAAAGGAACAGATCCTCCACTGGCACTTGCAGATGCCTGCACAACCGGTGTACGGTTACCTGCGTTATATTCAATCCTTACCAATTTTGCATTATCGCTTTTTCTGAACCAGTTGCTTCCGTACTCGAGCACGTACAGATCACCGTTAGGTCCGAACTTCATATCGATCGGTTCAATTGGCTGGTAAGAAGGCAGAAAATGTTCCATTGACTGGTAGTCGCCATTCTCTTTCATCGAAATGGACATGATCCAGCCACGGGAAAGATCTGCGACAAGCCATTTGCCTTCGTAATAAGCCGGGTAGGGGCGGACCGCATTTTTGAAATCAGAGCGGTGATAAATAGGGCCACCGACTGCGCAACGCGAGCCCGTGCCCACTTCAGGAAATTTGTCAGAAATTCCATAAGGATAATAAATAAAGGCTGGCATCGCGGGAGGCAATTCATTCAAACCTGTGTTGTTAACAGAATTATTTATGGGTTTCGCCGGATCCTTTGGGGCGGATACAATGTCCGTTTTATAATCATAGAAAGGATATCCTACATTATTTCCAATAAAATAGGGCCAGCCGAAATTACCAGGCTTTCGCGCCTGGTTAAATTCATCCATGCCCGTCCTCGTGGTTTTTGTGTCCTCGTTGGCATCAGGCCCCACTTCGCCCCAATACAACCAGCCCGTCCTGCTGTCAATAGAGGGCCGCCAGGGATTGCGGTCTCCCATAACATATATTTCAGGCCGCGTTTTGGGCGTTCCCCTGGGGAAAAGATTTCCATCCGGAATACTGTAGGTTCCGTCTGACTCCGGATGAATACGAAGAATTTTTCCCCGGAGATCATTTGTATTTCCAGATCCGCGCTGGTCATCCCAACTGCTGCGACCCGGCCGCTCATCAGTTTGGGATTTTTCCGCAACATTTCCCGTGTTGTTTCCGACGGTTAGGTAGAGATTTCCATTGGCATCCCAGGTCATTCCGCCACCGGTATGACAACATACCTCACGTTGCGTCGGTATTTCCAGTAATACTTTTTCAGAACCTGCTACCAGTTTATCATCTACTATCTGCCAGCGTGAGAGAACGTCCTTTTTTACAACCGGGTGAGCATAAAATAAATATGCCCAGTGATTCTCACTAAACTTCGGATCAACCGTAAACCCGATAAAACCTTCTTCCGCTTCGGTAACCTCACCCGTGGCACTCGTGTATTTGGTGTTTACGGGAATGGTTCCGACAAGGCTGACCGTTTTACTTATCGGATCATAAACCTTAAGAGCCCCCTTGCGCTCATTAATATATACTCTGCCATCTTTAAGTACTTCAAAATTCATTGGTTCATCAAAATCACCCTGAGCTGTAAGGACAACCGGCGTAAAACGGTTAACGTCAGGTTTCCTGAGGTCCTCTGTTTTAGTTTCAGGTTGACTGCAGGAAAACAGGAGAAAGCAAATCAGGGTATAAAAACCGCAATGGATCGGGATCAGTATTTTACCGGAACGGAGATGCATGATTTATTTCGTTAGTTTGATTGCGCATTAATCAATGGCATTTGGTTAAATTTACTAATTGAAGTTAGGATTATTATTATTTATTTTTTGCCTGCGTTTTGAATAATTTGCGCTCATTGCTGTTTCATTATCCTATTGGCTGCAATTTTTTGGCGCGCCCTGCCTGCAATGCTATACTCATTTGATAATACTTTCTATGATCGTTTCCGGTAATATGGAATTGTTCTAACTTAATCTAACAAATGAAACTAAGAAGCAGCAATTGGTTCGCCCGGACAGGCAAGGACGGTTTTATTTATCGTGCATGGATGAAGAGCCAGGGTGTTCCCTCCCATGAATTCGAAGGAAAGCCGGTAATCGGCATATGCAACACCTGGTCTGAACTGACTCCCTGCAATGCGCATTTCAGGGAACTTTCGGAATCCGTCAAACACGGCATTTATGAAGCCGGCGGATTCCCCGTGGAATTCCCGGTGATGTCCCTGGGCGAAACCCTGATCAAACCTACGGCCATGCTTTACCGCAACCTGGTAAGCATGGATGTTGAAGAATCCATCAGGGCCAATCCTATGGACGGTGTTGTGCTGCTTTGTGGTTGCGATAAAACTACACCTGCGCTGGTTATGGGGGCCTGCAGTGTAAACCTGCCTTCCATTGTTGTTTCGGGCGGCGCCATGCTCACGGGTAAATTCAGGGGAACCGATATTGGCACTTCTGATGTTTGGCGATTCGCTGAAGCAGAAAGAGCCGGAAAGATGTCCGCGGAGGATATGGAATTTGCAGAAGCCTGTATGGCTCGCTCCAGGGGACATTGTGCCGTAATGGGCACAGCTTCCACCATGGCCTCGATGACGGAAACATTGGGCCTCGCACTCGCGGAGAATGCTGCCATCCCGGCGGCAGATTCAAGGCGAAAAACCCTGGCACATCTCTCCGGAATGCGTATTGTGGAAATGGTAAAGGAAAACCTGAGGTTATCCGATATACTTACCCGGGATGCATTTGAAAATGCCATTGTTACGAATGCAGCTATCGGTGGCTCAACAAATTTTATTATTCATTTGCTGGCCATCGCGGGACGGATCGGAATAAACCTGAGCATCGACGATTTTGATACAAATTCCCGGGGAATTCCATTGATTGCCAATCTTCAGCCTTCAGGCAAGTATTTTATGGAAGACCTTTATTATGCCGGTGGCATCCCGGCAGTGATGAAGGAGCTCCGGCAATTCCTGAAAGAGGATGCCATTACAGTGAGTGGAAAACCAATTTCGGAGAATTATAAAAATAGCGATTGCTATAACCGGGATGTGATTGCCACTGTTCGGGAGCCCTTTAACCCGGTTGCAGGCATCTTTGTATTGAAAGGTAATTTATGCGAGCACGGAGCGGTGATCAAGCCTTCGGCAGCGAGCGCATCTTTAATGAAGCATACAGGTAAGGCCGTGGTTTTTGAAAATATAGATGATTATAAGGCAAAGATCGACGACCCGGATCTTGAGGTGGACGAAAACAGTGTGCTCGTACTAAAACATGTCGGACCCCGAGGATATCCCGGCATGCCGGAAGTGGGAAATATGTCCATTCCCAAAAAACTGCTTCAAAAAGGAATAACGGATATCGTCCGGATTTCGGATGGCAGGATGAGCGGTACAGGATTCGGAACGGTGGTACTCCATGTTTCGCCCGAAGCTTTTATCGGGGGAAACCTGGCTATCGTGAAGGATGGGGACATGATCACACTCGATGCAATGAATAAGAAATTATGCCTGGAAATTTCTGAAGAGGAAATTGCAGAAAGAAGAAAAAAAATAAAAGTTGTTCAGCAGCCGCCAGACCGGGGCTATACCTGGTTATTCCGTCAGCATGTTGAACAGGCCCACCTCGGAGCTGATCTTGATTTCCTCAAAGGAGGAAGCGGGAGTGAAGTTTTGAAGGATTCACACTAAATAAAAAATCTGATTTATTATGGCTGATAAATCATTTACAGGTCAGGTTGCTATAGTCACCGGAGCTGGTCAGGGAATTGGTTTTGAAATAGGCCGCCAGCTTGCAGCTTCAGGCGCGCATGTCATCCTGAATGACCTGGATGAATCATTGGCAGAAAATGCGGTCAGGCTGATCAGCAAAGAAAATAATCATCGCTGTATTGCGCTCGGAGGTGACGCTGGTGATCTGAACATTATTCAGAAAATGGTTTCTGCGGCAACTGCTGAATTCGGAAAACTGGATATTATTATAGCGAATGCCGGCATCACGCTATTTGGAGACTTCTTAACCTATCCTCCGGAATCTTTTTTCAGGGTAATGCAGGTGAACCTTGCCGGCGTTTTCTTTCTCGCCCAGGCAGCCGCCAACCAAATGAAAAAACAGGAATCCGGAGGGTCAATTTTATTTACTTCATCTGTTACTGGCCACCAGGCACACAAAAATCTGGCAGCTTATGGCATGAGCAAGGCCGCTCTGGAAATGCTGGCGAAGCACCTGGTCGTGGAACTTTCGCCTTTTAGAATAAATGTGAATACGATTGCTCCCGGGGCAACACTTACGGAAAGAACAATGCAGGATGATCAATATAAAAAAACCTGGTCGGCCATTACTCCCATGGGAAGACCGGCTATTGCTTCCGATATTGCCCACGCCGCTTTATTTTTGGTTTCAGAAAAAGCCAAACATATCACCGGGCAAAGTCTGGTAATTGACGGCGGCTGGACTTCAGTAAGTCCCTCCCCTTACTGAATTTGAATTTTTCGCTTTCGGTTATTTCCGATTACCTAAATTTGCTTGTCTATTTTGAAACAAATAAATTGTTTTATCCCGATTTGATAACCAAAAAATTGAAATAAATGAATAGTTACGAAGAACGGACGCCCTTATCAAAAGCCCTTATGACCGGGCTGTTTACCGGCCTGGTTGCAACGATCGTCAGTTTATTTTATAATATTTTTTTCCGGTTATCCACAGGTTTTCCGCTGCCGGAGATTGTCAATGTGTCCAGCATCATCTTTGTTATCAATCTGATCTTTGTATTTATCGCCCTGTTTTATTTTTTCATTCACAAAGTCTCTGCCCAGGGTGATCTGATTTACCTTGTTATCACAGTTGTCGGAACCGTGATCGCGCTCTGGCTGGTCAGCAGCATGCAGCGCTCAGAAACTTCCCGGTACGTGCATGACTTCAAGGGGCTTTTGGGAGGGATTTTCGTTATTATGAGTATCAACGCTTTTCTTATTCCCTTTTTGATAAAAAAGAAGTGGTTTGAGGATTTTTTCCTTTAATTCAGTATTGCCAAATAATCGCCTATAAAACGATTGCATGCCGGGTGTTGACAAACAAAGTTATGATGCCATTGTTATCGGATCAGGTATCAGTGGAGGCTGGGCCGCAAAAGAATTGTGCGATCTCGGACTTAAGACCCTGGTCCTGGAGCGGGGAAGAAATGTTGAGCATATCAAGGATTATCCGACTGCGACCAAGAACCCCTGGGACTTCCAGCACCGTGGTGATAACACACTTGAAATAAAAAAGGACAATCCGATTATCAGTAAATGCTATGCTTTTGGCGAGGATACACAACATTTTTTTGTGAAAGATGCGGAGCATCCTTATGTGCAGGAAAAACCGTTTGACTGGATCCGGGGTTACCAGGTTGGCGGCAAATCCATAATGTGGGGCCGCGCCTGTGAGCGCTGGAGTGATTTTGAATTCACGGCTCCCGCCAGATACGGATATGCAGTCGACTGGCCTATCAGATACAAGGATATTGCACCCTGGTACTCGCATGTGGAAAAATTCTCCGGGATTTGCGGGAGCCAGGATGGCCTGGAAGCCATGCCAGACGGAGATTACCTGCCTCCTTTTGAGATGAGCTGTGTGGAACAGGAAATCCAACAGAAGATTAGGGCGAATTACAAAGACCGGTTTATGGTGCATGGCCGCTGGGCACATCTGACAAAGCCCAATGAGATACATCTGCAACAGGGAAGGGGCCAGTGCCAGGCCCGTGACCTCTGCACACGGGGATGCCCGTACGGCGGATATTTCAGTTCTGTTTCTTCTACCTTGCCATGGGCCAAAAAAACAGGGAACCTGACGTTACGCCCGCATGCTGTTGTGCATTCTATAATTTATGATGAAAAAAAAGGCAAGGTGACAGGGGTCAGGATTATAGATGATATAAGCAAAGAAACCACAGAATATTTTGCCAGGGTGATTTTTGTGAATGCTGCCTGCTTAAATACCAATTTGATTTTATTGCATTCAACTTCATCCCGTTTCCCAAATGGATTAGGAAACGACAATGGCTTGTTAGGAAAATTCATGGCTTTTCATAACTATCGGGCAAATGTGTCTGGAACTTTTAAAGGGTTCGGAGACAGGTATAGCTATGGCCGTAATCCGGCACAGCCTATTATTGCCAATTACCGGAACCTGCATAAGCAGGATACTGATTACCTGGGCGGCTTCATGACTTTTGTCTGGTCAAGGCGCTCTGCCGCAGGTTTAAGTGGCACCCCTGATGGTATCGGGGCAGATTACAAGGAATCACTTACAGAACCCGGACCCTGGCGGGCCGGCATGTATATGCAGGGCGAAATAATTCCAATGGAAACCTATCAGGTCCGCCTGAGCGCCGATCAAAAAGATCCCTGGGGAATTCCACAACTCGTAACATCCATCGGATATGACGACAATGCAGACAAGATGGTCAGCGATTTTCTAATCCAAAGCGCAGAGATGCTGGGAAAAGCGGGATGTGAAAATATCCATTCCGTGGACACAAAACAGGCTCCAGGTCTGGATATTCATGAAATGGGCGGTTGCAGGATGGGAAGGGACCCCAAAACTTCATTGTTGAATGAATGGAACCAATTACATCATTGCAGGAATATTTTTGTTACAGATGGCGCCTGCATGACCAGCACCGGAAATCAAAGCCCTTCTATCTTATATATGGCTTTTGCTGCCCGTGCAGCCCACCATGCATTGGAAGAATTGAAAAAAGGGAATGTTTAGAT
>JANWIY010000113.1 GCA_025449645.1 Chitinophagaceae bacterium | reverse complement strand
TTAATTTGGATATGAACACAATTAGCGGATTTATTTATACCCGTAAGAAGCCAAAAGACTGCATTTCCAATCCGCTGCATCCAAATGATTATATGGCCAGGTGGTATGCGCAGGGAATGACCGCCTTGTTTAAACAATAATGAATTAAACGGAAGCCACGGCCTCTTTTCCATATAATTGATCCCGGAAAGAAAGTGAAGGAGAAGGAATGAACGGCCCTAAACCAAGTGATTCCCATTTGACATCGATCGCTGAAATGGTTTCGTCATCAGCCACGATAATATTCGGCCAGTCGCGCTGAAACCCATCCAGCAATTCTGTTTTTGTGGTTCCGTCCAGGCCAAGGCAGGCATTTAATTTTCCCTCGTCTTTTCCTTGAAATAAGAAGTTGTCTCGCTTGGGATCCAGGTTGTTACAAAATCTCCACAAAGCACCGGGAAGGTTATCCGGGTCAATGACATCATCAATATAGAGTATGAGTTTAATTCCGTTTTGTGAAGCGAGTTTTTCTGCCAGTGCCTGGTGCAGGTCCCGAACCTGGCCCTTACGGTTTTTTCTGACCGATGCGATAATGCATGGAATATCCTGTTGAAGCAGCCGGGCATTTAGCGCTTTTATTTCGGGGAACAAATGCTGGATCTCTTCAACATTGATCTTCTTTTCTATATTGGGGAAATTAAAACGCTCATCAATTTCTTCAGGAAATTTCCTTGTTCCGTCCAGGCACATTTTACCGCCGAATCCGGGCTTGCTGCAACTGTGATCAAGAACATCCATTGGACCCTGGGCAATCGTAATATCGGTGGCGGGATTCAGGTTCTTAAATACATAGGCCGCGAGAGCTGCATAATCAATGATTCTGACATCTTCATCAACCAGCACAAGGATTTTATTGAACATCATTTGCCCGGCCCCCCACATCGCGCTCATCACCTTTTGCGCATGTCCCGCAAACGCTTTGCGGATCTGAGCAATCACCAGGTTGTGGAAAACGCCTTCCACGGGCATTTCCATATCTACTATTTCCGGTACCATCATCATTTTCATCGGTGCAAGAAAGATTCTTTCGGTCGCTTTGCCCAGCCAGGCATCTTCCTGGGGAGGAATGCCAACGATCGTGGCAGGGTAAACCGGGTTTTTTTTATGCGTGATCCCGGTAACATGGAATGCGGGATACCAGTCGGGCAGCGAATAATATCCGGTATGGTCTCCGAAGGGGCCTTCCCAGATGGGATCTTCCAAGGGATCAACATAGCCTTCAATAACGAAATCCGCGTCGGCTGGAACTTCAACCTCCGGCTGGGTAAGGCATCTCACCAGCTCAACTTTCTTCCTGCGCAAAAATCCTGCAAGCATGTATTCATCCACATTGTCAGGCAAAGGAGCCGTCGCAGAATATGCGTATACCGGATCTCCACCCAGGGCCACGGCCACGGGCATCCGCTTTTTTAATCTTTTATATGCCTCGAAGTGTCGCGCACTTACTTTGTGTTTATGCCAGTGCATTCCAGTGCTCGTGGCATCCAGCAATTGCATGCGGTACATGCCGACATTTCTTACGCCGGATTCCGGATCTTTTGTATGGATAACGGGAAGCGTAATGAAGGGGCCACCATCTTTGGGCCAGCAGGTTATGACAGGTAATTTGTAAAGATCAGGAGACGCAAGAACCACTTCCTGGCATGCTCCCCTGCCTTTGATCACCTTTGGCATCCAGGCTGCGAACTGCGAGAGTTTGGGAAGTATCCTGAGCTTGTCCCCAATAGATTCTTTAGGCCCTGCGAGCAGTTTAAATAAGCTTTCAATCTCCCGGCTGATTTCATCAAGGTGCGCAACCCCGAGAGCAATGCACATTCTTTTTTCACTCCCATAAGCATTCATTAAAACGGGGAAATCATACCCAGTATTTTCAAACAGAATGGCTTTGTTCTGTACAGGCGTTTTACTAACACGGTCCGTGATCTCAGCAATTTCGAGTCTGGGATTAACATAGGATCTGACACGGACGAGCTCGCCTGCAGATTCCAGCGCTTCTATAAACTGAGCAAGATTTTTAAATGACATCCGGGAGTGTTCAACCCGCAAAATTAACCAACTAAAATCATTGTACGGGTTTAGGACAATCGATTCTTCCCCTGCCATAATACGGATCCCGCCTTGAAATCAGTGCAATACTCACTCGTATACCTGTATAATAATATACATCATCGTATCTCGGGCCCCCGCGGACTGTGCCTGATACCGGATAATTAGGATTACCGCCTTTGAGTTCTCCTGCGCGGTAGGCCATTTGAACGGCTTCTGGTCCTTTCTCTGCAAGCAGGATGTTTTTGTCAACATAGTGCGTGCTCACATCATCCAGGTAATCAGTAAATAATTTGCGGAAGCCGATCTCATAGGCCAGCACGATATTGTCAGATACCCGGAATTTAATTCCGCCGCCAAAAGGAATGGCAAATTGTGTAAGATTATATGGTTTTTGACCCGGAAATTCTTTCAGGCCTTCTCCTTCGGTGCTCAGCGGTCTCAGGTACACTTTGTTTCCAGAACTGTCATATGCAAAAGGATTGAAATGAAAAACGGCAATTCCCCCGAAAATAAAAGGTGAAATTTTTGCGTGGGACATATCAAAAAAAGTATATTCTGCAAGCAGGTTCCATTCAACGATTTTGGTTTGAAAGCTCAGGTTGCGGAACTGCAGACTGGGCTTGTTGTACCGGTCAGACGCCCCAACCTGCATCAGGCTGATATTTGAGGTCAGGGAAAAATTACGGTTAATATCGTATTGGGCACCGGCTCCGAACGCAAAAAAAGACTGGTCAAATGTGAAGGGTTGTGCCTGAAGATCACCTGAATAATTGGATAAACCTCCTGTAATGTTCACATGCCAGCGTTGGGCTTGGACCAGCCCCGGGACCAGGAGGCAGGCCAGAAAAAAGGATTTCATGATTAACAATTTCGTTGACGGATAGATTGGTCATGCAACGAATATGGATTTTACGGAAAGGTTTTTTATAGCGGAGATTGGAAAGAAGACGCGATACGGCAATAACGCAAGTATTGCGCCAGTTATTGGGTGGATTGGGCTAAAAATAGAGGGAATTTGTTGATTTTACAAGTCAAGGCGGTAAATTGGTTGATGGTTGATGGTTAATGGTTGATGGCTCCCATATGCGAATTCGCACCTTAGGTACATCAACCATCAACCATTAACCATCAACCATCAACCAAATGCGTAAAGGATTACTGCTGATTTCTTCCTGTTTTATTTGCTGCATCAGTTTTGCTCAAAAAAAGAACGCTTCTTATGAAATCCACATCAGAAGGGCGTATTGTCAGATGCGTATAGATGGGGTATTGGATGAGGCCGCATGGAAACATGCAGATAAAGCCGATAATTTTTATATGGTGCTTCCAATGGATACATCACTGGCCCGTGTAAAAACAACCGTTCGGATGACCTATGACGATCATTTCTTTTATTTATCGGCGGTTTGTTACAATCCTCCCCTTGCAGGGCCTTACATGGTTGAATCCATGCGCAGGGATTTCAGCTTTGTCAAAAATGATAATTTTATATTCTTTATTGATCCTTTTGATGACCAGACCAGTGGATTTACTTTTGGTACAAATGCAGCCGGTGCACAATGGGATGGAACCATGTACGAAGGCGGTAAGGTAGACCTGAGCTGGGATAATAAATGGTACTCAAAAGTGAAGCACTATCCTGACCGATGGGTCCTCGAAATGGCGATCCCTTTTAAAACGCTGAGGTACAAAAGAGGAATCACCCGCTGGGGCATTAATTTTAGCAGGAATGATCTGAAAACAACGGAAAAGTCAAGCTGGGCGCCTGTCCCCCGGCAGTTCCCCACGGCTTCCCTTGCCTATACCGGTGTACTGGTTTGGGATACCATACCTCCGGAACCCGGTACTAATGTTTCTGTCATTCCCTATTTGCTGGCGGGCGTCCAAAAAAGCTATTCACCGGCTATCTCCCCTGTTTATAAAACAACGATCGGTGGTGATGCAAAACTTTCCGTTACTTCTTCGCTGAACCTGGATCTTACAGTTAATCCGGATTTTTCGCAGGTGGAAGTGGATAAGCAGGTGATCGATCTCAGCCGCTACGAACTATTCTATCCGGAAAAAAGACAATTTTTCCTGGAAAACGGTGACCAGTTTGCCAATTTCGGATATGCGGATATCCGACCCTTCTTTTCACGTCGCATCGGGCTTGGCGTTCCCATTGAATTTGGCGGACGCCTGAGTGGCAAGATCGACCGTAACTGGCGCATTGGCGCAATGGACATGCAAACAGGAAGGGTTGATTCCATTGGGCTACCTCAACAGAATTTTGCCGTTCTCGCACTGCAAAGAAGGATATTCGCGAGGTCAAACATCGGTTTCATTTTTATCAATAAGCAATCCCTTGCTTACCAGCCTGGAAAGGATTCTGCATTTCCGCAGTATTCAACCTATAACAGGAGTATCGGGCTGGAATATAACCTGGCATCTGCCAATAATTTCTGGACGGGAAAGGAATTGCTTCTCAAATCATTTAGTCCGGGTAAAATTGGTCATGAATGGGTGGATGCCGGCAACCTTCAATTTTCAAACAGGCATTGGCTAATCAACGGCGCTTACCAATACAACGGACATAATTTTAATGCAGAGGCGGGATATGTGCCCAGGCAGGGATATATAAAACTAAATCCCCAGGTTAATTATTACTTTTTCCCTTCAGGCGGACCTGTGCTGAGTCATGGCCCACAAATGCTGACTACTTATTATTATAACGAGCAGTTCCATCAGACAGATCACGAAAATTCCTTTACCTGGCTTATTACTTTCCGGAACAAAGCCACCCTGGCTCCGGTGGTTATCCAGGATTATGTAAAGCTGCTAGCACCATTCGACCCGACAAATACAGGGATAGATTCCCTGAAAACGGGGACGCAGCATTGGTGGAATACCGCCGGACTTGATTTCGTTTCCAGGCCTCAGAGTATTCTAACCTACGATTTCTCTTTGCGCTATGGTGGTTTTTACGATCACGGAACCAAATTCACCTTCAGTAATGATGTCGGCTTCCGGTTTCAGCCTTTTCTAAACATAACCCTGAGTACTTCCTATAATGTATTGCGTCTTCCTCCGCCCTGGGGTAATACCACCTTCTGGCTGATAGGGCCCCGAATTGACCTGACGATGACCAATAACCTTTATTTTACTGCGTACATTCAATACAACCAGCAGATCAATAACATGAATATCAACACACGACTTCAATGGCGCTATAAGCCCGCTTCCGATTTATTTATCGTTTATACAGATAACTATTACAGTACTCCGTTTTCCGTGAGGAACCGAGCCGTCGTCCTGAAGTTCACCTACTGGTGGAATATGTAGGTGAAGTCGCGCGATTCCCGGAAGTCATATTTTATGACAGCACAAACTATCGCTGGCCAATAAAATCAGGCAATCATGATGGAACGGACCTTAAAATATAAATCACTCAGTCCGGAGGCTCTTAACCGGATTTGTCAACGCCGCTTTTATGCTTTGGAAACTCACCGTAATCAATGTAATTAACAAAGCGCCGAAACCAGCAGCCGCAAAGATCCACCAGGTCATGCCGGAGCGGTACACATACTGCTGAAGCCAGTTATTCATGAAATAATAAGCCAGCGGCGCGGCAATCATAAGGGAAATGATGACCAGCAAAACGAATTCCCTGGATAATAATCTCCACAAATTGAAAACCGATGCTCCCAATACTTTTCGTACTCCGATTTCTTTAATCCTTTGTTCGGCCATAAAAGAGGCCATTCCGAAAAGACCAAGGCAGCTGATGAAAATGGCAAGACTGGCAAAAAAAGCCGCAAGTTTTCCGATGCGCTCTTCAGAAGCGAATTTGTGCGCATACACTTCGTCAGCGAATTTATATTCGAATGGTTCTTCCGGTGAATAGAATTTGCAGATGGCTTCAATTTTTGTTAAAGCTTCATGTGGACCCATGGCAGGATTGATTTTGATATTCAGGATACCACCGATCGTATGGTCAATATAGAATATTGCCTGTTGAACCGGCAAATATGGAGAGCCCATGACCATGTCTTTCGCTACGCCGATTATCCGGAATGGTTTTCCATACCACATAACGGTTTGTCCGACCGGATTTTTAAAGCCCATATATTTTACGGCAGCTTGATTTAGTATTAGCCCTGTAGAATCTGTAATAAATTCCCTGGAAAAATCCCTTCCCCCAAGCATCTGAAAACCGACTGTTTTACCGTATTCCGGCGTAACTCCGATAACATTGAATTGTTGCGGTGCATTGGGATCCATGCCGGTCCATTTGAATCCATTATCGAAACGATCGTTTTCGGTTACGGGCGTATTGGACTCTGCCATTTCTGAAACGGCGCCCGACTTAGTGAGATCCTGTCGTAAGGCATCAAAATGATTATGAAAATTGTAGGTTTTCATAATCATCGTTATCAATCCATCCCGGCTGTATCCTACCGGCCTGTTCCTGGAATATTGCACCTGGCGGAAAACTATCAATGTGCCAATGATTAGCGCAATGGAAACTGTAAATTGAGTGAGCACCAACAACCTGCGTATCAATCCGGGAAGCCGCC
>JANWIY010000112.1 GCA_025449645.1 Chitinophagaceae bacterium | reverse complement strand
TCCGCTAATTTTGGTATATGTCATTGTTCCTGATTGCCGGACTGGGTAATATCGGTTCTGAATATGAAGGCACCCGCCACAATATCGGATTCGATGTAGTGGCTGCTCTGGTGGCCAAATATCAGGGTTCATTTTCCATGGAGCGGCTTGCAGCGTGCGCGGAAATTAAATTCAAAGGAAAGATGCTCACCTGCATCCTGCCTTCTACCTACATGAATTTAAGCGGCAAGGCTGTGAAATATTGGCTGGATCGCAAGAAAATTCCATTGGATCGCTTGTTAGTGGTAACGGATGATATTGCCCTGCCACTATCCCGGCTCCGGCTAAGAGCCTCGGGGAGCGATGCAGGACATAATGGACTGAAAAGCATATTTGATGAATTGCAAACAGACCAGTATGCCCGGCTGCGGTATGGAATCGGAAACGATTTTCCGCGTGGCATGCAGATTGAATATGTACTGGGTAAATGGAATCCTGAAGAATTGCCCATGGTCAGGGCAAAGAATGAAAAAGCATTGCAAATGATCGAAAGCTTTGTTCTTTCAGGCCTTGAAAGGACCATGAATGATTACAACAAAATAGAGGTAACACTATGATTTGTAATTGGGAATCATTATTTTAGCGGTTAAATCCACAGTTTCTGCTGTGGATGTTCATATTCAATCTCCTATGATACTATTTCATGCCTGTCCAGGCATGCATGTCAGAGTTAATATCTTTATCTAAAACCCTAATTGAATATGAAAATATTCTGCGTTGGTCGAAACTACGTTGCACATGCGGCTGAATTAAATAATGAGGTGCCTGAGGAACCTATAATCTTCATGAAACCCAAGAGCGCCCTGCTTCAGGCTCATACTCCCTTTTATTATCCGGAATTTACTAATGAGTTGCACTATGAATGCGAGCTGGTATTGCGTATTTCAAAAAACGGGAAGTACCTCCAGGAGCGCTTTTCTTCGAAATACTATGACGCCATCAGTGCAGGAATTGATTTTACAGCACGGGACATCCAGAATGAATTGAAAGAAAAAGGCTTGCCCTGGGAAAAAGCAAAAGCCTGGGATAATTCCGCGGCAGTGGGCAAATGGATTCCGTTTCAAAACGTTAAGAACAAAAAGGAGATTAATTTCTGCCTTTACAAAAATAAAGAGCTTGTCCAGCAAGGTAATACAACCCTTATGCTGAACAATTTTGATAAAATTGTCGCTTATATTTCTACATTCTTTTCTATCAATATAGGTGATCTGATCTATACCGGCACTCCAGCTGGCGTGGGTGAATGCGTAGTTGGAGACGAGCTGGAAGCTTTCATAGAGGATGAAAGTCTGCTGGCCCTCGAAATAAAATAGTTCCTGCTAAAGGAAGGGCCTCTCTTCCCATCAGGGGTCTCAATTTAAGAACCTCCATCGCATGACTGATCCCGCAATTCTTCTCAAGGCGTACCGGTGTATTTGCATTGCCCGGGCAATGGCTGCTATTTACGAGAATAACCGATCCACATGTAAATATGTTCATTCGGTATCGTCGGGACATGAATCCATTCAGCTGGCCGCCGCTTTTCAACTGCAGCCCGGGGATTATGTGAGCCCTTATTACCGCGATGAAAGTCTGCTGCTTGGTCTTGGGTTCTCCCCATATGACCTGATGGAACAATTGCTAGCCAGGGGAAATGATCTTTTTTCGGGAGGCAAATCCTATTATTCGCACCCGAATTACAGGTCTGCCTGCAAACCCACCATCATCCATCAAAGCAGTGCTACCGGCATGCAGGCCATTCCTGCAACAGGTGTCGCCCAGGGTATCGCATTCCGGGAACAATCCGGAAAGGCGGATCCAGGTGCCGTTGTACTTTGTTCATTGGGTGATGCAAGCCTTACGGAAGGAGAAGTAAGCGAAGCATTTCAATTTGCTGTTTTAAAAAAACTTCCAGTTATTTATCTGGTTCAGGATAATAGCTGGGGTATCAGCGCAACTGCCGACGAAGTGCGCACCATGGATGCATTCTGCTATGCCGGCGGCTTTGCAGGTATGGAAAGAATTAAAATAGATGGTGCGGATTTTGAGCAGTCTTTCCAATGTATGCAAACGGTCTTCGGCTGCGTTAGAAAAAACAGGTGCCCTTACCTGGTTCATGCACGCGTTCCTTTGCTCGGCCATCATACCAGTGGTGTTCGCATGGAAAGCTATCGCAGTGAAGAAGACCTTGCCATTCACCGCGCGCTGGATCCGTTAAAAGTGTTAAAAAGACAGTTATTCCAGGAAGGATTCAGCGATGGTCAGTTGAAGGAAATTGAAAAAGAAGCCGGCGCGTACGTGTCTGCGGAATTTGAGAAAGCAGTTGCTTCACCGGAACCAGATGTGCGGACTGCTGCTGAACATATTTTTGTTCCGACATCCGTAACGGAAGAGGGCGGAGAAAGATCGCCCGAAGGTGCCAGGAAAATAATGATGGTGGATGCCGTACTTTATGCCTTGAGGGAGATTCTCGAAGAATATCCGGAAGCCGTTTTATACGGGCAGGACATAGGCCGGAGGCTTGGCGGCGTATTTCGTGAAACAGCTACCCTTGCGGCACAGTTTGGTGATCATCGTGTTTTTAATACGGCCATTCAGGAAGCCTATCTGATCGGATCTACGGTGGGTATGAGTGCAGCGGGATTAAAACCCATTGTGGAAATACAATTCGGGGATTATGTATATCCCGGATTTAATCAACTCGTTACAGAACTGGCCAAATCATCCTACCTCAGCTGTGGAAAATTTCCGGTACAGGCCCTGATCAGGATTCCGGTAGGAGCATATGGGGGCGGAGGACCTTATCATAGCGCAAGCATGGAAACTACACTGCTGTCAGTGAAAGGACTGAAAATTGTTTATCCGTCGAATGCGGCGGATATGAAGGGTCTGATGAAAGCAGCGTTCCTGGATCCGAATCCCGTACTGATGCTCGAGCATAAAGGTCTGTACTGGAGTAAGGTGCCGGGGACGGAAGATGCACAAACAACGCAACCTTCCAGGGATTATATCATTCCGCTTGGCAAAGCCCGGGTAGCGCTCGCTGTCTCTTCTTCCGGGCTGGTACAGAAAAATACCTGCTGTGTGATCACATATGGAATGGGGGTTTACTGGGCCCTGGCGGCTTCTAAAAAATTTAATGGTCAAATCGAAATCATTGACCTGCGCAGTTTGTTTCCGCTTGACGAAGAACTGATATTTGAAACCGTAAAGAAACACGGCAAGTGCCTGGTGCTGACGGAAGAAGCTCAGAATAATTCCTTTGCCGAAGCACTTGCGGGCAGGATTTCCAATGTCTGCTTTCAATGGCTGGACAATGCCGTTGAAGTATTAGGTGCACTGAATGTGCCGGCAATTCCGATGAATATGCTGCTGGAGAATGAAGTGCTCCCCGGTGCACTTAAGACTGAGGCAAGGCTGAAAGCTTTGCTGGAAGCCTAGGTTATTGATTTTCTATAAATGTTTATGGAAAACATGAATACAGGAGTCCTTATTTAATGCGGACATTCATCGTTCTCGCGTTTTCTTTTTTTGGTTGCCATGCTACAACGGCTGATGTGAACGAATCATTGTATGATTTACGACCACTTACTTTTCCTGTACACTCATGGCCTTATTTCCTGCAACATCTTCCTGCTCAAAATGGCCCCATTTTGGACTTCCGGGGAAATCTTGTTTCCAATCAGGGTAAGCACGCAGCGATTATTAATTATGATGTGGGAAAATCTGACCTGCAACAATGCGCGGACGCCCTGATGCGGATTCGGGCAGAATATCTTTTCAGCCAGCTCATGTTCGACGAAATTGGCTTCCATTTTACGAGTGGGGGATATTATTCCTGGACTGATTACTGCAAAGGGATCCGGCCCGTTTCGTCTGGAAATGGATTAAGGTTTCTCAGGATTGCAGGGCAGTCCGGCAAATCCCATCAGTCGCTCCGGAAATACCTGGATATCGTTTATGCCTACGCAAATACCATTTCACTTTGTAAGGAATTAAAACCGGCTGAAAAACTACAGGTCGGTTCCGTAATCATTTTTCCCGGAAGTCCGGGTCACTGTTGCATGATTATGGATGAAGCCATCAATGGAAACAAAGACACGGTTTATAAACTGGTTGAAGGTTATATGCCGGCTCAATCCATATATATATTGTCGAATCCCTATGAACCCTCTCTAAGTCCATGGTATCATTTATCCAAATCATCTATCGCAACTGCCAGTTGCATTTTCAAAAATTATTATTTGAGAAAATTTGAGTAGGCGATTCGCAGGAATTTTGGGCCGGGCACGAATTACTATCTGCATGGATTGACGGGGAATGACATCTGCAATTTTTCCGGGTACGTTTATGTATAGGGCAATGCGCCTCAGGTGCCGGGCGCATTGAATTATCCATCTATAAAAGCTAATGGGGCTCCCCGGGTTGGCGGCATAGCGATTTCCGTTCCTGAAGATCGGTTGTTTTTTTAATTGCAGAAAGCAAGTGAACGTTTTAAGAACGAAGGATATTAACTCAATATATAAGATCTATTTCCATATTTTTCCGTAACTTGTTTGAATGGCGCTGGAATTTACTTCAGCGTAGTATCATATTTAATCATTTAATTGCTCTTTTTTTATGGCTTTTATTGACGAGATTCTTCAGCAACCTTCTTATGGCTGGATGGATGACCGGGGATTGTTGATAAGGCCGACACTGCGACAATTGTATGCCGAAGCATTTTCCCGCATAAATATCTTCAAAAGCAAAAAAAACTGGATTTCCCTCTTTAGCTGGGCTATGGCTGCCTGTATGTTGCCATTCTTCCTTTTTTTTCTAATTGATTTTATCTCCTGGAAATTGGTTATCGTATTGACTGTTTATGCGATGATCGTTATGAGCACGCACGGAACCATCTGGTTCCATCGGTTCTGCACGCACAGATCATATCGCTTTAGTCAGAAGATCTGGCGGTTCATCACGCAAAACCTGGTGATCAGAACATTCCCTGAAGAGCTCTATGTGATCTCCCATCACGTGCATCATGTTAAATCTGACGAACCCGGGGACCCTTATAATCCGCAGGGAGGGTTCATGTACTGCATGCTTGCAGATATTAACCATCAGGCTATTTCCAGAAACCTCAGTCAGGAAAAATATCAACGGGTCCGCCATTTTTTGGATCATACCGGGGTAGCACTGAACTCATATAAGGATTACCTGACCTGGGGATCCGTTTCCCGGCCGGCTTATGTTATCATTTTGTTGCTGCTTAACTGGACCGTCTGGTATTTCATTTTGTACTTTATCGGCGGGAATGGGTTGGTCTGTGCTTGCTTCAGCGGAGCTTTTTTGTGGCAAATGCTCGTAAGAGCTTTCAATTACACGGGCCATGGCAAGGGAAAGAACAAGCAAATTGATGGAATTGACTTCGATAAGTCTAATCTTTCAATCAATCAGACCCGGCCGGGCTTGTTTTCCGGCGAATGGCATAATAATCACCATCTTTTTCCAGGCAGTGCGCGGGCCGGCTTTTTGCCCTATCAGCTGGACCTTGCATGGATATATATTTACTGCCTGTTTAAGCTGGGCATGGTTTCTTCTTACAATGATTCAAAAAAAGAATTTTTGAAGAAGTATTATGCTAAAGCCCGGATCGCGGAATAGTTATCCCCTTTTATTTCATTAGAACTTTTATACCTAATTTGCTCTCTCAGGGCATCTTTCAAGTGCACTTTTGAAAAATTAAACATAAAGGTTATCAATGAAGTCGTTGGTTTGTGCAAGGCCGGGACTTTTAGAATACAAAGAAATCGAAGAGCCGAATCTAAAACCGGGGCATGCCATCATCAAAATAAAACGCATTGGAATTTGCGGAACGGACCTTCATGCCTACGAGGGCACCCAGCCTTATTTTAACTATCCCCGCATATTGGGCCATGAACTTTCAGGCGATTTAATGGATACATCTGGAACAAATGGCTTTTCCGTGGGGGAACCCGTTACACTTATTCCGTATTTTTATTGCGGGCAATGCATCGCCTGCCGTTCCGGCAGACCAAATTGCTGTGTGACCATACAGGTCTGCGGAGTTCATCTGGATGGGGGAATGGTAGAATACCTGCAGGTTCCTGAATATGCCCTTGTTCACGGAGATGGCCTGGGCTATGATGCGCTTGCCATGCTGGAGCCTTTTGCAATCGGCGCGCATGGGATTTCGCGTGCAGCGGTCGCCGGCGGTGAATTCGTGTTGGTTGTTGGTGCCGGACCGATCGGCTTGGGTGCGATGGAATTCGCCCGTATAGCCGGTGGCAGGGTAATCGCCATGGATATGAATGAGCAGCGGATTCGATTTTGCAGGGAAGTATTAAATATAGAACAGATTATTGATGCGACATCCTCCAACATAAATGATCAGCTGATGGAAATTACTCATGGTGATATGCCCCTGGTTGTTGTTGATGCCACAGGGAATAAGAAAGCGATTTCCGGAGGAATAGATTGGCTGGCCCATGGCGGGAGGTATATTCTGATCGGATTGCAAAAGGAAGATATTTGTTTTAATCATCCTGAGTTTCACAAGCGCGAAACGACATTGATGGGAAGCAGGAATGCCACGCGGAAGGATTTCGAATGGGTGATTTCTTCTATCCGGCGTGGATGGATAAACCCTGCACCTTATATAAGTCACCGTGTTTCATTCAATGAAGTGGGAAATGAATTTAAGCACTGGCTCGATCCCGCAGGCGGTGCAATTAAGCCCATGGTGATGATGACTCCGAATTAACGCTCTTAAATCATTTTATGGATTTACTGCTGAAGGATAAAATAATTATTGTTACCGGTGGCGGCAAGGGAATCGGCGAAGCAATTGCCCATGTTCTGGCGGGAGAAGGAGCGATCCCGGTAATCATCGGGCGCAATGCGGAGGATAATAAATTAGTCGCGGATAGTATCGCATCGAAAAGCGGCCTCGCCTTCACAATAACTGCCGAATTATCCGATCCGGATCATTGCCGAAAAGCGATTGAGGAAACCGTTGCCAAGGCCGGAAGAATTGATGGCCTGGTAAACAATGCCGGGATAAATGATGGCGTGGATCTTGAAAATGGAACTTACGAAAGATTTATTGCCAGCCTGCATCAAAACCTTGTTCATTATTATCTGATGGCCCATCATGCCCTGCCTTATTTAAAGAGAGCTAATGGCAGCATTGTTAATATAACTTCAAAAACGGCAGAAACAGGTCAGGGAAATACCTCGGCTTATGCTGCTTCCAATGGCGGACGTTACGCGCTTACGCGGGAGTGGGCCGTAGAATTATTGAAATATGGGATTCGCGTAAACGCCGTGGTGGTGGCCGAGTGCTGGACGCCGGCCTATTCGGAATGGATAAAGACCCTCAGTGATCCGGAAGAAAAGTTGCGTGAGATCAGGTCAAAGATCCCATTGGGGAACAGGATGACGACCCCCTCCGAAATTGCCCAAACGGTCGCTTTTTTATTATCTGAAAAGTCAAGCCACACTACCGGCCAGCAGATTCATGTTGACGGCGGCTATGTTCATTTGGATCGTGCCTTGGCAAATGCATGATTGAAAACACTCAGCTTGCGGGCCTGATCTGGGCTCCGGGATCAGTTGACTCCCCGTGGGAAGTGATTGCTTTCATAAAAAAAGAGAAAAAGAAACTGAAGAAAAAGATTCCCTTGTTTACATCCAGTATGTTCTCGGAAATTGAAACCACCGAGATGATCAGCAGGAAGCTGAAAAAAAAGAAATCTTTGGACCTGACCGCGTATCTGAATCCGAGAAATAGAACAGTGACATAAACGAATAAACCTAAGATTCCGTTTTTTAAGAGCAGGCTGATATATTCGTTGTCTGCATTCAATTCATGGAGAAATGAATTGTATAATCCATGCTCGAAATAATTATCTTTCAGCAGATTCACTTCGGTCCCGCTCCCGTAGCCCAGCACAGGTCGCTGAAGGATCAGTTCTCCCATGTAATGCCAGCGCCTCATACGGGATTCTGATAAATTCTGTGGAACACCCGCAATGGTTAAATCCTGCTTTAATGTTGTCAGGTACCTGGATCTCAGTGAACCGCTTGCCGTAAGCAGGCCAATGACGATCAGTGAGAAACAAACCGAAAAAAAAGTGAATTTTTTGCGTTTTTTTCCCTTCAGTAAAAAGAAGGGAATAGATAAATTAAATATCAAAAGCGTAGCCAGGAAAACTGACCTCGAAGCAAGCTGGAGAAGGCCTGAAAACAGGATCAGGCAAACGATGATGTAAAAGATGCGTTCATTTCGTTTTTTTGAAAAAATCAACAAATACAAGAAAACCGCCAGCGATAGAGAAATATACATTGAAAAATAAGTGGCATGCAATTCTACCGGTGATGAGAAATTATGGTTTGTAAACGCATGTGTGAGGATGGTAGAAAATGGCAGTTTGTTAAATTGTATCACCTGCAAGGCATCATAGAAAAGATACAGGATCAGCAGAGCACAGGTCAGACCAAACGCTTTCAGCAATCGAATCTTATATTTTTCGAAATCCAGGGGAATGACACAAAATATCAGGGGAAACAATAAGAGGCCAAGCTGCTTTTCGCAGTCCTTAAACGCCTGTGATTTGTCGCTTGAATAAACGGTGCCCATGACCGTTAGTACATAAAGCAGGGTAGGGATAAATAATGCGGCATGTATACGGATCCTGGCGGGTCCGGCAAGCTGGATAGCTGCATGGATAAGGAAACTGATCAGTACCAGCTCACTGTAAAACCGGTCGAATGGCAAAGCGATCAGAAAGACCAGTAAATGATAATAACTTATCTTATTCGCAAGAGTAAGCCTTACTGAGAATATTTCTTTCATGGGTATGAATGTACAGGCATTGCATCATAAATCTTTCATATTGACCTATGATTTCGCCCCAATTGTACCTGGTTCTTATTTTTTCCAGGTTCCTTGTTACCATTTGCTCCCTAATAGGGGCCGGAGCCGATTGGGTAATCATGTATTTTACTTCTTCGGCGCTTGAAAAATAAAAGGCATCATCCTGCAAAACGGTCCTGTTGAACATATTTCCGTGTGCAGCAATGAGGCACCGGCTGGCCATCGCCTCCAGGAGGGATGGATTGGTTCCACCGCTGCTATGGCCATGAAAATAAAGCTGGGAGTAGGTGCGCAGGCTATGTGTTATCTGATCATCATACAACGCCCCGGTAAACCGGATTCGACGGTCCCCGCCGAACTTTTTGACAAGGTATTTCCCGAATTTGTTTTTGACATTCCCCACAATCAGGAACTGCTTTTCCGTATCACTCATCGAGAAACCATCCAGAATGGCTTCTATATTGTTTTCCGGTTCCAGGCGGGCGATCAGGATAAAATAATTGTAGGGCGTGACCCCGAAGGAATCGAGAATCTCTTTCTTTTCATTGTTGGATAAGGAAGCTCCGTACGCAATATATTCGGTGGTCAGATTGTATTTTTCCAGGTAATAAGCCTGGATGATCGGAGAGTCTGAAATGTGAAAGTCGCTGAATTGAACCGCCAGCTTTTCCGCGTAGAGCAGGAATTTCCGGGTCTTTGAAGTGTATTTTTCCCTTTGCCATTCCAGTCCATCCATATTATATATGATTACACTGCTTCTTGGAAGCAGACGGCCCCAGACGGAACTGCTGGTATAGCCGAGGATCAGGAGGATATCGAATTTCCTGACCCGCGCATCGAGAATACAATTCAGGTCATAAATAAACTGTCCGCTGCATCCGATCAGATATTCCGGATCATAGCAATGAATGACATGAACTCCTTCCCAATTGTGTTCGCGGTATGCGTGGTTATGCGAATTATAAACGTATACCTCGTGCCCTCTGTTTACGAGGCCGCGGGAAAGTTGCTCAGCCAAACGCTCAAAGCCCCCGTAATGATTGGGAATACCCCTTGATCCTATTATTCCGATACGGATACTCATGTGTTTTATGTAAATGATGATAGGCTTTTGCTATTCGAATAGCGGCTTTCGGCCAGGTGTAATGCAATAAAACCTTTTCTCTGAGCGCTTCAGGGAAACCTGCTTTCGCAGCTTCATCCACTGCATGTAAAATGGATTCCGGGGATCCGGGTTCACAATAGAAAGCATGGTTCTCATAATATTCACGCGTATAACCTTTGGCCGTGATCACGAGATTGCATCCCATAGCTGCAGCCTCCAGGGAAGATAATCCGCAGGCTTCGAACCAGCTCGGCAATACATGCACTTTTGCCCTCTGGTAGTATAGTGCCAGTTCGGCCTGGTCAATATATTCCATGAATCGGATATTGGGTGCTGCAATCTGCCGGCATTCCCTGTAATAAGATCGCTGATTGGGGGCCGCCGAGCCAATGATCAGTAAAGTATACCTGGTATTGTTTAGTGCCCTGATCAGATTTATTTGATTTTTAATGCCTTCAATGCGCGCCACACACAATACGAGGCACTCATCCTTTTCAACTTCCTTGTCATAGGAGAATATCTCGGGGTCTATGCCGTTGGCCACGGGGATGCAATGGGTATTGCAGTCGTACCGCTGTATGAGTCTTATAGTTTCCAGAGAGGAATTCGAAAAAAGCACCGAAGCCCGGCGGAGGATTTCCTGGATGCATTTATGCTGGCCCATCCATAAATAGGACCTTGTCATCAATTTATCCTGACCCTTCAGGAACCGGGCGATTGCTTTTACATATTCGAGGTGGTCTGCAGATAAAAATCGCATGAACATACCGGGAAGACCCTTTCTGTAATGGTTGTCATAATCGCTGTAGTCAATCAATATGGTGGAAATGACAAAGGGCTTTCCTGCTTTCTGGATATGAAAAAGAATATCTGCGGGTCTTGTGATATTAAAAAAATGAAGTAAATCGTAGCTGGCGTAGTTGATCCTTTCGTGGGTTAGTTTTACGTCCACCGAAAAGCCAAGCTGAGCGAGCTGTTTTGCCGTTTGTAATACCTGAATCGTATCCCCTCCCTTAACTGTATGTAACGTTGCCCTGGTGATGAAAGCTACTTTCATAATTTATATCCCTCCCGTATAATCCGGAATCCGGTAATAAATAGGTTTTTCGAACGTATAGGACATTCCATGGATATGCATCTATTTTTTTGAATGCGGCTCCGGCAATGGATTTGTTCCGGGCATTCCTGCCTTAAAAAAGTAGGGGAAATCGTTTTTCAGAATTTATCTTTTAACCATTCCGGAATCGGCAGACCTTAAGTCGTCGAATAAAATACACAATTAAAACGCATTGCAAAAAGGAGGGGTTGCCTGACTGTTGGAGCATTTGGCTATTTATGTAACAGCTTTAGCATAGACGCAACTGATATCGCATAAAAAGCGTTTTATAGTTGAATATAACTTACCAGCCGGTGGATTTAAGCCATAGCATATTAAAGGTGTTGGCCTATTTCGATCTCTTTGACTATCCGGTTTCAAAGGAAGAAATATGGTCCTATCTCGAACGGCCGGTGAAAATAGGGGAGCTTTCCGCTGTTTTACACGAACTCCTGGACAGAAAAATCATTTTTCTAAGTAATGGTTTTTATACTATCCGGCCTGGGGACGCGCTTGCGGCCCGCAGGATTACCGGCAACCTCAAAGCACAGGCATTATTGCGAATTGCCCATCGTATTTCCCATTTTCTTTATCAGATCCCTTATGTAAGAGTAATCGGCATTTCGGGATCCCTGTCAAAGAATTTTGCGGCTGAGGATGCCGATATTGATTATTTTATTATTACCAAGGCCAATCGCCTCTGGATAGCCAGAACCATAATGCATTTATTCAAGAAATTCAGTTTTCTATTCGGCCGGCAGCACTGGTACTGCATGAATTATTACATAGATGAAGAAGCACTCGAAATCGAAGAGAAAAATATTTTTACGGCTATTGAACTGATTACCCTTCTACCGGTTCAGGGCAACGGGGTCATTCATGATTTTTTTCTGAAAAATGATTGGGCAGGCCGCTTCTATCCAAATTACAGGATTGGCATGAAAAGCCCCGAAAGATCCGCCGGAGATTCGGGATTCAAGAAACTTCTGGAATCCTTTTTTGACGGGAGGATGGGCGACAGGCTTGATAACTATTTCATGCGCGTAACCACGCGTCGCTGGAAAAGAAAAGAAGAAAAACAAAAGCTCTCTGTCAAAGGCACAAGAATGAGCTTATATACCAGCAAACATTTCTCCAGGCCAAACCCCGTCTTTTTCCAGCAGGAAATCCTGGCCTTGTATAATGAGCGGCTAAAGAAGCTATCAGTTCATTGGGATGCGGCTTTGCTCTGATTCAGTCTTTCTTCTTAATGCAATAATATAATAATCTCCGATCCGGTTCCAGGGCCATTTATTTTTCAAACGATTTTCTTCTTTCTTGAGAAAACCGTAAATGGACGGATATTTTTCCGGAAACTCCTCCATGTATGAAGGAGGCACCAGGCTGCATAAGCCCTCGAGACACAATAAGCGAAATGATTTTTTCAATTTTCCTGCAATGAAGGAAGGATTGTAATACCAGCAGGTAAATTGTTCCCCTTCAACACGGGCAGTTTTGCCCCTGCTGCCGAAAAAACGCCTGAAGGCGGTGCGAAACTTTCCCCTGAACAATAAAAGGAATTCCCAGAGGCATTGTTTGGGCAGGATGACCATTATAACAAGGCCCTCCGGTTTTAATAAACCTTGGAAACTTTCCAGCACCCTGCTTAAATCCCCGGTACAATTTAATCCGGCGAAATTTGAAAAAATCAGATCGTATGGTCCCTTTTGGGCTAAAGATTCCAATTGGGTAAATGAGCAGCACTCGGTGCTGATCATCTCTTGCAAACCTTTTATTTCCACTTTATTCTTTAGCACAGTTTGCATTCCGGATGAAAGGTCCGTTGCATGCACCCGGTGTCCCTGCTCCGCGAACCAGATGGCGTCTTCTCCGGTCCCACTGTTAAGTTCCAGGATTGCCGCTTTAGAGGGAATATATTTTTGCACAAGGTTCCGTACTCTCTCACGCTTATATTGAACGATCGTATTCCTCCCGAAACGTTCATCGAAAATGCCCGATTGCCTGGTGAAGGCTGCTGCAGCACGCTGCTCGTTCGTTTCCATTTGCATGGGATTGAATTGATCAGGGTTTTTCCAGCTGGTTTAATTTTTTCTTTTCAATGAAAGCTGCAGGGATATAATATAAACCTGACAATGCTTTCTTTACCTGCATGAACTTTCCCCTTGCCGGATGGAAGAGCAGGCGGCGGAAATTGTCAAATGCAATATGCTTGCGGTATGTTTTGTGCACATACCGGTGCAATTGCTTATAAAAAGCAGGTTGATAAGTATTCCTGAACATCAACGCCATTTCATCAGAGTCTGTCCAGTTTGTTTTTTGTACCAGTTCCTCCTTTACCTTTTCATAAAAGACCGTGCCTGGTAAAGGATACGATACCGATATTCCGATTTCATAAGGTAACAGCTGGTTGATCATGCTGATGGTCATTTCAATATCTTCTTTAGTTTCGCCCAAATAACCGAACTGAATAAAAAAGGAAGGATTCATTCCGTGCTTGCGGATCATCTGGGTTGCTTCTTTTATTTGTTGAACCGTGATGCCTTTATCCATGGCATCCAGTATTTTCTGGGACCCGCTTTCGGCACCCATCCAGATATTATCACAACCCGCGCGGGCAAGTGCGGCCACATTGTTATCCTGCAAAAGCAGATCGGCCCTGGCCTGTATCTTGAATTTGAATTTCAAATTCTCCTTTTCAACAAGTCCGGCGAATTCATTTACCCAGCCCGGTTTTAAACCAAAAATATCATCACAGAACCAGATGTGATCGAACCCAAGGTTAGCCTTTAACCATTTCAATTCCTGAACAACATGCCAGGGCGACCTGGCATTGTATCTGTTCCCGTAAATCGGCTTTGCACACCAGTTGCATTTGTATGGGCATCCCCGGGTGGTGGCCATATTCAAAGAGAAATATCCCGCATGGTCCATCCAGGTTTGCCTGTACATGCTAAGATTTATCAGGTCCCAGGCCGGCATCGGAAGCGCGTCCAGATTACGGATTACAGCACGCCTTTCTGTTTTTATGAAATCATCCTCCTGCTTAAAAGCCAGTCCTTTAATCTCCCTGAATTCCTTCTTGCCGTTTTGAATGGCGTCGACCAATTCTTTAAGTGTTTCTTCCGCTTCACCGAGCAAAATAAAATCGGCTCCCTCATGGAGATATTTTTTGTGTTGATCAGTTGAGTCCGAACTTGAAACAATCACCATGCATCCGCGGTCCTTTGCCAGTCTGCACATCCGGAATGCAGCTTCCCGCATATTGGTCAGGCACATCTTTGTGAGATAATTGAACCCGTCATCATAGATCACCAGAAAACGGGGGTTCCATTCGTTCAGTGCCGGAACAATTTCTTCCGGACTATGGCAAAACATCGTATCAAAAAGGGATACATTATTTCCGGATTCCCTTAGCGCAGCAGCTGCATACAAGGTCGCCAGGGGAGGATAGGGCTGGCCTGTGGCCCATTGTTTCGGGTCGAATCTTAGAAAATACGAATGCGTGAAAAGAATCTTATCCATGGCGCACTTTTGAATATTTCAGAAGCTTCAATTTAATCCTTGTTTTTCAGATAAATCTCATAGCCCGGCACACGGTTCTTCATTTCATACTGACGGGCCGTCAGCCTGCTAATAAAATCCCGGATATCAGCATCCACATTTAACTGGTAGCCCGCGAAAGTGGGAACGCATATCATTTCGGGTTGGTGAAGTTGAAGGTCATTGAAAAATATTTTCTTCGCCAACTGCGTTTGAGTAACATTAAAATAAATGGTAGGGGATTGCCGTTCCGAATAAGCCTGTGCTATGGCTCCATATCCCGCAACCAGCACCCGGTCATTCGCTGCAGTATTTGATTTGATCCAGAGGCCCAGCATTTTTTTTGCATAATCGCTCTCCTGATTATCGGGCGCATTGTAATCAGCAACCGCCTTTTTCGCACCCATTTGGTTTTTCAGGCTGAATATCGGTTCCAATAGTTTCGGAATAAAGCAAATCCACAGAATGATGACAATGGGCTTCCATGGTATCCCGTAATTCTCGATCAAAAAAGAGAGGCACAATGCGTTCATTATGGATAATGCCGGCAGCAGGTGCTTGAAATGTTGCGGAGTAAATGTTCCAATCACACCCAGGCCGATGAATTCGCAGGCAAGCCAGATAAGAAAAATATCATTTCTTTTATTAATGAAGAAATAACCTATAAAACCGGGCAGGAGAAGGACCATTTCCGAGTAGAAGAAATGATTAAAAAAATTATTCAGCTCCCAGGATAGTGGATGATCGGTTACGCTGCCCGCTCCGAAATTGTCATACAGGGCGTAAAGAAAAATATCCTGGATATGAATTCCGGCCAGGGAAAGCAATCCTGCAATCATAACTAAACTTGCCAATAGTCCGCTTAAAAAACTAAGCGTCATACTTTTTTTTGACAATACCAGATAAATGAAAATCGAAAAAATGCCAAAAAATGCGAAAATATTAAACATGAAAGCTAATCCTGCTAAGGCACCACTGATAAAAAAGGACTTATTTCGGTGACCTGAAATAGAATAGTACACAGCCATAATGATGAAGGCGACGCAATACGATTCCGTAAATGAAACATATTTTCCACCTGTGCCGTGCCAGACAAGTGAAAATCCGTAAATCGTAAGCGCCATTAAGGCGCCCTGCTGCGTGGAAATATAGCGGACGATCTTATATACGTAGTACAAACCGAGCGATTGAAATCCAATACCCAGCAAACGTGGGAACCAATAGTTTACGCCAAATAATTTATCGGAGAAACCAAACACAGCAAAGATCAGCGGAGATTTATTGTCGACTCCTCCCGAATAAGGAACAAGGCCATTACGAAACCAAGTCCTTCCAATATATTGCCACATGGCTTCATCAAAACCGAGGGTATGCTCGTAGGTAAAAAATCCAGCAATCAATTGTAACGCAACAATGAATAATAGAATGGGTAATACGCGGGATTTGAGAAGACTGTGCCTTGATGGTAAGGCCCTGCTGAAGGATGAAGATTTGATATGGATAAATGTTGAATTGAACATGGTTGGTTGATCAGTCAGGTGGCCAGATTCTTTCCAGGTGGCAGATTCAAATAACACACACACTTGATACAGGTATCGTTGGTGCTCATGTCCAGATTCTTCCTGAAGTTAATGGCTTCGGGACTATTCAAAATGGCTGACAGGGAATTTTCATGAATATTCCCAAGGGCCTTATGAAAAAAACATGGTCTCACCGTACCATCTGCTTCTACTACCGTGGATACCCAGGGAGCATTGCATTTTTTATACGGGAATGGATTTAGTCCGTAAAATGCGGCATAATAAGTGTATATTTTTTCAAGTTTCGCCTGCGATTCTGCGATGAAGCCGCTCTTAAAAAGCGGTTCGAATTCCTGGAAAAGAAATTGAATGATCAGGTTTAGCTCGGTGAGTTCCTCTTTGCCTGGCAGAATCTCCTGTTGCCTTGTTTGATCCCAGCCCTGCTCGCGGTTGAAGGCCTGACTGCTCACATCTGCCGGCAGGAAACTAATTTGGTTAAGGCCGAGTTCTCCGGCGCTTTTTATGATACCTGGCCAATGCCTGAAGTTCAACCGGTGAATGACAGTTCTTCCTGTTATCCTGAAATGTGGATTTCCGGATCGCACATGTTCAATGCCTTCACTTAATTTGCGATATGCACCAGGTGTGTTCCTGATTTGATCGTGTACAGTTTCATCGCCATCTAGCGAAACGATGATATTGTCTACCCATTCCACCAGGGAAGCGGCATGCTTCTTCAGGAGGATACCGGTTGAGAGCAGGGTAACTTTTATTTTTTCATTTTTTAATAACCTGCATAAGGCAAAGAAGTTAGGATTTAGCAAAGCTTCACCGCCAGACATGACCACTTCGCGGGTTTCCAGTTTTTTGAGTGTGCCCAATAGTGCTTCTACATTTGCTTTGGTAAGTTGTTTTGGATTATTATTTCCTTTCCAGATATCGCACATAACGCACCTGCAATTGCAGGCACTATGAGGCATCAGGATCACGATCGGCAGGCTGGTAATCCTGTTTGTCCGGAGCGTGCGGTATCGTTGAATGGTATGGTAAATGGATTGCGTGAACATGGCAGGCCCTCATTTTTTGAGACAGATCCAATAGAAGCAATCTTTGGTTCCCCAAAGTTTATTGAGTAAGGAATTAGGGTTCTGCAAAATGCTGTGATGGAATTCCCGCAGGATTTTTATATCATGGTGAAAATAGTAATCCGCCATTTCCGGAAATCCAAGGGAATCATAATACTCGAAAGATCTTTCTTTTGCTCCTTGAATTTCCCGGGTAAGGTATAGCGGTGAATCGATCAGATGAATTTCTCCTCCGGGTTTCAGGTGCGCAAGACAGTTGTTTAATGTTTCTGATAAACAAGGGAAATACTGGATTGAAGCTGCAAAAACGATCACATCAAATAAACGTTCCTGCAGTACCTCTGAAGCCATATCCCCGTATATAAAGCTTAAACGTTCACTCTCATTGAACACCCTGGCCGCCTGCTGAAGTTCCGTAAAGTTAATATCGAGACCAATCACTTCAGTATGCGGAATCTCCGACAGGCAGTGTGCAAGCCAGCCATTTCCGCAACCGGTCTCCAGTATTTGCAATCGTTTTTTTTTCTCTCTCAGGTAATGGATCAGGCGCTGGCTCGATTTTTTTCTGATGATCCACTCGTTGAAATGGGTATGATCCGGCGATATATCGGGCAGATGCGCAACTTCATCGTCCGAATACAACCTGTTTTCCATGCAACGGATTGTAATATATTTTTTTTCGAATAATGAATTGCCGGGGCTTTGATTTCCGGCAAAACGTATATTCTTCAGAATGGATGAGTCAGGGAGATTCATAACGGTTTTTAGAATCCCTGGGTTTCCGGCCGCCGGTATTTCCAGAGTTTGTGCAATAGTTTGATCTCGTAAGGATATCGATAGAAATTAGCTTTGTATCGTAGCCCCGATACCCATCGGACCACTTTCCGCTTCATTGCGCCGAGCCTGATGTCCGAGACGGTGGGATAATAGCCGTTCAGCACGGTTTCGAAATTCCGGATCTTATCGATCATCTCAGGAGTCAGCCAGGGCGTAAGCGGGTTCTTGCGCATATCGAAATTCTCCCACTGTGGACTTATCCACTCTTCCAGCTTCTGGGGAAAGGAAAATCCTTTGGAAAGCACTTCGGCGTAAAGCTCGGAACCTTCTGTGGGAACAGGGCTGTAGGTATACATGATGATTTCCGTGTTGGGATTGATCCCCTTGATTTTTTTAATGAAACCGATATCGAATTCAATCTGTTCCATAACTTCTTCCTCTGTGGGCGCAGGGGTACCCAGTACAAAAGAGTATTCCGGAATGATATCGAATTTTTTCATCCGCTCTGCAAAGCGCGCGATCTGGTCGCCCGTCTGCGTGCCACCCTTGTCGAGCTGCTTCAGCACCTTATCATTGCCACTTTCGGCACCAAAGAAAATGATCTTGCAGCCGGCTTCCCGGATCAGGGCCAGCGATGCATCCTTAAAACGATCCATAGTATCGATGCGGGCCATGCCCCACCAACTCATCTTTTCCGATTTAATAAGTCGGGAGAATTCTACGGTCCGTTTCTCCGAAACGAAAAAATTGTTATCGTGGAACTCAATGGCATCAGCACCCCATTGATCCTTGATGAATTTGATATCCTGATAAGTATGTAGCGCCGATTTGGCCTTCCACCTGGCTTCATAGGTGGGGACTACGGCACAGAATGAACAGGTAAAAGGGCAGCCAATGCTGGAATGATAGGCCAGGGTCTTCTCGCCCAGGTAGGTTTTGCCGAGATATTTCTCAATAGGATAGAGGCGATTCAGCTTATCGTATGGAAGGGGAGGTAATGTGTCCTGTTCAATGAGGTCATCTTTAGGAGTCTTTAACAGCTTATCCCCTGAACGGTAGATCAGGTTCCTGATCAGCTCATAGGGCTTGTTATTCTCCAGCGCATCTACCAGGCGGGGGAAGGCGTAATCGCCCGGCCCATTAATAACAAAGTCTACGTAGCCAGATTGCAGGATCACCTTGAACTGGTTAGTGGGAAAATATCCCCCCCAGATCATGGTGGTTCCCGGAAAATCCTCCCTGATCCGCATGGCAAAAGGAATGGCCTGTTTTGCCTGGGGACCTGGCATCACCGTGAACCCGATATACCGGTATTCCCCGGTGCTTAAGTAAGACGCAATTTTTGCGTATGGATCAATTTCGCGGTTGCCGTCTACAATCACCCAATCATAAATTCCTTCTACAGATGCAGCAATATTTAATATAGAATTGGGTATGCGGTATTTTGCAGGAGCGCTTCGCGGGTTGAACAAAAGAACCTTAGCCATATTTAATTGAAACAATGATTACTTTTATGTTTCTGCTTTCTATAATAAACGTTTTAATTATATCAAAGGATGCCTCTGTTCGAGCGACTAAAACGATCCTATTTCCCCCAGCGCAGAAGGGAAACAGCATCCCCAGAAGCTTACGATCAATGGTCATCAGCATATGACAGTCAGCCTGATAATCTTATGCTTGCGCTCGATGAACAACTAACCACGGCCTTATTGGAGGGAATCAGCCTGGAATCGAAAATTATTGCGGATATTGGCTGTGGTACCGGACGTCATTGGGAGAAAATAAGGAGGGGCGATCCGGCAAAAATTTTTGGATTCGATGTTTCGGCAGGCATGCTTACCGTCTTAAAACAGAAGTATCCTGAGGCGGAAACCTTTCTCGTGAATGATATTCAACTACCCATGATGGAAAATGAATCCTGCGATCTCGTCATTTCCACATTAACGATCGCACATATTCAGGATCTTGGAGGGGCTTTAAAGGAATGGTATCGTATTCTTAAGCCGGGAGCAGGCATGGTGATTACAGACTATCACCCGGCTGCCCTGGCAAAAGGAGCCCAGCGTACATTCAAAATCAACGATCAAACGATAGCGATCCGGAATCATGTTCATTCCATTGGTAAACTAAAAGACCTGGCCGGGCAACTGCAACTTCGAACCCAGCGTTTTATAGAAAGGAAAATTGATGAAGAGGTGAGGTCCTATTATGAAAAGCAGCAGGCGATAGCGATTTATGAAAAATTTTATGGAACGCCTATTATTTATGGCATTCATCTAACAAAAGCGGATGCTGGTACATAATGTTCACATTATCGGCACCCAGGGATTTTCGGATATCCGGATAGAGGACGGGAAAATAAAGGAGGTTTTTTCTGCTGGCGCCTTAAAAAATCATCGGTCGGAATTGTCTTTATCTTTTGCAGATTCGGTTGCCTTTCCCGGATTCATCAATTCTCATGATCACCTGGATTTTAATTTATTTCCCCAATTAGGAAATAAAATTTACAATAGCTATACCGAGTGGGGAAAAGACATCCACAGTGTCAACAAAGAGGAGATTTCACGAGTGATGCAGGTGCCATTGGCACTTCGTGTACAGTGGGGGGTCTATAAAAATCTTCTGAACGGGGTAACAACAGTAATTAATCATGGAAAGCCCTTGCCGGTGGAATGCGAATTGATATCGGTTTTCCAGCGATCCAGGTCCCTCCATTCACCCGCATTCGAAAAAAACTGGAGATGGAAGATTAATTCTCCCTTTTCCAAAAACCGGCCATTCGTCATTCATCTGGGCGAAGGAACAGACCATGCCTCCTGCCGGGAAATTGACAGCATTATCAGGTGGAATCTTTTTAGAAGAAAGATAATTGCAGTGCACTGTGTTGCCATGAATGATAAACAGGCTCCCGAATTCCGGGCGCTGATATGGTGCCCCGCATCCAATTATTTTTTGCTGAACAAAACGGCCCCTGTCAATAGCCTGAGTAAAAAAACTGCTGTGACGCTTGGAACAGATTCAACCTTAACTGCAAGCTGGAACCTCTGGGAACACCTGCGGCTTGCCAGGAAGCAAAAGATGGTTTCCGATGAAGGATTGCTGGATATGCTCACGGGCATACCGGCGGCCGCGTGGTGCTTTGATAATCGCGGCAGTATTTCAGCCGGCCTGCAGGCAGATATTGTTGTAGCGCGATGCAAAACCGATAAGAATGGCATGGATAATTTTTACGCCCTGAATCCGGAGGATTTATTAATGGTTCTTCATAAAGGAAATATCAGGATGTTCGATGCGAAGCTGTCTGATCAATTGCGATTATTTAATTTTCCGCTGAAAAAATTCAGTAAGATTTCCATTCATGGAGAAACAAAATTTGTTGAGGGAGATTTGCCCGGATTGATGCAGCAAATCCGGAGTTATTTTCCGGCCGTCAATTTCCCTATTTCTGCCTCATGATCCTTATTGGAAAATAAAACCTGCTTATTCCCATGGACATTTTAGCCATAAAATGGAAGAAGGCCTTTGCTCCGAAAAGGGTGCTCGCTATCCGGTTGCAAGCCATGGGCGACCTTGTCATAACTCTTCCTTATTTACAGCAACTGAGAAATACCCTTCCGCCTGATACCGTTTTGGATCTCCTTACGCGGGAAGAAGTGGATGCAATCCCAAAGCATATGCACTTGTTCAACCGGGTTTATTCCATTCGCGGAGGACGAAGCGTAAAAAAACAATTGCTGCATACCTGCTGGCTGATCCCGCAACTCTTTTTAAAAAAGTATGATGTAGTAATAGATCTTCAGGATAATATCGTCAGCCGGCTGGTCAGTAAATGCCTGATGCCGAAAGCATGGTCTTTATTTGATCGGTTATCGCCCGTTGCCGCAGGAGAACGCACACGGGCGACGATTGAAGCTATCGGATTGGGAAAGTGTTTTCCACACACTGTTTTTTCAATGGTCAACAGGCAGGAGGCCATTCAATTGCTAAGAGAAAACGGTTGGAAGGAAGACCATCAGCTCGTGGTACTTAATCCGGCCGGTGCTTTCGAATCGCGAAACTGGCCGATTGATAATTATGTGCAGTTTGCGGCATTATGGCTTAAAAATTTTCCTGATACCCAGTTCCTGGTCATGGGTACGGAATTCATCGCTGCCAGGTCGGCCTGCATGGAAAAACATTTGGGAAACCGAATGATCAATCTCGTGAATAAAACCACGCCTGCCCAGGCCTTTGCCATAGTACAGGAAGTGAAATTTGTTTTGTCGGAAGATTCTGGCCTCATGCATATGGCCTGGGTTTCAGGTATCCCAACCATGGCGTTGTTCGGCTCTACGCAGAGTGAAAAAGCGAGACCTCTCGGTGAAGCAACCGGGTTTGTTGATTCTGCCGATCTGGAATGCGGCGGCTGTATGCAGCCCCGTTGCAGATATGGGGACACGCATTGCCTGACGAGGTACAGCGCAGAAATGATTTTTGAAAAATCGATTCCCCTGTTGCAATTAAAGCAGCCTTCAGGGTCCGCTCTATTCAAATAATTTCATTACCTGTCTGGCACTATCCTCCATGGAATAAACCAGGATTCGCCCATAATCTGCGTCCGGGTTCTGAATTATTTTACTAACAACCACTGCCATTTCTTCTTCATTGTCCACGACATGCCAATGGGCAATCCGGCTTCCCATCGGATCACAAAAGCTGGTTACATGGGCACCGGAATAGAGAGCCTCAAGGCAAACTGTGCTGAATCCCTCGTATGAGGAAGGATGGAGCAGTACTTTACTCCTTGCCATCCATTCCAGAATTTCTCTGTGCGGCTTTTCTCCTGGTAAGGAAATATTTTTTTGAAGATTGTTATCCAGTATCATTTTCCTCAGATGTTCTTCCTCGGGGCCTTTCCCGCAAATAATACAGGAAACTTCAGGAATGGAACTGCTCAATTTTTTAACTACACGGATAAGAATTTCATATTGCTTTAAAGGTATCAGCGAGCCTATCCCGATAATATCAATATCCCGTTTTTCAACCTGGTGCGGATAGGATGAAATATCTATCCCGTTCGGGACAATATACCCGGGTTTTATGCGGTGATTTTTATAAAATTCCTTAGAAAGAAAAACAGACATGGCCATCAGGTTTTCTGCTGCGGGCTTTATCCATGGGATGAACCGGTTATCCTTGCGCGCATCCTGGCCCAGGATCCAGCTATAATGTTTGATTAAATATTTTTTGGCAAAACGGGTTCCCACCAGCGAGCATTCTGTGCACCAGAAACTGAGCAGGCCGATGATATCATATTCCTTTTTTATTTTCTTCAGGGTTTGCCATGCCCGGAACCAGGTCCAAAGCCTGTTTATTTTTCCCCTTTCCCTTCCGTTCAGGGGAATGACCAGGTTTTCGTTCCAGGTATATGAATTGGAAATAAACGGATATTGAAACGAGAGGATGATGATGTTTAAGGATTCAAACTGACGGTTGAGTGCACGGACGAATATCTGTTGGGCAGGCAGACAGGTAGTATCCCCCTCATTTTCAGGAAAACCGGGGCTTAGGATAACCAGGGTTTTACCTGCTTTGTTCATTTATTATTTTTATGTTCTTTGCCGGTTTTCCCTTCATGCTCCGGATCCATTTATGCGGGAAATAACTGGCAATCAGCATAACGTAGTTTTCCACCCGGAAAGGATTGAAATAAATGGCCTTTGTAGCGTGCCACCTCGCTTTTGAAGGCTGGTAATTATCTGCAAGGAATTTTTTGCAGCACAAAGCATGATAGGAGCCTTCCTTTATTTTTCTGCCCTCCTGTTTTGTAATTATTCTACGCAGGGTATTGGCTTCCTTTTCAGTAATTGTTCCTTTCCGGATAATCTTCATCTTTAGTTTTCGGAAAACTTCCCCCTTCCACTTTTCATCGATAGTAAGTGAACCCGGATTGAACCTTACTTTTATAAGGGGCTCAGGAAGATTGCAGCATTTTCCAGATTTGACCAGGTTTACCCAAAGAAAATAATCTTCAAAATGATGAGCAAGATGAGAATATCCACCGGCATTCAATACGGCATCCTTGCGATACATGACACTAGAATGGATAAAGGGACAATACCGGTATAAACGGTGCAGGATCTGGTCATAAGAATAGCTTATGCTCCTGAAATCAAAAAGATGATCGCCGTTTTCCTGAATGTATTCCGCATCAGTGCCCGTAAGCACGTAGTCGGGGTTCGCGTCTAAAAAACCAACCTGTTTTTCAAGGCGCCGGGGAAGACAAATATCATCAGCATCAAACCGCGCAATATAATTGCCTTTTGCAGCGTGCAATCCTGTATTCAATGCAAAGGAAATCCCTCTTCTTTCTTCCCCGATCAGCCGGATGCGCAGGTCGGGATTTGAATGAATGATATTTACTGTGTTGTCAGTTGATCCATTATTCACAATCAGGAGTTCAAAAGATGTATATGTTTGGTCCAATACCGACTGAATGGCTTCGCCGATATACTTTTCAGCATTATAAACGGGCATCAGAACGGTTACCAGGCACATACTATTTTTCCTGTTTTAATGCAGTGGCAAATATACTTTCACCTTTGAATTTCATATCCAGCAGCATCAGTAATTCGAAAAATACGACTACAGATAATTGCTCAAACCAATATCCTGTAAAAAATGCACATGTCATAATCACGAGAAGCGGTGCACTGCAAGACGTTTTTCTGAAGTATACGGTAAACCATCCGAGATAGAAAACCAGCAGACTGATCAGGCCCGCAAGTCCATATTCTCCCAGCAGCTGATTAAATTCCGAATCGGGTGTATGAATGATGGAATGAACATCTTTGTGCTGGGTGAAATAAAACAAATAAAGCCGGAGATGATTATTCTGAAAATCCGGATCGATATAGCTGTATTCTTCCGGATATTTAACTCCGATATTCAACGCCGTTGCCCTGAATGCCAGTTTAGAAGAGAAGTTTCCAACGCCGTCACCCGTAAATATCCGGGAGGGATGGTTTTGCAGGAATCGCATGGTTTCCTGCATGGCTATGACCTTGCCGGGAAGCCTGGTGGTGCGCATTTTTTTGAAATAATCAGCCGTATCCTTGTAATGTGTATTGGCGAAATTGATCATTTTTCTTTGGAATGGAGTCGTATCCATGGAACTCTGGTATTCCTTCCCATTAATATCCGGTCCGGGAATCACAGGTTTCATCCAGCTATTTATTGAGGCTCCTTTTAGTTTATCTGATGCCCAGGTTTCTCTTGCACTATCCAGATATTTTATCGCAAAACGAATCCGTCTCACTTCCAGTGTTGGGGTATCCGTTGTATTTATTGCAGGCCTTAAATTATTGAGGGCCGCTTCCCGGGTAAACATTTTTTTCGCAGCCGAAATCACATACTCATTATTCTGCGGAGACACCCTGACAAGAAAAAGTGCGATCAATCCCAGGCAAAGGACAATGGTACTTTTCTGATCACGGTCACTTTGAAATAGGAATGAAAAAGTCAGGGCGATGACCAGGATGATATTTGTCAGGTTACTGGCGGTAAGGATCAGCGCGACCATGCAGCATAGAGTAAGCGCGATCTTTTTATTGTTCAGAAAAAATACCACGCCAAAAGCATTGATCAGGGCGTTTGTAGTGGAGGTATCAAAGGAAAGCCCCTTAATGTAGTCGCCTGTACTGATAAAATATTTCTGAAACAGCCCCTGGTACAGGTATGGATTCCATGCACCCGTTTCTATGACGATGGCCAGGAAATTGGAAAGGGAAATGACCATATTGAATATAAAGAACAGCAGCAGGGTATTACGCAGTGCGACTGCTGATGAACGGTCAACGGATAACTTTAACTGGTGTATAGCCAGTAAACAAAATGTCCAGAAGAACAAGCCGTTTACCAGCACAAGCCCGTAGGATAAATTTGAATAAAGCCCATACAATAGCCAGTCCAGCACGGCAATCCCCATGACCATAATATAAAAAAGAGGCAGCCGGGATTTTCTCCACCTCAATCCAAATTTGAAATTGAAGCGCAGGCAGTATATGAACAGGAGCGCAAGAATCTTCATCCATAATTTAACGTCGAGTAGAAGGGAAAGAAAGACGAATAATTTCCAGTCAACCTGCTGATACAGATTTTGAGTGATTGAAGACCGGATTTTCTCATATTGGCGGAGCGACTTCATGCCTAGTTAAATTTTTTTCCGAAATGCTGAATTCAGGCCCACACAATTCTTTTAAGCCTGAATAAATCATTAAAACGGAGTTGACGGCTAAGGACTAAAATAAACAGGTATATGGAAACAGATATCAAAACCTGCAACCAGAGGATACTGCTGGCGTATGTTGCGAGGAAGCCGCTGACCAGCGCGCTGCCAATCCCCAGGAATAAATAATATTGAATCCTGCCTGCATTTTCCAAATGGGTTTTCCTGAGGAAGTGGATTGTCTGCGCACCAATGGCAATAAAATAGGCAAAGGCGGCACCTTCCGCATGAAAGAAAGGAATCAGGATCAGGTCCCCCCCGCAGGTGATTAGAAAAGTAACGGTAAAAACGGAAAGAATCAATTTCATTTGATTCTGCGCAAAGTTTATAGACCAGAGCACATTATTAACGTATAAAAATGGCACGCAGGCAGATAAAACGAGGATCGTGTGCTGATTGACACTACCATATTTATTATTTGTGATGCTGTCTACAAATGGTGACCAGATAATATTCAAAACAAGCGAACCGAGGCAGGCAAGAATCACTTCGAATCTGACAAGGGTGATCAGGGAATGATTCCTTTTATTCATCGCATCGCCCGGATCCCGATGGAACCATCTGGTTATCCTGGGCAGCAAAAGTGGTGCAATGATAAACAGGGGCAATGTAGAAACCTCAAACGCCTTATAAGCGAAGCTGTATTCTGCTAATATGGAAGTTGTCGAGATGAGGCCAAGCAAAACCCAGTCAAACCTGGCGATTCCGGCATTGCACACAATCACGCCCAGTTGGGGCAGGGATTCTCTGATCAGGGCCCTGTATTGTTTCAGGTGAAAGGATAACCGCGGACGGAGGTTGAGAAAACGCCTTCCTATATAAAAGCAGGTCATCAATTCAATGGCAGACGCACAAATATATAAGCCAATAAAAGAATGAAGACTCAGGCGGTTGATCTTAGCCAGAATGAGCAATCCGGCCACTTTGAGGATATTTGCAATAACTGACATTGCTAATAAAGGCCTGAATAATTCTTTCCCGTTCGCGATCTGCTTGAAAGGCATTGATAGAAAGATCAAAAACTGGCCTGTGGCCAATAAGAACAGGGTCGTTGTAGTGGAGGCTGCCCCCCCTGTGAAAACCTTGATCAGCCACAATAGCGTTAAGAAGAAAACGCCGGTCAGCAGGAGATGCAGGGAATAAAGGGATGCCAGATGTGAAGCTTCATTTCCGGCTGCGGTTTTTCTGACGATAACCTGGTCCATACCAAAGCCAAGAACGGCAAATGATAGCATCAATACGGCCAGGCACCAGCTGATTTCCCCGAAAATGGATTTTGAAATGTATTTGGAAAGGATATAAAAGATCAGGATGCCGCAGATCTGATTAATAAAGACCTGGACAGAACTGGCAGAAATATCAAGAATGATCTTTCTTTTCATTTTGCGGGCTTGGCGGCATCAGTTGCATTTTTTAGATGGGCGGTTAATAAAACGAAGTTTATTTAACCGGCCATTCATGTATTCCGGCAAAAGCCTGATAAGGGAGTGCTTCCCTTGTTCATCCAGTGCACGCGCTACCTCATCCCATTCAGCAGTTTTTATTCTGAGCGGGTATTTTTCAGAAGCCCGCCTGAATAATTGGTTCAAGTCATTTTCGTTCATAATAAACATGTGGCAAATGATGTTTTACCCTGGGCAAGTTTTTTTTGCAGATTCGCTTTGGCTTTGAAAAGATTGGATTTGGATGTGCCCACCATAATGCCCAGCATGTTTGCAATTTCCTGGTGCGAATATCCTTCAATCACATGCAGGTTAAATACCAGGCGGTAAACCGGAGGCAGCTCCCTCACCATACAAATAATTTCTTTAAACTTCAAACTATTGTCTGATAACAGGCTGTCATCTTTGTATTCGTTGCCTGTTTGTGACAATTCACTCGTTTCCGGTGTATTTTTTTCTCTCCTCCTGTAATCAATGGCTGCATTGATTACGATCCGGCGCATCCAGCCTAACATCACAATTTCCATTCTCTCCCTGTCCCTGATCTCAAACCTACCGAAATTTCTGAATATCTTAACAAAACCATCATTCGTTACCTCTACGGCCTGCTCATAAGTATCCATGTATCTGAAAGCCACTTTCAGGCAGGTTCCGTAATATTGTTCATAAAGGATTTTTTGGCATTTGCGATCCTGAACAGCGCAACCGGATATTATTTGGAGAAGTTTTTCCAATTTGGCGGATTATACTGAAGTGAATAGTTTATGTAATAAACGCGGGAATTCCGGCAGGGGTTGCGTGGTAACCCCCTAAAGGCCGGATACTACCCGGATCTGTGCCGGGTTGCATATAAAACGGAAGCCGGCAATTTGCCGGCCACATACTCTCCTGCTTGGGAAATGATTCCTTTTGTCCCAGATTAAAGGTAGAACTATTTCCTTTTTTTTCCTGGTCTTCCGCTTCTTTTTTTGGCTGCTTTTTTCTTTCCCGGAGCGCTTTTTTTACTTGGGACTGATTTCTTTTTCCTGCCACTATTTTTTTTGGCAGCCGGTTTCTTTTTTGGAACCTTGCTTCCTTGTTTTCTTGCCTCGGACAACCCAATCGCAATTGCCTGTTTCCGGTTCTTGACAGATTTGCCGCTTCTGCCGCTTTTTAATTTTCCTTTTTTCATTTCATGCATTGCTTTTTCCACTTTCTTCTGACTCCCTTTTGAATACCTGTCCATAATTGCATTTTTAAAAATGAATAATGATGAAATGATTGTATCAAATTACTTGCCATCGCAAGCCCAATCCTTTGCTTCTCCGGATTTTAGGGGTATCGGATATTCCTTTCCGGATACGACCCATGATGAATATTTTCCCCAAAAACCTGCAATGGCCTTTGAATTCAGAATATAAACAGATTTGGGAGCAACTTTTGTTTGTTCATGAGAAGAAATTTTATATTGCTGGCCCTTTATTTATTAATGGGCGAATGGTCTTTCTGCCAGAAGACCAGTCTTGATTTTTATATCCAACAGGCACTGGGAAATAGCCCCCTGCTGAAAGATTACCGGAATCAAATTCAATCGAATCATGTTGACAGTCTCCGGATCAGGGCCGGATACAAACCGCAGGTGACGGGGAATAGTAGTAATTCTTATTTTCCGGTGATCAGCGGATTCGGTTACGATGGCATAATTACGAATATCGGTGAACTGAGCGCCGTGGTCACGGTCAATCAGACCATCGTAAGTAAAAAGAATCTTTCCGCACAATTTCAAAACCTGCAGATTGAAAATGAGGGGATAGCCAATAGCGCTAAAATATCCGAACAGGATCTGATCCGTACTATAACGGCTCAATATCTCACTGCATTCGGAACCTTGCAGGAACTTGACCTGGCCAGGGAAATCAATACCCTGCTGAAAAAGGAAGTGGAGGTATTGAAAACGCTTACGCAACGTAATGTGTACCGGCAAACAGATTACCTTACACTGCTGGTCACCGTTCAGCAGCAGGAACTTTCCATGAAACAACTGGCGATCCAATTTAGAAATGATTATGCCGGCCTGAATTACTTAAGTGGAGTGGTTGATACGGCTGCAGTCATTCTTCAGGAACCCGCCCTCGCTATTCAATCCTTGCCGGATCCCGACAATTCTATTTTCTTTCAAAAATATACGATTGACAGCCTGCAACTGGCCCACAACAGGATACTGATTGATTTCAGCTATAAGCCAAAGCTTAGCCTGTATGCCAATGGCGGATACATATCCTCTCTTGCTTACCATGCCTATAAGAATTTCGGAACCGGTTTTGGCCTGGACCTTACCGTACCGATTTACGATGGCAGACAGAAAAAACTTCAATATACTAAGCTGGATATTGCCGACAGAACGAGAACGAATTATAAAAATTTTTACCAGTCCCAATACTATCAGCAGATTGCCCAGCTTAAGCAGCAATTGCAGGCAACGGAATCACTCATAGGTGATATCAATGATCAGATTAAATATTCAGAAGGTCTCATTCAGGTAAACGCCAAATTACTTGAGACGGGAGATGCAAAGATTGCGGACCTGGTTATTGCTCTCAATAATTATTTAACGGCTAGAAATCTTCTTACCCAAAACAAAGTGAGCCGTTTGCAAATCATCAATCAAATTAATTATTGGAACAGATAAACCTCGTTATCATGGTTAGAGGGATAAGATCCTGCGCTGTCATCGTCCTTCTCTTTCTGATGGCGGATTCCTGCAGGAACCGCCAGGCAGATGCAGATGATGCGCCGGCACCGGCAATAGTCCAAACGCCTGTAACGGTTACCCGCATATCCAGTGGTCCGATGACGGATTATATTGAATTGAACGCGACTTCCGTATTTCTGCTTAAGAATATAGTTAAAGCGAACGCGAATGGATATCTCCAATCTGCCGATATCAAGCCCGGTCAATTCGTAACTCCGGGGCAACTTCTATTTTCCATAAAAACCAAAGAGGCGCAGAGCATCGGGAATGCGGTAAATATATTGGATTCTTCTTTTAAGTTTTCCGGAACAAACAGGATCAGGGCAGGAGCCAAAGGTTTCATCACACAATTAAATCATCAGGCAGGTGATTATGTTCAGGATGGGGAACAACTGGCAGTTATCAGCGATGAGAACAGTTTTGTTTTCTTAATGGAACTGCCATTTGAATTAAAGTCCTACGCGCCCGTTGGGAAAGAGGTGCAGGTTTTGCTTCCAGATGGAACGGCGCTTTCCGGGAAAATCAGTTCCGCCATGCCCAGTGTGGATCCGGTTTCCCAAACGCAGAGCATGGTTATAAAAGTAAATAGTGCCCATTCCATTCCGGAAAACCTGATTGCCAAAGTGCGCATTGCAAAAACCATCAAGACCAGGGTTGTTTCCCTTCCCAAAGCCGCGGTGTTAACTGACGAAACCCAGTCAGATTTCTGGATCATGAAAATGACGGACAGCACAACAGCCGTTAAAGTTCTGGTCAAAAAAGGCATCGAGACGAAAGACAGGGTGGAAATTCTTTCTCCCCCGCTTTCTCCAAAGGATGAAATTTTATTGACGGGGAACTACGGGTTACCGGATACTGCAAAAGTGAAAATTATTCAGCCTTAGATCATCCATAGTGAAAAATTTCTTTTTAGCATATAAAAACCCGGTTGCTGTTTTGCTGGTGCTGATTATCGCGGGAGGCATGCTGGCATATAATAAAATGCAGACCTCGCTCTTTCCCGAGATCACTTTCCCAAAAATTAAGATCATTGCAGACGCGGGCCTTCAGCCGGTGGATAAAATGATGGTAACTGTTACGAAACCACTTGAAAATGCCATCAAGCAGGTTCCTGATTTAAAGATGATCCGCAGCACCACAAGCAGGGGCACCTGCGAGATCTCCGCATTTATGAACTGGGATGCAGCGATTGACCTGAGCCAGCAACGCATTGAATCCAAAATCTCGCAGGTCAGAAATCTTCTGCCGCCTGAGACGCAGATCACTGTCGAAAAAATGAATCCGTCTATTCTCCCCGTCATGGGCTATACTTTGGAAGGCCGGCAGCAATCACCCATTGAATTGAAATTGCTCGCCATGTATACGATAAAGCCTTTTTTATCACAGGTTGAAGGCGTTTCAGAAGTGCGGGTTATAGGAGGTAAATCAAAAGAATACTGGTTGCAGCTGGACGCCCGGAAGATGAGCGCGCTTATGGTGACGCCTGATACGATCAGTCAGGCCCTGGCTCAAACAAATTTTATCAAAGCCAATGGGTTCCTTTCGGACTATAAATTCCTTTATCTGAGTACCACGGATGCTCAGGTGCATAGCATCGAAGATATCAGGAACATAATTATCCGGAACAATGGGAAGAGGATTGTGCGGGTACAGGATATTGCCGAAGTAAGCATAGATGAGGCCGTAGAATACACTAAAATAAACGCCAACGGTAAAGAAGGGATACTGATCGCAGTCATTAAGCAGCCAAATGCAAATCTTGTAATGCTTTCCGGCCTGATGGAGCAAAAAATCAGAGAACTAAAACAGATCCTTCCCGGGGGCGTTTCGATTCAACCTTATTACATCCAGGCCGATTTTGTGAATGCTTCGATAAAAAGCGTAACAGATAGCTTGTGGGTCGGCCTGATCCTCGCCATGATCGTTGCGATTATTTTTTTACGTTCTCTGAAAGCCAGTGCGACCATCCTCATCACGATTCCCATAACGCTTTGTCTTACCCTGATCGTACTGTACGCAGTAGGATTTACATTTAATATCATGACGCTTGGCGCAATTGCTGCAGCCATCGGACTCATCATTGATGACGCGATTGTAGTAGTGGAACAGATCCATCGCACGCATGAAGAAAATCCCGGGGAACAGACTGCGCCCCTGATTAAAAAAGCCATTCATTACCTCCTGCCGGCCATGGTGGGATCTTCCATCAGCACTATTGTCATCTTCCTTCCTTTTGTATTAATGAGCGGCGTTGCAGGAGCTTATTTTAAAGTGCTGACGGATACTATGATCATCACCCTGGTTTGCTCTTTTTTTGTAACATGGATCTGTCTCCCTGTCATTTATTTAATCCTCACCCGAAAAAAACAACGGCAATCTGCAGAACCGGTTGTTGCACATCCCGTAAAGAGACAGCGCTGGGTATCTTTTTTTATTTTCCGCCCCCTGATCGGCCTGATCATAGTGGCAGGATTGATTGTTGCGGTAATTCTCATTTTGCCCCGGCTCGAAACGGGATTTCTTCCGGAAATGAACGAAGGAAGTATCGTGCTGGACTATGCATCGCCGCCCGGAACCTCGCTGGAAGAGACAGACGGTATTCTAAGACAAGTGGAAAAAATAATAAAAACTATTCCGGAAGTCAGCGCTTACTCCCGCCGCACCGGAACCCAGATGGGATTCTTCATAACTGAACCGAATACAGGAGATTACCTGATCCAGTTAAATGAGAAACGGAACCGGACTACTGATGAAGTAATCTCAGACCTGCGTGCTAAAATTGAGGCATCCCAGCCGGCCTTGCGCATTGACTTCGGCCAGGTGATCACCGATATGCTGGGAGATCTGATGACCTCCGTACAACCCATAGAAATTAAGATTTTCGGAGACGATCAGCAGAAATTGCACTCGATTTCCACCCAGGTTGCTTCCGTAGTTTCCGGAGTCAAGGGTGCAGCTGACGTATTCGACGGCATCGTAATTGCCGGACCTTCAGTGAGTATAGATCCGGATTACTCCAGGCTGGCGCAGTTTGGAATTACTCCGGCTGATATGCAATTTCAGATGCAAACGCATATGGAAGGTAATATTGTCGGACAATTACTGGAGAAGGAGCAGCTGACACCGATCCGGATGGTATATCCGGGCAACAGGAAGATCAGCGTGGCGGAATTAGGGGCGCTCCAATTGTTCCTGCCCAACGGTAAATTGAATCCCATTTCTTCGCTCGCAAGGATTCAGGTAAATCCCGGCGATGCCGAAATTCAGCGTGAAAATCTGCAATCCATGGGCGTGGTCACTGCAAGGCTCGAAAACAGTGACCTGGGAACAGTTATCAAAGGTATCCAGGCGCAGATTAAGCAGAAGATAATTCTACCTGCAGGATATCATATTGAATATGGCGGAGCTTATGCTGACCAGCAGCAATCCTTTCAGGAATTATTAATGATACTGATCAGTGCCTGCTTATTGGTTTTTGGAACGATCCTGTTTTTGTTCAGAGATTTTAAAGTCGCTCTTCTGATCCTGGTGGTTGCCGTCCTCGGCATTTCAGGAAGTTATCTGGCCTTATATATTACCGGAACGCCGCTGAACGTAGGAAGTTATACAGGCTTAATCATGATTGTCGGGATCATTGGCGAAAATGCAATTTTCACATTTCTGCAATTCAAAGAGTCCTTGATCACCAGGTCAGCTGATGAATCCATAATCTATGCGATTTCAACCAGGCTCAGGCCAAAACTAATGACCGCACTGGGCGCCATTTTTGCCCTGATGCCCCTGGCATTGGGAATAGGTGCCGGAGCCCAGCTTCACCAACCACTGGCTATCGCCGTGATTGGCGGTTTCATCATTGCTTTGCCACTATTGCTTATAGTATTCCCCAGTTTACTCAGGGTGTTCTATGGGGTGAAAAATAAAAATTAAAAATTAAAAAAAATGAAAAAGCATGCATTGATTCTCTTTCTGCTTACAAGCAGTTGCGCTTTTAGCAATCTTTATGCCCAGCAGGGTTCCGGATTTCGGGTTGTCAAAACATTTCCAATAGTCAGCAGCGGCGGATGGGATTATATTGCTGTGGGCCCGGGAAATAACCGGATATATGTTTCCCATGGTACACAGGTGAACGTACTGGATGAAACAACAGGAGATTCCGTCGGTGTTATTCCAAACACAACGGGTGTTCATGGTATTGCATTCGTTCCTTCCCTGGGCAAAGGCTATACCAGCAACGGACGCATAAACACCGTCACCGTTTTTGATCTGAAAACAAACCAGGTGTTGGGGCAAATTGCTGCCGGACAGAATCCGGACGCCATAATGTATGATGAGTTCTCTAAGCTTATCATCACCTGTAATGGCCGCAGCAGTGATCTCAGCCTGATTGATCCGGTTTCAGAAAAAGTAGTGGCAACAATTCCGGTCGGAGGCAAACCCGAAACTGCTGCATCAGACGGGATGGGAAAACTTTATGTAAATATTGAGGACAAGGGCGAAATTGCTGAAGTGGATATCAATAGCCGGAAGCTGATGAACCGCTGGACCCTGGCTCCTTCAGGAGGACCTACTGGCCTGGCCATGGACACAAAAACGCGCAGATTATTTTCCGGCTGCGATAAAACCCTGGTGGTCATGGATGCAGATAACGGCAAAGTGGTTGCCCGGGTAACCATCGGAGATGGGTGTGATGGCGTGGCATTTGATCCGGAGTTGAAAGAAGTGTTTGCGAGTTGCGGCGAAGGCAAGCTGAGCATCGTTCATGAAGAGAATGCCGATAAATTTGTGTTGGTTGCTGATGTGCCAACCAAAAGAAGTGCGAGAACAATTGCCGAAGATCCATTAAACCATACCGCCTTTTTACCTGCCGCTGAATTTGAAAAAACGGCCGCACCTGGAGAAAGAAGACCACCCCTGGTTCCAGGCACATTTCAGGTATTGGTGGTGAAAGAGTAGGCGCTTAAAAACCTATCTTTTTATTTTTGAGGAAATTTAAATCAGATTTTAGTTCCTTCAACAGGTACCCGTATGCCTGGCTGATCAGCTGGCTATAGGATTCATGTTCGAATGATTTCATGCGGCCCGTGGTTTTGTCAACCAGGGTCAGCTTCATCAGGGAATCTTCTTCCATGGACAGGGCCAGGTCATATTTCAATAAAATCTGTTTTAGTTTTGTTGTATTTCGCATGGCCGGTAAAATTACAATTTCAGATTTAAAGATGATCTTTAGGAATCTTAACACAGCTTATGCTTACTTGTTTTGAAAGAATCGAGGTCTTTAATCAGGGAAGGATACCAGAAATGCTTCGTGTGAAATATGAGCTGATGCGGGAAAACCTTTTCGGGTTTTACAGGGGCACAGGTCATTTGTTTTACGAGGACCTCCATGGGAATGACATCCTTCCTTCTTCACCACTTGTATGGGTTTGCGGAGATCTTCACCTGGAGAATTTCGGGAGTTATAAAGGAGACAACCGGCTGGTTTATTTTGACATGAATGATTTTGATGACGCCCTGCTTGCACCTGCCAGCGTTGAGTTGGCACGTATGACCTGCAGCATATTTGTTGCATTTGATTCTCTTAAGGTAGAAGAAAACAAGGCGATTAAAATGGCACAACTCTTTCTCAAAAATTATGCGCAGATTTTGAGTAAAGGCAAATCTTATTATATTGAACCGCAGACCGCTAAAGGAATTGTACAGGCTTTTTTAATGGCAGTCAGCAAAAGAAAGGAAAAACAAATCCTGGAGAAGAGGACCGTCAGAAAAAAAGACAGCCTCGCCATCCTGCTGGAACATCCCCGGCATTTCAAATTGGATAATGAATTGAAATCTGAACTGACCCGGCATATTAATGAATGGATCACGCATAACAGTTACAGTCCTTATAATTTCGAAGTGCTGGATGTCGCCTTCCGGCTTGCAGGAACAGGTAGCCTGGGTTTGAAGCGCTATATGTTTTTATTGAAAAGTACGAACAGGAAAAACAAATACATGCTGATGGAGATGAAGCAGGCTGCTCCCCCAGCACTCAAAAAATACCTTGGCTTACAACAACCCGAATGGGAATCCGAAGCTCAACGGATCGTAAATATCCAGCAACGGATGCAAAATATTCCTCCCGCCCTCCTGAGTTATACAATTTTCAGAAAAGAATCTTTTATTGTCCAGGAGATGCAACCCATGAAAGACAGCTTTGATTTTAAGTTTGTCCGGGATCGTTACCGCGACCTGTTTCAGATAATTGATGATATGGCTACCCTGACTGCTTCCGCACAGATCAGGAGTTCCGGATGGAAAGGCGCCAGCGTAGTGGATGAGCTAAGCGCATTTGGCGAGAACAAGCAATGGCAGGAGTCCATTCTGGAATATGCCAGGCGATACAAGAGGACGATGCAGTTGTATTATGCTGAATTCTGCGAGGCCAGCCTGGGAAAGAATCCCCTGAAATTGAAGAAGAAAAAGACAGTAAAATGAACCTGGAACTGACACTGCGGAAAGAGCATAGTAAATCGCAGTGCGACAGGATTGTTAAATACATCGGAAACAACAAACACCGCTTTTCGGAACTGATGAACTTGTTTTTTTCGGGCGAATACCGGATCACTCAGCGGGCTGCGTGGCCCATGAGTTATTGTGTGAGACATCATCCAGCACTCGTTTATCCTTATACTAAAAGACTATTGGATCTGCTTTCAAAAACAAACGGCAATCCGGCTTCGAAAAGAAATATTGTACGCTTGTTTCAATTTGTTGAAATACCCAAACGATACCAGGGCCGGCTGATGAGTATTTGTTTTGGTTTTATTGAGTCCCCCGAAGAGGCGATTGCGGTTAAAGCTTTTTCATTGACCATCCTAGAGAATTTATGTAAGCAATACCCGGAAATTCTCCCGGAGATAAAAACGATTATAAACACCCGATGGGAACAGGAAACGCCTGCCTTCCGCAGCAGGGCAAAAAGGATTTTAAATAAAATATAAGAACTGCCCCGATGCCCCACCTGTAGAATTTCTTATATTCATTAAAAGAATTTTTATGGTAACGGTAAAAGCTGCCCGCGAGCTCGCACTGAGTTTTGAAGAAACGGACGAAAAACCGCATTTTGACCGGTTTGCTTTCCGGGTGAAGGGTAAAATATTTTGCACCCTTTCTGAAGTGAATAAAGATGTTAATTTAAAACTGTCACTCCATGAACAGGCTATTTTGTGTAAAGCGGGTCCCGTGGAACTTATCCATCCGGTTGCCGGAGGCTGGGGCAGAATGGGCATGACAACGATACAGCTCCCTAAAACGACGAAAGCTTTTTTCAAAGATGCGCTGACAACAGCTTATTGCAATGTGGCCCCGTTGAAACTGGCAGAGAAATACACTTCGTACGATTGATAATTTTACTTCCATGATAAAAAATTACATTCTCGTTGCCGTCCGGCAACTCGGCAGACATAAATTGTTCTCTGCACTGAATATATTTTGCCTGGCGATCGGGATTTGTTTTTGCCTGCTGATTGGTCAATACGTATTGCATGAAGGGTCAATGAATGGAGGCCTCAGGAATGTTCACCGCCAGTACCTGGTGACCAGTAAATGGAAAATAAAAAACATGGGATTGGATTTTACTACCATCGGTGTGCTGCCTAAATCCCTGAAACAGCAATTCACCGGTCTGGTGGAAAATTATTACCGCTACAATCCTGTAACCAATGTGGTATCCGCAGGCGACAGGCACTTTCAGGAAGATATTGCTATTGGAGATACAACCCTGGTGTCGATGTATGGCTACCCATTACTATTTGGAGACCCGCACCATGCATTTATTAATAATAGTTCAGCTGTTGTTACAGAAGAATTGGCGCTGAAGCTTTTCGGGGACAGAAATGCTATTGGGAAAACGATTACGATAACAAACACCATCGGCCCTACGCAGGATTTCAAGGTTTCTGCAGTATTGCAGACAACTTCATATAACACAGTAAACAATTTTATTGATAAGAAGGGGTATGGCGTTTTTGTACCCTTTGAAGGGAATCGATATTACCAAACAGGTGCAGGCGATGATTCATGGAATATGGCTCTGCTGGTTGGGTTCCTGGAGCTAAAACCAGGAGTGCAGCCATCACAGCTTTCAGGCCCGGTTAGAAAATTAATTTCATTAAATGCGCCGGAAAATATCAGTAAAAATCTCGAAGTTCAATTGAATCCCCTGGACACTTATTACTTAACCGCTAATGGGGCGGCCGTCGAAAAAACGCTGGTTATCCTTTCGCTCGTGGCAGTAGGGATACTGCTGCTGGCGATCATTAATTTCGTAAATATCATGATCGGCACTTCTGGTTACCGGATCAGGGAAATTGGATTGAGAAAGGTTTTTGGAGGTAGAAAACAGCAATTGGTTTTCCAATACCTCACAGAATCAATTGTTCTTACTTTTGTGGCAGCAGTATTATCTCTTTTTCTTTATAGCTTCCTGCGTCCGCCTTTTAATGAGATATTACAAACTTCCATCCCGCCCGTGATTCAATTCAGTTTTCAGCAGACCGGACTCCTTTGTCTGATGATTGTTTTTGTCGGATCCCTTGCAGGTATCTATCCCGCTTTTATACTCAGTGCTTCTGAAGTAGTCGCTTCCGTGAAGGGTAAGATCAGTTTGAGTGAAAAAGGGACATGGATGCGAAAATCCCTGCTGGTTCTGCAATTTATGATAGCCACTGTAGTTTTTATTCTGGCCCTGACGATATCGGAACAGGTCAATTATTTTTTTGAAAAGGACCTCGGATATAATAAGGACCGGCTCATGGTGATTTCTGCCTTTCCGAAACAATGGGATTCAGTCGGCGTGGCGAAGATGGAGACTATCCGCAATGGCTTATTGGAAATACCTGCGGTTAAGGATGCAAGCCTCTCTTTCGATGTTCCGGAACGTACGCCAATGGCGAGTTCGCTGATACCTGACGGCTCAAAGGATAATCAGCCACTGATTATTCCGACTATTATCGTAGATCAAAATTATGCCAATGCCTATGGAATAAAATTGATTGAAGGAAGGTTTTTTGGGAAGAATGAAGGAGGATATATTCCTGGCGAAATGGTGATTTCTGAGGCCGCGATGGAATCCTTTGGCTGGAAAGACGCCTTCGGAAAAAAGCTGCGCTCACCCGGAGGAGGGGTTTTTACAGTAGTGGGTGTGGTCAGGGATTTTAATTATTCTTCACTGCATGAAGCCATTGGCCCGCTGGCATTTGTTCATGTGAGAGACGCGCTCACCTATCGTTACATATCAGTGAAATTGCAGGGCGGGCAATTGAACAGCAGCATTGATCTGCTAAAAAGGAAAATGAAAGAACTTTCTCCCGGCGCTCCCTTCGAATACTTTTTCATGGATGAGAAATTCCAATCCATGTATGAAACGGAACTTCACCTCAAAAAAGCGGCAGGGATAGCGACTGGTCTGATGGGTCTGATCGTTTTGCTTGGCATCTTTGGTGTACTAACCCTCGCACTCGCCAAACGGACAAAAGAAATTGCCGTGAGGAAGGTATTGGGTGCTGAAATTTACCATATTATCATGCTTTTTTTAAAGCAGTATGCCAGCCTCATTGGAATAGCTATTCTGATTGCATGGCCACTGGCTTACTTTTTAACCAACCGCTGGCTGGAACAATATGCATATCGGATTGGGCAGCATGCCGGGTACTATGTCCTCGTGGGCGCAATTGTGTTTTCTGTTTCGTTCCTGCTTATTAGTGCGCAGTGTTTGAAAGTGGCCCTTGCCAATCCGGTCAGCAGTTTGAAGAATGAGTAAAAAAGTAAAAATTAAAAATTAAAAAGTAAAAAGGAGACTCAAATGGCTGTAGATCAATGATTCGATGGATGGGTGTTTGCTGAAAAATTGTCCCTGTGTCTATGATAATTGGGCAGTAAAGCTTACTTTTGCTCCCCGCGATAAAACACCGTTCGGGGCGTAGCGTAGCCCGGTCATCGCGCCTGGTTTGGGACCAGGAGGTCGCAAGTTCGAATCTTGCCGCCCCGACTATTTTTAATTTAAATTTCAAAACCCGTTCATCGAACGGGTTTTTTTAATGGAAACCATTTTATCGCAGGTTCTCAGAACGCCAATTCATGGTGAATTAAAAGTTGAAAACTTCGATTCCTGCGATTGCACTCTATAATTTAATCCTTCAGTTGTGCCGCTGGTTACATCAATGGTAACACCGGTTATTTTGGAAGACATATCGGATGCCAGAAATACCGCTGCATTGGCAATATCAGCCATCAGAGGCAGCTTTTTCAGCATTGTATCGTCCTCCATCATTCGTAGGATGGCCTGCATACCTGCAGGGTTAGTTTCGATTGCCTCTTTAAATACCTTTGAATCCGGGGAGCCGCCGGACCTGATGTTTACTACCCGCACGCCATACACACCTAACTCAGAAGCCAGGTTCCTCGACAAGCTTTCTACGGCGCAGCATGCCGGCGCAAAGCCTGCAGTATATGGATAGCCTATTCCTCCCGGTGTTGCTGTAAGAAATAAAATGACTCCGGAGCCCTGTTTCATCATTTGCCTGCCGGCAGCTTTTGCGGTTAGAAACCGGGTTTGCATGGTCAGTCTTATTGGTCGTAAAAAATCCTCCATCGGGATATCGACCAGGGGAATGTTTTGTATAACATCAACGCCGACAGCATTGAATGAAATATCAATTTTACCTGCTTTTTGTATGACCCTATCCAGGTGGCCAAGAATTGCATTTTCATCAAATGCATCCACTTCCTCAGCTTCCACTTTTTCGTTTGAAATTTGAATTTCATTTGCCACCCTTTGAACGGAACTAAGATTACGGCCTGTTAAAAACAGGCTTGCCCCGGCAGCGGCAAACGCCCTGGCTACCGCTCCTCCGAGGGAGCCACCGCCGCCATATATAATTGCGTTCTTGTTTTGAAGTATCATCATGTTTGATTCGATTCTAAATATATATCACAGCCTGCTATTTTTGATAATCGATTTTTACGATTTCCTTGATTCCATCAATATAAGAAGTTGGTTTAAAATCAAACCTTTTTTCAAACTTGTCACTATTGAACACATAATGTTGATTGTATTGATACATCATTTCCACCATTTCTTTCATAATTGGAACAAAGAGTCCGATTGACCTCACAAAAAACTTATTTAATACCAAATATTTGGGCTTTGTCCCTAACATTTTTGCAATGGCTTCTATCCATTCCTTACCCGTGAAAGGGTCAGGTGCAGTAGGAAGATGCCAGGTTTGTCCGAACGCATCGAAAGTATTTCCAAGCAATGCAACTGCTCGGCCAGCGTCAACAGTATAAGTATAGGAATGTTTAAACTCAGTACCCCCTAACCAATTTGATCTCTTGCCTTCGCTTAATGGTTTGATTACAATTTCGGTTAGTATACTGGTACCTTTAATTGATGGACCGTAAAAATCGGCTGACCTTGCGATTAGGGCTTTAATTTTTTCTTTTTTTACAGCATCCCACAGCATTTGAACTATAGCTGCCCTTACTTTTCCTTTCTTACTTATTGGTTTAACAAGATGTTCTTCCGTAATCGGATTTAATTTTTCAGGCGCGTACAAATAAATATTATCGAAGAACACTAATTTGGCATTGTTCACACTACAGGCTTCAATAACATTTTTCATGATAACAGGCCAGGTGTTCTGCCATAATTTGGTGTTATAAGGCAAACCTACCGTCAGATAAACGATTTCAGAACCTTCAACTGCTTTTACGACCTCTTCATATTTAGTGATATCAGCCCTAAACAATTCATCTGTCTCGTTTACCTTTTTCGGATGACGACTTACAAGGCGGATTTTGTTTGTGTACGCAGGTAGCTCTTTGGCAAGCGCAATTCCAATAGCACCGCCTGCTCCTAATATTGTTTGCACTTGTGATTACTTTTAATAAACCAATAGATTTATTTTCCAGGATACCAGTTTCGCAACCGAACATCTATATTCTTATCTCCGGTTTCCACAAGATTTTTAAATTCATTGATATCACTCAACCCGTTCCGGCCGCGATAATGATAAGGGTAAACAATTTTGGGCCTGAATGCCAGCACTGCATCGGCCGCTTCCTTCACATCCATGGTATAGGGAAGGTTCATGCAAACAAAGGCAACATCAATATCTTTCAATGAGCGCATTTCAGGAATGCCCTGTGTATCCCCGGACAAATAAATCCGCTTGCCTCCTATGCCGAGCACATAGCCATTGCCCCTGCCTTTGGTATGCATGGCAGTCGGACTTTCAGGAAGGTTATACATCGGGATTGCTCCTATTGATATTCCGGATTGAGTTGTGTTGTCGCCATTTTTAAGCACTACCATGTGGTCTTTATCAGCAGCAGGTAATTTGTCAGCTACTACCTGGGGAACTATAAGGAGGGTGCCTGGTTTTTTAATTGAATCAATGGTATTGACGTCAAAGTGATCACCATGTATATCTGTAATCAATATGATGTCAGGAGGCTGTAACCCCTTATAATTGGCGACGCCTGTTGGATCTGCGTAAATTGTAAGTCCATTCACCGTTAGTATCAGACTCGCATGCTGGATCGGTTGTATGGTAAGCGGGCCCATTTTCGTTTGTAGCACATCGGGAGCGCTGCGTTGCGCTGATGCAGAATAAATACCGGTTGCAAACAGCACTCCAAGAATGATTGATTTCATAATTGATGAATTAAGTAAGGGTAAATATACTGAAAAGTAAAACGACAGATAATATCTCTGCTGGATAATGCTCGCCTTTCGGGTGGAATAAATATAGTTCCGACCATCATGTATTATGAACTCTTATTGGGTATTTTAGTTCAGGCCTTAATATACTCAGAGCGAGATTGCGTTTCAAATTCAGAGCCGGGTTTATCGATTGAACAACAGAGAGCCTTAATTGAATCGAGGCAGCCTTCGCTAAATCAATTCTGGCGGAGCAAATTCATTCTGTGCGCAGGCTCTTTACCGGGTTGGCAGTAGCGGCGCGGATAGCGGAATAGCCGACCGTGAGCCAGGCGATGATGAGTGAGGCAAGGATCGTCAGGATGAAAAAGCCTGCGCCCAGATCAATCCGGAAACTGTATTGCTGCAGCCATTTTACCATGAAATACCAGGCGAACGGGCACGCAATCAGAAAAGCGATCGTGATGAGCAGCGTGAATTCCCTGGAAAGCAGGAATACAATATTTCCCGGCGTGGCACCAAGTACTTTTCGGATACCGATTTCCCTGTTTCGCCTCACGGCCATAAAAGAGATGAGACCGTATAGGCCCAGGCAGGAAATGAAGATCGCAATACCTGAAAATATTTTATAAAGTTGTGATAGCTGATTTTCCTGTTTGTAATAATCTGCAACGGCCTGATCGATAAAGCTGTATTCAAATACAAAATCAGGGTAAATTTTGTTCCAGACCGATGCAACCGCGGCAACAGATGCATTTGTTTTACCTGGCTGCAGCTGGATATTTACACTGCCGTAAGCATCCTGAATCGTTGTCATCACAATGGGGCCGATGGGGTCCCGCAACGAATTGACATGAAAATCCCTGACCACACCGACGATGGGACGCATCCTGCCATCAACCCGGATATTTTTACCGATTGCTTCCTGCGGACTTCCAAGGCCCAGATTTTTCAGCAGGGTTTCATTTACGACGAACTCCTTCATTGTGTCTGATGGGAAATAAATCCGGCCCGCAGCCATCTGGAGTTTATAAATACCAAAATATGCAGTATCGGCAACCTTCATGCCGACGATCAGATCTGCCTTTTCAGTATGATTAGTAGGTAATTGCAGATCCGTATACCAGTCGCCGCCTCCGGTTGGTGCTCCCGCGCTGAAACTGACTTCTTTGATCCCTGGTTCGCGGATCAACTGATCGCGGAGCATGCTTAGTTTTGTCCGGCTCAGACTATCACCAGGAAACGGAACATTGATGATCGCCGTCTTATTGAATCCGAGATCTGCATTCTTGAAATAATTCATCTGGGAAACTACAACCAGGGTTCCGATAACAAGTGCCTGGGCGATTACAAACTGAAGAACAACCAATGCTCTCCTGAGTGAAATGCCTTTTGCTGAATGCGCAATGATCTTACTTTTTAAAGCGTTGATCGGATTGAAGCCAGATAAAACCATGGCAGGATAGAATCCCGACAAAACAGTTACGGAAAGAAATACCACAATCATAAATAACTGGATGCCGTGATTTTGGAAAACGTCAATGGCTAACCTGGTTTCAAGTAATCCATTGAGAAAAGGCAGCGTAATTGCCGCCATAGTCATCGCCAGGATTAGCGAAATAAAACATATCAGGCTGGTTTCTCCCAGGAATTGAAGCAGCAATTGCCCGCGACTTCCCCCCAGTACTTTCCTAACTCCAACCTCTCTTGCCCGGTTGATTGCCTGAGCTGTGGAAAGATTTATGAAATTGACACAGGCTATGATGAGCAGGAATAGCCCGATGAGGCTTAGGGCTGTAATCAGTTCCCTGCTGAATGTGCGGCCGTTGAAATTTCCGAAGCGTTCATCATAATGGATCTCCTTAAGCGGTTGAAGCTTTATGTTGTAGCCTGCATGATCCGGAGGCATGTGTTTCGAAATAAAGGCTGGCAGGAGATTATCAAATTGAGTAGCCGAATATTGAGGACGCAAAAGAACAAAACAATAATTGTCATCAGAAATGTTCACCCAATTATTCATATTCACCTGTTTCACCAGGGTTGCATAAGATATCACCACCTTCAGAGGGAAATCCGTGTTTGCTGGTGGATCATCCAGAATACCGGTCACTTTCATTGGCTGATTATACAGCGTGATCGTTTTGCCAGTCGCAATTTTCCAGTCACCGAAATATTTTTCAGCTGTAGCCCTGGATAGCAATACCATATTTGGTTCTTCAATATCACTCTTAGAATTTCCTCTCAACATCGGGAAATCAAACATTTCAAAAAACTGAGGTTCTGCAAAAAAAACCCTGTTCTCCTTGAATTTTTTTGCAGGCTGGTCTTTGCTGCCTGCGATTAGCACCTGAACTCCGGCATCTCCGCAGATTGCGGCTGCATTTTCCAGTTGGGGATATTCGGTCCTCAGACCGTTTGTCACAGGAAAAGGCACACCAGTGCGATATTCTCTTCCAACTGGATTTTTCCCTTCCCTCACAACGCGATAAATATGATCCTTTTTTGAGTGGAAGCTGTCGAAGCTTTGTTCGTATTGCAAAACCAGGAAAATAAGCAGGCAGGCGGAAATGCCAACAACAAGGCCGGTTATATTAATGATCGACTGGTTCCTGCTACGCACAAGGTTTCTGAAAGCAGTCCTGAAATAGTTTTTAATCATGTCTGAATTTTGATCCGGTACTGAAATACCTGCTTAACCTGGCATCCACAAAAATGCCAGTTTGACAAATTGCTGCTAATCAGTACACTAAAAATCAGAGACTGAATTTTTAGTGTACGGTTTTGACGCATGTTCGTTCGCTTACATTCACCATGCTATATGCCCGTCAATATATCTGATGAGATCATCAGCCATCGCTTTTTGCTCTTTGGCATTCGGGTGGCCTGGCGTGTTCTTATATGGAACAAAATGGGTATAAATACGTTTGTCATGCATGGCTTCGACCGCCTTTTCAACATAACCGGGCCATGGAGATCCGGTGCGCATGGCGTCCATGTTTCCGAGCATACACAGGATCGCAGCTCCCGGATATTTTTTTCTTACCGATTTCACAAAATTCCGGTAAGCTTCAATGAATGTTGTCGCGGAAGGAACTTTTGTACCATAGCGTGCTTTGAATTGTTCATTATCCGGCAGATTTACAATCCAGCAATCGTTTTGAAAGAGGTTGATCAGAACCAGATCCGGAGTATATTTTGAAAAATTCCATTTGCTTTCAGGATTGTCGGGCACCAGCCGGTCATACATTTCCGGCATAATTAAAGGAAACCAACTGATGGTTATTCCTATTCCGCTCTTGCTGGTACAATAATATTCGGCATCAAAATGCCTGGCCAGAATGGCGGCATAACTGATATAACCGTTTTCATAAGGAGATGTTCCCCGGTCCTGCCCGCTGGAATCCTCATCTGCATATCCACAGGTTATAGAATTGCCGAATATTTCCAATTTTCTTTTTTTGGTAAAAGGTGCTGCCAGAACCGACGCATGACCATCCAGCAAGAAATAATAAAACCATGTCTTCCCCATTGACCATTCCGTGCGTTTAAATAATTCGAGCTCATGTTTTCCCTCTCCAAGATGGGTTGCTAACAAATAAAGCTGCTTTGTGTTATCCGGATGAAGAACGCGGACGGTCTTGCCATCTACAATAACATTATAATAGTTCTCTCCGCGCTCATCCTTCAAAAAAGCTTTTACTTCAGAGCCCCTGAAGTTTATTTTAACCGATGTCGCAGTCCAGGAAAGTTGGGCAGACTCTGCATCCCTGGCCACTCTGCCCATGTAGTGGATATGTGGATCATTGAATCTGATCTTCAGGGTTTGGCACGGACCGGGATGAAATGCAAAAGCAAAAACAAGAAATAAAATAAGTTTTTCAGAATACATGCAGCAGCTATTTGCTTTACAATGGCTCACAAAATCTCCTTTCGATGAAGTTCTTAAAAATTAAATGACTAATCTGGGGTTTTTAGAAATCCCTTATATTTTCTATTTCTAAGCATCGCCCAGGTTCTATCGTATGAAACAATATAGTGCAGTAGTATGATAATCGCCATGACAAGGCTGAGTTGGATTTGTTTCAGATCCTGGAGAGCCCAGATCGCTGATCCGAATAATACCCATTCCAATAACAGCCTGACTATTCCCGGAACTTCTATGGGTGCGGGTTTCGGATCATCCGGAATGCGAAATATGCCCCACAATGCAGCTGCTGCTAAAGGTAATCCTATGGCTCCGGCCCACCGTTCCCAATGAACGTTCCGATGAAATTCCCAATAACCAAAAATAATCAGCATGGCTATTTCCAACAAAAAACGTACAAAGAGATTTAGAGGATTCGTGTTCATAAGTTGAATTGAATGCCTAGGATTTTGACCGGTCATAAACAAGTTTCCCTTTTATGATCGTTGTTTCAATTTTAATATCATCATCAAAAATGATCAGGTCTCCGTCTTTTCCCAATGCGATTGAACCTTTTTGCTTATCTATTTTCATGATTCGGGCAGGTACAAGGGTCATCATTTGCACAGCATCCTGAAGAGAGACCTCTGCCTGGCTAATCATTGTTCTTACCAGCCTGTCAGCAGTGGCAACACTTCCTGCAAATGAACTGCGGTCAGGCAATTTGGCAACAGCATCTTCCACGATAACCTTTATACCATTTTTTTTAGACCCCAGTATACTCTCACCCGGCGGCATGCCGGCTGCCCGCATGGCATCTGTAATCAATGCCGTCCGGTTGATGCCTTTTATCTTGAGGATCAATTTTAAGAGTGGCGCAGGCAAATGAATTCCGTCTGCGATGATTTCAATGTCTATCTCATCCAGCAGATAAACACTTTCCACTACACCTGCATACCGGTAAGCATTCTTTCGCATGACGCCGGACATACCAGAATAAAAATGTGTGGCAAGCCTGTATCCGTTTTCAACTGCCTTTACCACGTCTTCATATACTGCATTCGTGTGGGCAATAGCGGGCATAATTCCGTTTAACACGAGAAAGCGGCCAAACTCTAGAGCGCCCGGAAGTTCGGGGGCGGCACTCCATCTCGCGATCAGGTCCCCTGCATGCGCAATGATTTCCTTATATTCCTTTTCATCAGGGTTGCGGATAAAGCGGGGATCCTGGGCGCCCCTCTGCTCCATATCGAAATACGGGCCCTCTATATGCATCCCCATGAATTGTGCGCCCTGTTCATTTTCTCTGAGCGCCTGCCTGTAAACATCCAGCGTGTGCAAGAGATCTTCTTTTTCGGCGGTAAGCGTGGTTGGAAAGAGCGCCGTGGTTCCATAACGGGAATGGATCTGCGCTATTTTCAGGAACGCTTCAATCGATCCGTCCATGAAATCAAATCCTCCGCCACCATGAATATGGATATCTATGAATCCCGGTGAAATGAATTTTCCCCCGGCGTCGATTGCAAGATCTGCAGGCTTGTCAATCCGGGCAGCGCCGAGTTCAGTGATTATCCCGCCGGAAATCAACAGGCTCCCGTTTTGAACAATGCCCGCAGGGGTAATGATCCGGCCGTTGCTGATTTTAATGCTTGGGGTCTTCATATTTTTATTGTACTGGCGGCTGGTCAGGGCAGGACGGAAATCAACGATGCAGCCGCTGTGTCCATAAATAGGAAACAAGATAAATGATTTCTAAGTATGCTTGCCGGGCAAAGGTTGCTCACTTCCATTGTGAGGCAATCCCTGACTGCTGCCGCTTTGCGCAGGCCGGGCACGGAGCAGATGATATGCCTGGAAATCATGATTTGTTTTATGGACATACTGATGGCTTTTTCCGGAACGGCAGAAAGGGAACCGAACCAGCCCTCATTCATTTGTTGCCGCCGGCACTGTTCATCCATGCTGACCGTAATAAAGGCTTCATCTGTATTAAAATCAGCGGGAGGATCATTGAATGCGAGATGACCGTTTTCGCCAATGCCGATCAGGGCCACGTCCACGGGATTTTTCTTTATCAGTTGGCCAAGGCGTTTGCATTCCTGGTCTGCTCCTGCCTCGCCATCGATCAGGTGTGCAGCTTTAAGCGGAGACAGTTTCTCCAGGAAGCGTTCGCGGATATATTTCCGGAAACTTGCTGGATGTGTTGCAGGTAAATCAAGGTATTCATCCAGATGAAACAGGGTCACTTTACTCCAGTCAATTTCTCTTTCAATGATCAACTGATTCAATGTTTCAAACTGGCTGGTTCCTGTAGCCAGTATGATATTGGCACTTCCTTTTTCTTTTATGGATTCCCTGATCAGGTCAGCTGCCTTCTTTCCTGAAGAAATACCCAATGCGATGGGGTCTTCTTTTATATTTATTGTCATTCAGCTGAGATCTAAACCTTTTTCATATTTATCCAGATTACCTTTTGCTCAGACACATGATCCTGCCCAATAATGTCTTTGTAGAGCGCCGGCTTTCGTGCTTTCAGATAGCGGTATCCGCCGGCATCCTTGAGTTTATCGGGTCCCAGGGAGGCCATGCAGAAATCATCGCCGAGTTTTCTGCACTCGGCAAGAATATCTCCAAACGGATCCAGGATCATGGAACAGCCGTTCTTAAGCTGGTCATGGTCCATCCCGATGGGATTGGAAAATACGACATATAATGCGTTGTCGTAGGCCCGCGCAGGCAGCCATTTCATCAACCATCCCCGTCCTTTCATACCATCAAATTCCAGGCGCAGGGAAGTCGGATCATTTTCCCTGTTCACCCACAGTGCCGGATCCACGAAACCCGCGCCGGGTCGAGTGGATGGCGTACACATCGTGACGTGCGGCATGAATAGAATATCTGCGCCCAGGAGTTTGGTAGCGCGAACATTCTCAATGATATTATTATCATAGCAGATAAGGATGCCGCATTTCCAGCCATAAAGATCGAAAATGCAATAGCGGTCACCCGGAAGTAAATGGGGATTCACAAAAGGATGCAGCTTCCTGTATTTCGCGATCAGTCCGGTTTTATCGACGCATACATAGGCTTTGTAAAGATTTCCCTCTTTATCTTTTTCGAAAAGCCCGGCGAGCAGCGCGATATTATTTTTTTCTGCGATCTCCCTGAGAGCAGAAATGCTTTTTCCTTCAGGGATATATTCTGCCAGATCCAGCATCTGTTCTTTGGAAAGCTGCATGGCAAAAGTATAACCTGTAATGGAACATTCATGAAAAGCGATGGCTTGTGCGCCTGCAGATGAAGCCTCCAGGGAAAGCCGGTCAATCACGGAAAGGTTATAGTCCTTGTCCCCGCTTTTGTTTTCGAACTGGGCCGTGGCAATTTGGATATTATTCATTGTTGAC
>JANWIY010000111.1 GCA_025449645.1 Chitinophagaceae bacterium | reverse complement strand
CGGGTATTGACCCTGATTTTTTCTATGAAAAAACGTTCGATGCCGTTCAGGACCATGTAAAAGGCGAATAGAGTTCCTGGGACTTTGAATTTCTTTCTGACCGACCAGATCAGGAAAAAAAGCCCGATACATACAACAGTTTCATAAAATGGTGTAGGGAAGACAGGCAGAGGAAGATAACTACAATAGGGACCGGAGCAACCAGGAATTTTCAGCCCTTCGCTGATCACATTGTGCGGATAGGAATAAGCAAAAAGCCAGTCCGGCAGGAATGCCGGTCCTTTTACTGAAAGATGCGGCATACTAAGGGATCCGAACTGACTAAGATAAAATTCACTGTTCCCCGAAATTACGGATTGGAAATTGGAGGGGCTTCCAAGAATGGTTTTGAGGTTAGTTGTATCTACTGCATATGCGCTGTTGATGATGCCCCAGTCACCATCTCCTGCAGTCTGGCAGCCAATCCTTCCTGTGCCGTAAGCCAGCATGAGCGCGGGAGCAGCTGAATCGTTCAGATGCCAGATTCCTATTTTATGTTTGCGGGCATAATACCAGATAGCTAATGTCGCGCAGATCAAACCGCCGTAGAATGTAAGTCCGCTGAACGAGATCAGGGATTCAACCGGGTTTTTTATAAAGTCATCCCAGGTTTCGAGGCTATTGAAAATCTTGGCACCCAAAAAACCAAAGATAGCGCCCAGAATGATGATATCCCCTACCCTGTCATGCGGCCAGATCCGGATCTTTCTTTCTTCTGGTTCGGGAAGTTGTTGTTTGTATTTCTCGCGCCACTTCATTCCGGCAAATAACATACCCAGAATTATTCCCGCAAGCCAGCTTCCATCGGATGAAAATATATAGTCAGCCGGATTTTGTGTTACTGGTGAGCTGGAAATAAAGAGACCGATCACCTTGTATCCTAAAATAAATCCAAGTATAAAATTCGTGAACAATTCTCCGGGTCCGACGGGTTTGCCTACGACCCGGGTCTCGTCTTCTGCCTGTAATAATCCCTGGCCTTCCTTGCGCTTCAGTTCTCGCCCCAGGATAAAAGCAGCAAGGATAAAAGAGATGGCAACAAAAAATCCGAAAGAATTGATAAAATGCAGGAACTTCCAGTCAACACCAAAAAGATCCTTAAAAGCATAGTATAGATTAGGATACATAGGAGCTGCAAGATAAGCCTAAAAAGTTGAGAGAAGCTTCGTAAACTTGTCTCAAAATACCAAACTTGTATGAAAAAAATAGCGGTTATCGGAGCGGGTATCATGGGTAACGGTATTGCCCATACGTTTAGCCAGCACGGCTTTTCCGTTAGTCTGGTGGACCTGCACGCTTCGCAGTTGGAAAGGGCAATGAATATTATTTCGAAAAATCTCGAACGACAATTGCAGAAAGGAACAATTTCAGAAGAAAAGAAGAAACAAACCCTCCTGCTCATCAAACCACAAACTGATTTGAATGCAGGCATTGCAGATGCCGAATTAATTATTGAAGCTGTTTCTGAAAATGTGGAGACCAAGCTGAATATATTTCGGGAGCTGGATAAGCTTGCCTTGCCGCAGACTATCCTGGCCAGTAATACATCTTCCATTTCCATTACGCGGATCGGAGCCGCAACCGCAAGACCTGCACAGGTCATTGGCATGCACTTCATGAATCCTGTACCGGTGATGAAACTTGTTGAAGTGATTAATGGATTCGCAACCTCAGCCGAGGTTACGGGAATCATAACGGAAATCGTAAGGCATCTGGAAAAAGTGCCCTGTGTGGTAAATGACTATCCCGGATTCATTGCGAACCGGATCCTGATGCCCATGATCAACGAGGCGATTATCAGTCTCCAGGAAGGCGTTGCCGGCGTAACAGAAATTGACACCGTTATGAAATTAGGGATGGCCCATCCCATGGGACCGTTGCAGTTGGCGGATTTCATCGGATTGGATATCTGCCTTTCCATTATGAGGGTTTTGCAGGAAGGATTTGGCAACGCGAAATACGCTCCTTCACCCCTGCTCGTCAATATAGTGAATGCCGGAAACCTGGGCGTGAAATCCGGTGAGGGCTTTTATAAATATAGCCCCGGCTCAAAAGAATTGCAACCGAGTGAAAGATTTAGAACCCGTTAAGGTTTCAGCATTTCTGTCAATATATTTATCCGGAACCTCGCCCGTTCATTAAGAAATTTATTGCGAGATTTGATAGGAATTAACCAATCAATTGAAACCAGCAGGATATTCGGGAACAACACTTGCCAAAAAATTGGGAATTAAGACCGGCTTCAGAATCCGCCTGGTAAACCATCCCGTATATTATTTTGAATTATTCACCGATCTTCCGGAAGGCCTTATTTTTCCAAGCGACAATAAGGTCAAAAAGAATTTCATACATTATTTCGCAATAAAAGCCCGAGACCTCCAAAAGGAAATTTCCCATCTTAAAAAGGAGATTGAGGAAGATGGTATAATTTGGATCTCCTGGTATAAAAAGGCTTCAAAGATCCCGACCGATATTACAGAGACAATGGTCCATGAACTGGCCCTGGCAAACGGGCTAGTGGATATAAAAGTATGCGCAATTGACGAATACTGGTCAGGATTAAAGCTGGTTATTCCGGTGAAAGAAAGAACTGGTATAAAGTGAGGGAGATGACTTCACCTGGGAGGCCTGATAAAATTGAATGCTGACAAATTCAAATTGAATAAAATGAATCATGACGAATAAAAATAAACCGAACCGGAGAAAATTCGTAAAACTTTCAACGGCGGGAATCGGGGCCCTTGCTTTTTCGTCCTTTGCCCGAACTTCAAAAGAGAATCCCGTTTCAGGCCTGTCCCCGAAACAGAATGAAACTAAGCTTCATATCATGTGTGTGGGCGCTCACCCAGGTGATCCTGAATTTGGTTGTGGAGGCACTCTCGCAAGGTATAGCGATGCGGGTCACCACGTTAGTGTTTTATATCTTACCCGCGGAGAAGCTGGCGATCCTTCCAAATCATATGGGGAATCGGCTGCCTTGAGAACCCGCGAAGCGGAGACTTCATGCAAGCTGTTAAATGTCAAACCGCTTTTTGCAGGCCAGATAGATGCAAATACGGAATTGAATAAAGGGAGGATTGATGATATGATAAAGATTATTCAATCTGAGAAACCAGATATTCTTTTTACGCACTGGCCGCTCGATACCCATCCTGATCATCAGATTGCCGGATTACTTGCATTCAATGCCTGGGCGAGATCCGGACAACAATTTCAACTTTATTATTACGAAGTAAATACCGGAAGTGAAACGATGGATTTTGAGCCTACGGATTATGTTGATATTTCCGGTGTCCGCGATAAGAAAAAATCCGCCATGTTTGCTCACAAAACGCAAAACCCGGAGGAAATTTACGAAGGCTTTTTTAAGACGATGGAAGAATTCAGGGGATTGCAGGCGGGGGTTAAGGCAGCAGAAGGATTTATCCACTTTAAAGTAAAAGGGGAAAGGGCCGTGCTCAGCGGATTGCAGAGCTGAATACGCTTTCACCCGGCATTTCTGGTAATTTTAGTCGCTATTATTCTGTTCTCAGGCTCTCCACCGGATGAGCGATGGCTGCGCGCAGCGACTGATAGCTTACCGTAATCACAGTGACCAGGAAAACAAAAATGCCAGCAAGTAAAAATATCCACAAGTCGATATTAATCCGGTAGGCATAGTGGTCGAGCCATCTGTTCATTGCAAACCAGCCAATGGGAGAGGCAATCAGGAAGGCCAGGATCACCAGGAATAAAAAATCCCGAGATAAAAGTCCGACGATTCCGGGCACGCTTGCCCCGAGTACTTTTCGGATACCGATTTCACGGGTACGCTGCTGTGTTAAAAAAGAAGTGAGACTGAATAACCCCATGCAGGAAAGCAATATGGCAATCACAGCAAAATATCCAATCATTTTGCCCAGGTTTTCCTTATCCTGGTATTGCGCGTTGATATCCTTATCCAGGAAGCTGTATTCAAAGATTCGCTCCGGAAAAACCTGTTCCCAGGTTTGTTTGATAAAAGCAATGGTTTGCGGCAGATGATCTGGTTGAACTCTAATGGCAAACTGAGTAAACCTAGGAACATTCACGTCCATGATCAAAGGCTGCAACGGCTGATCAAGCGGATCAAAATTGAAATCCTTAATTACGCCGATCACCTGCCCTTTTTTCCCGTCCAGTTCGTCTCCACGAATGATATTTTTTCCGATGGCATTTTCCGGGCTCTTCCAGTTAAATGAACGAACGGCAGACTCGCTGATGATAAATGCCTGAAGATGATCTGTGCCGGTTGCTTTGGAAAAATCTCTTCCTGCCAGGATCGGAATTTTTAAGGTCGATATAAAATTGTAATCAACGGATACCCAGGGCAGAAAAATATTATCCTTACCTGAATAGCCCTGAGGTATAACAAGCCCTTTGACAAAACCCTGTCCGGGAAGGCCTGAAGCTGCAGTTGCTGCTTTAATCCGGCTATATTTCAGGAGGTTGTTGGTAAATACATTCATGCGTTGACGCATGGGAACATCTACTCCATAACCGATGCTGGAAGCACCAGTACCAAAAATCGGAACGGTAACCATTTGCTCCTTTTGAAATCCTAGCGGTTTATTGTGGAGGTAAGCGACCTGCTGATAGATCACAATAGTGCCGATAATCAATAAAACAGAAATACAAAACTGGGCGACCAGGAGGGCCTTCCTCAATATATTTCGGGAGCCGGCTTCACCTGATTTCCGCCTGATGGCCCGGACCAGGCTGAAGCGCGCGATAAAAAAAGCAGGATAGACCCCGGCCAGCAAACTGCTGCAGAAAAAGATCATGGAAAATAGAATCATGTTTGGAAAGGTCAACCAGGACATCAGGGTCAGCTGCTTACCTGTCAGCTGGTTCAGGACCGGCATGGCAAGCCAGCATAGAAAAAGGGCCAGCATGTAGGCAAAAAATCCGGCCAGCAGATTTTCTCCGATAAACTGGCCTGCCAATTGGATTCTTGCTGCGCCCATGATCTTGCGCATGCCCACTTCCCGGGACCGGTTCATTGAGCGCGCAATGGCCAGGTTAATATAATTAATATGGGCAATGAAAAGAATCAGCAATGCAATAACCATAAATATATACACATAAATGATGTTCCCGGTAGAAGGGTTGCCGATGACCGATGCCGAATACAAATGCATGCGACGCAATGGATCAATCGAAATCGAATATAAATGCTGCGCCCTTTCATCTGCATATTTTTGTAGCAGGCGGTTTAGTCCTGTTTCGAGCTGCGCAGGATTTGTGCCGGGTTTCAATAAAATAAATGTGTTGCAGGGATTATAACTCCAGTCAGTTTTCAGGTAATCTGATATGCCCTTGTTTTCAACCTGGAACAGGGTTTCGAATGAAATCAGGAAATCAAAGCTTATATCTGAATTCGACGGCATTTTCCGAACCACCCCCGTTACGTTTAGCAAGGTCTTATTATCATAAAATAGTGTCTTTCCCATCGGATCGGCATTGCCGAAATACCTGGCGGCCATTTCATCCGTGATCACAACAGAATTCACAGAATGCAGGGCGGTTGCGGGGTTACCACTCAGGAATCTGGTGCTGAACACATTAAAAAAGTCATTGTCAGCAAAAAAGACCTGCTGTTCCTGGAATTTTTTTTCAGGACTCTTGGCATTGTTTTCGTCCTGAATCAGCATTTGCCCGCTGCGCTGATACAGTCTTGATACCCTTTCTACCTGCGCCAGGTCATGTTCAATGGCTGGTCCGACGGTCACCGGCGTTGTAGCGTAGGAAGCCTTATTGCCCTCGGCTTTCAGATTCCATTTGACCCTGTAAATATTATTTATTGCCGAATTGAATTCATTATAGCTGAATTCGTCTTTGATGTAAATCAGGATGAGCAGACAGCAAGCCATGCCCATACCAAGCCCAACCAAACTTAAAGTTGAACTCATTTTCTCCTTCCAGAGATTGCGCAGGGCAACTTTTAAATAATTTTTAAACATGGGTTCATTTTTATGCCTGAAAAATGTGGATAACCAGGGCAGTTCAAATGTTCTCATGGACTCAATTCAAACTTAATTGATTAAGCTAAAAGAAAATGACCGCTTATCAAATATCGGAAAATGGGCTCTTATAAAATAAGCTTACGGGACATGCAAAATGTCTATGATTTCTTTTGCAAATAAATAAAACCCCGCCATTTCAGATGGTTTTACGAAATAATTAAGGGCGCCGGAATCCAGACATTCCTTAATATGAAATGGAGAATTTGAGGTGCTCCAGATCATTTTCGGAACAGATTTATATTTTTCCAGCCTGGCTAAAGTGATCAATATTTGGTAACCACTGATCTCCGGAAGATTGTAATCTAACAGGATAAGTCCAGGTAATCGTTCTTGAGGAAGGGATTCTAAAAAGGAAAGTGTTTGCTGTCCGCTCTTAAGCACAAACATATCTATGTGTTGGTCTAATTTTTGCAGGGATTCTTGTAAGATTTCCACATCATCATCGTCGTCTTCTCCAAGAAACAAGTATTTTCTGCCTAACGATTTTTTTTTATCTTGGGTCAATTCAGGGGCAGGCATAGCGGGAAAGATTGCGTGATGGGTCATTTCCTTTTCACAAATAAAGATAGGCGGATTAACATAAAACACTTCCCCGGATCTCTTTTATGATTGGAAAAAAACAAAAGTCCGACGGTCCAAAAACCCTGTCCCGAAAAACTTCTGCAAAGGACAAAATTCCAATTACCTTGAATGGTACAAAAAAAACAGCACTGGAATCCGGCAATGAAACTGGTGCTTCCGATTCCAATGGGAATAGCAATGGGCAGACCCAACATTCTTCATCGCTGGACAACCGGGAATTGCTCCGTGTTTTGGCGCAGATGCGGAATGGCAATTTCAGTGTGCGCATGCCCGTTGACCTGCTGGGTCTTGACGGTAAGATATGCGATACCATGAATGAAATCATCTCCCTTAATGAGGGGCTGATGCTTGAACTGACCAAAGCGGGGAATATTATCGGACGGCAGGGGAACCTTTCCCATCGCATTATACTTCCGAGGATTGCCAGGGGACAATGGAGCAGTGGTGTTGATTCCATCAACGAACTGATATCAAACCTCGCTCATCCGACCATTGAGATCGCCCATGTGATAGGGTCCGTGGCCAAGGGTGATCTTTCAGAAGAAATGCCTCTCCAAATCGGAAATCACAAACTTCAGGGAGAGTTTCTCCGCATTGCAAAAGAGGTGAACGACATGGTGAAGCAGCTTAATCTTTTTTCCATGGAGGTTACCAGGGTAGCCCTTGAAGTTGGATCTGAAGGAAAACTGGGCGGACAGGCCAGGGTGAAAGGAGTTGCCGGCGTATGGAAGGACCTTACTGATTCTGTGAACCAGATGGGTAGCAACCTTACGGCCCAGGTAAGAAATATAGCGGCCGTCACTACGGCTGTTGCCAAAGGTGATCTCTCTAAAAAAATTACGGTTGATGTGCAGGGAGAAATCCTGGAATTAAAAAACACCATCAATACGATGGTGGATCAGTTAAACTCTTTCTCCTCCGAAGTAACCCGCGTTGCGCGTGAAGTGGGTACCGAGGGTAAACTGGGAGGTCAGGCTGAGGTCCAGGGTGTTGCGGGAACCTGGAAGGATCTTACCGATTCTGTAAACCAGATGGCTTCTAACCTGACGGGTCAGGTAAGGAATATCGCCGAAGTGACAACCGCAGTGGCCAGGGGGGATCTTTCCAGAAAAATCACCGTGGATGTAAAAGGTGAGATCCTGGAATTGAAGAATACCATTAATACCATGGTTGACCAGTTAAACTCTTTTTCGGCAGAAGTGACAAGGGTTGCCCGCGAAGTGGGATCGGAAGGAAAACTGGGTGGACAGGCCACTGTAAAGGGCGTTGGAGGTGTTTGGAAAGATCTGACTGATTCCGTGAACCAGATGGCTTCCAATCTTACAGGCCAGGTAAGAAATATCGCGGACGTGACTACGGCGGTCGCGAATGGTGATCTCTCCAAAAAGATCACGGTAGATGTGGAAGGAGAAATCCTCGAATTGAAAAATACCATCAATACAATGGTGGATCAGCTGAACTCATTTGCATCTGAAGTGACGCGTGTTGCGCTCGAAGTAGGAACGGAAGGGAAACTGGGCGGCCAGGCCAAAGTGCAGGGCGTGGGAGGAACCTGGAAAGATCTTACGGATTCCGTAAACCAAATGGGATCAAACCTTACGGCACAGGTAAGAAATATTGCCGAAGTGACTACTGCGGTCGCAAATGGTGATCTTTCAAAAAAGATTACAGTTGATGTGGCCGGGGAAATACTGGAACTCAAGAAAACCATCAACACGATGGTGGATCAGTTGAATTCCTTTGCTTCGGAAGTGACCCGGGTTGCGTTAGAAGTAGGCACCGAAGGGAAATTAGGGGGACAGGCCAGAGTGCAGGGTGTTGGCGGAACATGGAAGGATCTTACAGATTCGGTAAACCAGATGGGATCCAACCTCACCGGCCAGGTTAGAAATATTGCAGAAGTAACTACTGCTGTAGCGAGAGGTGATCTGTCCAGAAAAATTACCGTGGATGTAAAAGGAGAAATCCTGGAATTGAAGGATACGATCAACACCATGGTTGACCAGTTGAATTCATTCGGTTCGGAAGTTTTTCGTGTAGCACGTGAAGTGGGATCTGAAGGAAAGCTTGGAGGGCAGGCAGATGTACCCGGAGTGGAAGGCCTCTGGAAAGACCTTACGGACTCGGTAAATAAAATGGCATCCAACCTGACTTCCCAGGTTAGAAATATTGCGGAAGTTACCACAGCTGTGGCGAATGGTGACCTCTCGCGCAAAATTGAAGTAGACGTTAAGGGTGAAATCCTGGAATTAAAAAATACCATCAATACCATGGTGGAACAGCTTCGTGGTTTTGCATCGGAAGTAACACGGGTGGCGCGTGAAGTGGGTACCGAAGGAAAGCTGGGAGGCCAGGCCAATGTGCCCGGTGTTGCGGGAACCTGGAAGGATCTTACGGATTCTGTAAACCAAATGGCGGGCAACCTGACGGCACAGGTGCGCAATATTGCCGATG
>JANWIY010000110.1 GCA_025449645.1 Chitinophagaceae bacterium | reverse complement strand
ACCTGGATGCACAGGGAAATGCCCTGCCCGATAAAAGCCTGAATGGCTATCTGGCTTGCGGAGTCCCGGGAAGTGTCGCCGGCATATTTGCGTCCCTGAAATACGCCAGGCTGCCTTTGAAAAAGCTTATTCAACCGGCCATTGATCTGGCGGAGAAAGGGTTTGTGATCACTGAATCGGAAGCCAGCAGCCTCAATGCTTCTCAGGCGGATTTCAAAAAATACAATACTGTCCCTCCGGTTTTTTTAAAGGCTTCGGGATGGAAAAAAGGGGATACATTAATTCAAAAGGACCTGGCCAAGACCCTTCGCCTGATCCGTGACTCAGGGGCCAGAGGATTTTATGAAGGTGAAACGGCCAGACTGATCATTGAAGAAATGCAAAGGGGAAGGGGACTGATCAGTTATGCTGATCTGAGAAACTATTCGGCAAAGGAACGAGCGCCTTCCCTATTTGACTATAAAAAAGACTACAGCATTATTACGATGCCACTGCCGAGCAGTGCGGGTGTTTTGCTTCCCCAGATGATGCGCATGGTGGAGGATCAGGATTTAAAAGGTTATGGGTTTCATTCGGTAAGATCCATTCACCTGATGGCCGAAGTGGAGCGTCTTTCCTATGCCGACCGGGCCAAATATCTGGGTGATCCGGATTTTGTGAAAGTGCCTGTAAGACGGCTCACCAGTTATCCTTATCTCTATGACCGCATGGCCCATTTCAATCCGGATTCCGCAGGGAACAGCGGGAAAATAGCTGCAGGCATGATCCCCGAGAGTGAAGAAACAACCCATCTCGACACCTATGACCGAAACGGCAATGCAGTCTCGCTGACAACCACGCTCAATGGCTGGTATGGCTGCAGAACCGTAGTTGCCGGAGCAGGATTTTTGCTGAATAATGAAATGGATGATTTCAGTATGAAACCCGGCGTACCCAATATGTTCGGAGCATTGGGCGGAGAGGCCAATGCGATCCGTCCCGGAAAAAGAATGCTGAGTTCCATGACGCCTACGATCGTTATGAACAAGGACCAGCCCTTTCTCATTGTGGGAACACCCGGAGGCACAACCATTACCACCTCCGTGTTCCAGACTCTGATCAATATTATAGAATTTAATATGTCAACCGAAGACGCGGTAAATAAACCGAAATTCCATGAACAGTGGATGCCGGATCTGCTCTACGTTGAAAAAGGATTCCCGGATTCCGTGATAACCAAACTTCAGAAAATGGGCTACAAGACCGCCGAACGCAGCTCCATAGGCAGGACCGAAGTAATAAAAATTACCAAATCGGGAATGATCGAGGCCGTTGCAGATGTACGGGGAGAGGATGATGATGCGGAAGGGTATTAGGGATTTATGGTATATGGTTTATGGTGGATGGTGGATGGTAGATGGTGGATGGTGGATAGAAATCAGGTTCGGGCTCACAACGAAATTCCATCCACCATCTACCATAAACGATCCCCAATTGCTGACTTTATTTTAACTATTGCCGATCCAGCACGCTTTTTGTACTTTTATCCCTCTAATCTTCGTATCTGAAAAAAGCCGGGAAAATACTTCGTAAAACGCTGCTGACACTGATCCTGCTCCTGGCTTTGTTATGGATCCTCATTCAAACCAGTTTCGTCCAGAACTGGCTGGTGGCGCGGGTTACCAATAAACTCTCCAGAGACCTTCACACACATATCAGGATCCGCGAAGTGGAGTTTTCCTTTTTTAATAAGATGATCCTGCACGAAGTACTGGTGAAGGATCAAAAAGGCGATACGCTGCTGTATTCCGGCCAGGTTCGTCTCAACATCACTGACTGGTTTTTTTTTAAGGATAAAGTTGAGTTAAAGTACATCGGCATGGATGAAACCTATTTCCATGTTTCCCGTACCGATTCTGTTTGGAATTATCAATTCCTGGCCGATTATTTCAGCGGAGGCAGCTCAGGCAAGAAAAAGCCCTTCGATGTTCAGCTCGGGCAGATCAGGCTGCATCACCTGCATCTTTTAAAAACAGATTCCTGGCGCGGTGAAGATATGGACCTGCACATGCTTGCCTTCTCGGTTGATGCTGACCGGATGGATGTGGAGCATAAAAAAGCGCTTATACACTCGATTTATTTTACCGACCCTGATTTTGCCATCCGGAATTATAAAGGCCGCAGGCCCGGACCGCCGCCTCCTGACTCAGGTATCATTCACAATGATCCACTGCACCTGCGGTGGAATACAGGCGACTGGGATATCCGGATCGCCCACGCGGTGATCGACAACGGATCCTTTGCGGATGATAAATTATCTGAAAAAAATATTTCTCCGCATTTCGACGAATACCATATTCACTTTTCCGAGGTCCATGGTGATTTTAAGGATATTGCCTTCGTGAAAGACAGTGTAAAGGCAAAGATTAGTTTGTCCACCAGGGAAAGAAGTGGTTTTGCCGTAAAAAAACTCACTGCCAATGTGAAATTTTATCCGGAAGGAATGGAATTTTATAACCTGGATCTGCAAACGGATAAAAGCCATCTCAGGAATTTTTTTGCGATGCGGTTCAGCAGCTTCGACGACCTTTCTGATTTCAATACTAAAGTAAAAATGGAATCCAATTTTGTGGGTTCTACGATCGACAGTGACGATATAGCCTATTTTGCTTCCAGTCTGGGTACATGGAAGAAAAACATATCCATTACCGGTCGAATAAAGGGATCCGTTTCTGATCTGCAGGGAAAAAATATTCGGATTCATGCAGGGCAGCATACCAACCTGGACGGGGATATTCACCTGACAGGTCTGCCGGATATAAGCAAGACCTTCATTAATTTCAAGTCGAATGATTTCCGCACAACCTATGCAGATGTCATCACCTTCGCTCCATTCTTAAAGACTATACATCAGCCACGGATTGACCAGATTGAAAATCTCCATTTCATAGGAAACTTCCAGGGCACTTTTGAAAATTTCGCCACTTCCGGAACCATTGAAACCAATATCGGAACCATGGTGACCAATCTGAATATGAAATTCCCTCCAAAAAAGGAGGCGAGTTATTCTGGTACGGTGCTCACAAATGATTTCCAGCTGGGAAAATTCATGGGCGACAGCAGCCTCGGTACGATTTCCTTTCGTGGAAAAATTGAGGGAAGCGGCCTGAGTGTAAATACTGTCAACGCCACGCTGGATGGCAATATCCGCGAATTCAATTTTATCGGATATACTTATAACGATATTTTCGTGAACGGACGCGTAACCAAGGAGCGCTTCAATGGTACGATCATCTCCAAAGATTCCAATCTTCATGCAACCTTAAACGGTCTCATAGACCTGAGTGGTAATACGCCGAAGTTTGATTTCGACGCAGTAGTTGATAACGCAAACCTCCTCGCCATTCATTTTGTAAAAGACAGTCTCAAGTTTAACGGCAAACTGCGTTTTAATTTTTCAGGCAACGATATTGACCATTTTCTTGGGAAAGCCCGTATTTATGACGCTTCTCTCGTCAAAAGAGGTGTTAGAATGTCTTTTGACTCACTGGTGGTGGAATCGAATAATATCGACAGCAGCAAGACCATCACCGTAATGAGTAATGAATTTGAGGGCGCGATAGTCGGGGATTTCTCCATCAAGAAACTGCCCTCTGCATTCCAGGAGTTCCTCCACCGGTATTATCCCAGCTACATAAATCCCAATACCGTTAAACTCGCAACGGAAAAATTCAGTTTTGTCATTACTACCCGCAGGGTGGACGAATACCTGGATCTGTTCAACAAAAACCTGAAGGGCTTCAATTTCACGAATATCACCGGCCGCATAAACAGCAAGGAAAACCTCTTAAACGTAAATGCGGATGTTCCGGAATTCAGTTACAAAAATATTTCATTCTATAAGGTTACGCTGAAAGGAAACGGAAATTTCGACAGCCTCGCACTGGATACAAGGATGGGCGAGGTATATGTAAATGACAGCCTGCACTTTCCTTCCACCCATATCCAGCTCAGATCTTTCAACGACCTGTCAGTTGTTAAAATTACCACCAGCGCCAACCAGACCCTGAATGCAGCAAATGTATCGGCACAGGTTCAAACCCTTGCTGACGGTGTGAATATTAAATTCAATCCTTCCACCTTTGACATCAACAGTAAAACATGGACGATCGACAAAAACGGTGAACTGCTTTTCAGCAAGAATGTCGTAGGCGCCAATTCCCTCAGGATCTATAGCGGCGACCAGCAGATCCTGGTGAGTACGCATCCTTCAGGAGAAGGAACATGGAACGATGTGCATGTGGACCTGCGAAAAATTAACATTGGAGACTTCTCTCCTTTTTTTGTGAAGGATGAGCGCCTCGAAGGACTGCTTACGGGAACCGTGGATATCACCGATCCGTTTAATCATACTTATGTTCAGTTTAACGGTAATGCCGAAGACTTCCGCCTGTCCAATGATTCCATTGGAAAACTTAAGCTGAACGCGGATTACAATAAACAAAGCGGCATGGTGAATGCGCAGGTACATTCAGACAACCAGGATTATCATTTCGACCTGCGGGGAATCATAAATAGTAACGACAGCGCAAAGCAACCGATCAATATCATGATCCCGAACCTGGTGAATACGAAGATCGACCTGTTGCAAAAATACCTCGGAAGTGTTTTCAGTAATGTAACCGGCTATGCGACAGGACAATTGCAGATCGTTGGCACCGGCAATAATCTGGACTATATCGGGGATCTGCAATTGAAAGACGGAAGCCTTCACGTTAACTATACGCGATGCACTTATAAAATTCCTTCTGCCACGGTACATCTGCGGGCCGATCAGATTGATTTTGGCTCTTTCCAGGTTACCGATACACTGGGAAATAAAGCATTCATGAGCAAGGGTATATTGTATCATCATTCATTCCGGGACATGCGGTACGATTTTGCGCTGACTACAAATAAGCTGTTATTGCTGAATACCAAGATCACAGACAATAACCTGTTTTACGGCAGCCTGATCGGGCGCGCAAACGTAAGACTTACCGGTCCGCAGGAGGATTTACAGATGTATATCAAGGGAGCGCCGACTGACAGCTCCAATATTTTTATTCCCACAACCACCAGCCGCGAAAGTGCAGACGCAGATTTCATTGTGTGGAAGGTTTATGGTAAGGAAATGAAACCCGAAAAAGCTTCTGAATCGGAAGATAATTTTACGGTTACCCTGGATGTAACAGCAAACAATTATGCCAATGTATATCTGATCATTGATCCGCTCACAAAGGATATTATTAAAGCAAACGGTCATGGCAACCTGCAGATCCAGGTGGGCACCAATACGAATATGAATATGCGCGGAAAGTATGAGATTGACCGGGGGGACTATAATTTTTCCTTTCAGTCTTTTATCAGAAAACCATTTGTGTTCATGGAGGGTGTCAACAATTATATCCAATGGACCGGCGATCCCTACAATGCCGATATCAACATACAGGCCATTTATGAAGCAGAGAACGTGCAGTTCAGCGACCTGGGTTTAACGACAACCCTTGGTTCGGATGAAGAAAAACTCAAGCGATACCATGGCCCCGTTTGGGTGGTGGCTTCGCTGAGTGATAAACTCATGCATCCTGCGATCACGTTTGAGATACAGCTTCCGCCCAACAGTGAGCTCCGCAACAATGTGGAAGCGTCGCTGCTCCTTTCGCAGATTGAGAGTGATCCGAATGAATTGAATAAGCAGGTGGCCTTCCTGATCGTTTTCAACAGCTTTGGTCCGCTGACAAACGGAAATGCTGTTTTTACTGCCAATGAAGCGGTCGGCGGTATTTTCTTTACCAGCATTTCCGGATTCATCTCGAGTGCGCTGAGCAGCCAGTTCTCCAATATATTCCAGCGGGTATTCAAGGATAAAAGTATCCGGGTGAATTTCAATACATCATTTTACAATGGAACTCCGCTGGAAGAAACCGTGGATGCTGCAAAAACATACGACCGGACGAACATGAATCTTTCGGTAATCAAGAGCTTTCTCGATGAGCGTTTAACCTTCACCGTTGGAAGCGCCCTGGATTTCGGGCTCACGGCCCAGCAGGCCCAATATGCTGCCGTCGAGTTCCTTCCCAATATCACAGCAGAATGGAAGATCACACAGAACGGCCATGTAGTGCTTACTTTTTTCTACCGGGATTCTTATAATTATCTCTCTGTAGGTAACCATACCACCAATAGCTCGGGCTCCAGCATTTCCTACCGCCGCGACTTCGACAGGCTGGGTGAGTTTTTTGCTAAAAGAAAAAAGACGGATAGTGCGAGTGCTGTAGTGGGAAAATAAACGTTAATTTGAAAATTAAATCTCACAGTTCATGCCCCAGCTTATCCCTCTTCGTTTTCAGGTAGCGTTGGTTATGCGGGTTGGATGGAATCTGGATCGGAATGGTTTCCACAATTT
>JANWIY010000109.1 GCA_025449645.1 Chitinophagaceae bacterium | reverse complement strand
TATGAAGCCCTTATACCAGGAAATAATCCCTTGGTTCGGGCTGAAAAACAGCTTGCTGGAATTTTTCAGGCCGGAGGCAACCTTTCTTTACCAAATGATGTAATTGTGGAAGGGCCCGATCATAGGCAGATCATACAAACTACATTTTATGAAGCAACATTACAATACCAGTATTCTCCTTTTCATTTCATCCTGTATTATACTGATAGCCTGCAAGAAGAATTCAACGAATGCTACAAAACCGGAATTAACGCTGTCAAAATCCATAGTCAAAATCGGCGAGCCGCTTATTGCAAGCACGAATGGGATGACAGCCGGATCCTCCGTTCAATTTTCTGCCATTGGCAGTGCCGGTAGCTGGCCCTCTCCATCAGGTGACAGTGCCACATATATTTTTAAAAGTGCGGGTGTATATCAGATCTCGGCAACGTTTCTCTCTGCACCCAATGGTCCGGCTTATGACAGCAGCTATTCCTCCGTAACCGTTATTGACAGTTTGTACAACGACAGCAGCTATGCTCATTGCGATGTAATTGTTAGTTTGCCCATCGCATCCGGCGACCAGATAACTCTGACTCCCATCGCATTTTCAGATTCAGCGGGACTCGTTTTCATGGCAAATACCCGGAATATGTATAATAGTTTCCCGGCCCTGGCAATCGGCGGGAATTTTTCAGGGGTAGCCGGCGTTTATGAATGTGATTTCAATGCGGTTATAGAATATCCCTGCAACGGGCCCAGCAATCCGGCGCCGGCGACGACTGATGTTTTTTTCAATTCACTGAAGAATGGAACATACCCCCTTGTATTCAAACTGAATGGCACCACCTACCAGGGGAGCATGGTCATTTCGGACGCTGGCTGCACGTTTGATTGGAACTATAATTCAGGCGTAACGATTTCTCCCCTACAGATCCAAAAATTTTAAAATACAGCTTATAGTGGCTAATCATAAATTCTCTGTTTTGAAACTACCGTATGGACGGTGAAAATCCCTAATGCTCCATTGCTCAGGTTGGTATCAGGATTTGCGGGCGTGAGCGATTGCGCACTATTGGAGATCTGCTGCATTTCGTTCAGATAATTGTAGACATCGGCATTGATACTATACATATAAAGCGTTACCAAATCGCCGGCGTAGATATGAACACTATCATCGTAGAGTGGCAGATTGAAATATTTACCATCTGACAGGCGGTCATTCATAATATATGTTTTATTTAGCGGGGTGTCGTTGACAAATTCGGCAAACTGGTAGTAATTAACGATCCCCGGCGGATCCTGGAAATAGGGAACGACACTGATTGTATTCTTCCTGCTGAAATTCTGATTTTCCTGAAAAGATATCGAATCCAGGGGCACCGCCTGGGGCATTTCAGAAATGGCAGTATAAGTCTTGCCCGAGGTCAGTACGCTTAACGTATAGGTATTTCCCGGTACCCCCTGCCAGAAAGTGTGGGTATTGTAGATGCCTGGTGCCGTTTCACTCAGCGAATCAATCAGTCCTTTATCGTCAGTAATCGTTACCTGTGCACCTGAAACGGGTGGAAAATCATTGGTAGCGCTGAAATTTACCGTTTTTGTAATAGATACCTGATATGGCCCTGGCAAATCGGTGACTTCCCCAAAGATGACGATCTGTGGTGCCGCATCGTTCAGATTTACCTGGATCACTTTTTTACAGGAGCAATATGAAAATATAAAAAACAATACAATAGATCTTATGCGGGACTTCATAAAATCAAAATTTAAAATTGTAGGTTACGGATGGAATAATCTTGAATAAGGAATACTGAACGGCCTGTGTTCTGGATGCGTCGTTGGGGTCCTGTTGAAACTGGATGAAATAAGGATTATCCCGGTCGTATGCATTATAGATAGAAAATGTCCAACTCCTTTCGGTTTTTTTTGTTTTCCTGGTCACCAGGGTGGCGCCCAGATCCAGGCGATGGTAGGGCGGCATACGGTATGCATTTCTTTGTGTATAATAGAATAGGATCTGCCCGTTGACATCGTATTTACCATTTGGGAAGGTAACCGCATTCCCGGTAGAATATACCCAGGTAGCAGAAATTGTCCATTTCTTACTGGCCTGATAAATACCCACAACTGAAATGTCATGCGTGATGTCCTGCCTTGCAGGATACCAGTTCCCATTATTGATTCCATCAATTTTCAGTTCCGTTCGCGAAAGGGTATAGCCTACCCATCCTGTAAGCTTTCCATATTTTTTCTTAAAGAAAAGTTCCCATCCATAGGCGCGGCCAATTCCAAACAGAAGCTGTGACTCTACGTTTTCGTTGGCTGCGAGTTGAGCTCCATTTTTATAATCAATCTGGTTTTGCATTGTTTTATAGTAGACTTCAGAAGAAAACTCGTACTTATTATCATTAAAATTCCGATAGTATCCAATAGATTCCTGGTCGGCAATTTCCGGTTTTACATTATTGCTGCTGGGTATCCATAGATCTGTAGGATTGCTGGAATTGGAATTGGAAAGCAGGTGAAGGTTTTGAATATTTCTGGTATACGAAATCTTTAGAGAACTGAGACTGTTTAACAGGTAGCTTGCAGATAAACGGGGTTCGGGGTTGAAGTAGGTTTTGACGATCTGGCCGGATGAATAGGTTGAGGTGTTGATGGTATTTCCGTTCTGGTCATAGGAATAAAAATTGCCTGGCCCGAAAACAGAAAAATCGGTGAGGCGCAAACCATAATCAATATGCAGCTTTGCCAGAGGTGACCACTCGTGCGAAATATAGGCGGCAGATTCCAGGGAATATTTTTTTTGCAGCGAAAAGGAATTAAAACTGGACCCAGGCGAAGCATCGGCAATACCCGGAGAAATGGTATGATGAATGATATTAAATCCGAAATTGATTTTGTTTTCCGAATTGGCATAGTATTGAAGATCTTCTTTGAGTGAAAAATCCTCGATCTTTGAAGTTATATTTATATTATTACTCGTTAAGTTGACATTGATCAGGTAATTGTAATTACTATAAATAAAGGAAGTGTTTGAGAAGAGCCGGCTGTTGAAAACATGGTTCCATCGTGCCGTAGCCGTGGAATTACCCCATTGTATCCCGAAAAGATTCGAGAATCCAAGTACATCCCTTCCAAAATATCCGGAAAGGTAGATCCTGTTATTTTTATCAATCTTGTAATTCGCTTTTGCATTCAGATCATAGAAATAAAGTTTGTTCCTGTTGATTGAGGTATCCCTGGAAAGTTTCAGAAACAGATCTGCATATGTGCGCCTGGCGCTGACTATGAAAGAACCTTCATCTTTTACAATAGGACCTTCCACATTCAGCCTGGAAGCGATCAGGCCGATGCCACCGCTCACAAGGTAGTTCCTGTTATTGCCATCATTCATCTTTACATCTACAACGGATGAGAGGCGGCCGCCATATTCAGCGGGCATTCCCCCTTTATACACGGTAACGTCCTTGATTGCATCGGAATTAAAGGTGGAAAAAAAACCCAGCAAATGGGACGCATTATACACCGTAGCCTCATCCAAAAGGATGAGGTTCTGGTCGGTCGTGCCTCCCCTTACGTAAAATCCGCTGTTACCATCTCCTGCGGATTTAATTCCCGGAAGCAATTGTATGGTTTTGAGTATATCCTTTTCGCCAAAGAGTACGGGAATATTCCGGATCTCATTCATCGATAGCTTTTGCACCCCCATCAATGGTTTGGTAACATTATCATCTTTTTTTTGTGCACTTACCACCACCTCAGTTAATTCCGTATGGTCTGTATTTAATGCCACCGGTAATAAAAGGTTCCTGTTAAGTACAATTTTAACCGTGTCCGAAAGATATCCTGTAAAACTAACAACCATATTGTAGCTACCCGCCGGAGCGCTTACGGAATAAAAGCCATAGGCATTGGAACTGACCCCCGACCTGGGTTGTTCAATTAAAATAACCGTGGCACCTATGAGCGATTCGCCGGATGTTTTATCTATTACGGTTCCGCTTATAGAATATTTTGTCTGGGAAAATAATGGCAGCCAGCCGGTCAGGAGCAGAATCAGGCCAAAGGCACTAAGTGGCCGCATGGATCGCAGGTTTTAGTTGCGCAATAATACTTCATCCTCTGTTAGTATTTTGTTATTTAGTATTGGGGGCGAAATAGCGGTTTCTATGTGGCAGTCAATAGGCATCGGATCTATAAATAAGTTTCGAACCGGTAGTAGCTTTTGAAGAAAATGTAAGCTGAAAGGGCAAACGTAAAAACAGATAACCAGAGAACAATGCCGATGAGTATGCCAATAAATATAATGAAGAATATCCCCACAATTATTTTCATATAGTCTACACGGTTGAAAAATTTAATAAACAGGAGACTGCTTAGCAAAAGCAGAATGCTGTACCCAAAAAAAATAAATATAAATGCGTCTCCAAAATGCAAATGGACAGGTGCCAGCCTAATTAATGTTATTATTTCCGGAATGTATAGTAAGAAGTATAACCATGCATATTGGAGGTATCTTTTGAAAAGAGAAACCGGCAATCCGCGGTAAAATCCCAGTCTGAATTCCTCCAGACTTCTTAATTGATGAATAACAATTCCGTGTCCAAGAATGCCAAAACTAAAGAAGAGGAGAACCATGCTCATATCATAACCGTCGCTGGTTTGATTAACCAGCATCATGTAAAGAATGCCGCAATTATATATTTTGATAATTAATAGTAAAAGTTTCCTTTCAGTAAGTATATACCGGATGAAAATACTCCAGTAAAACCTTTCCCAATGAAGTGAAGGGATCTTCAATCGCAGGGCAAAACGGCTAGTTGCAGGATTTTGCAAGATGTACAGCCAACGGCCCGCGATAGTAAAACACAGGCCCATATTAAATAGCAGCACCAGGATCACCTGTGCATGCCATTGATTGTAAAAGCCGACCCCGGCAATAACCAGTGAATATAGTAACACAGGCAAAAATATTAATACCTGCACCTGCAGCAGTAATCCGTATGCTCTTTTGCGATCCATGAGCGATAATATATTCAGGAAGGAAAAGTCCTGTCTTCGAATCGTATGGGCCACGAATTGCTCACATTTTTTAGCATACAGAAACCATGCGGAGAAAACCAATATCAGAATGGTCGGATTCATGAGTATTCCCCGGATCAGGGAATAATGATATTCCAGTAATCCGGCTTCATTTGCCCTGCCCACCGCCGCCAGCATCATGAAAAGGAGAAAGGTCAATAGTCCGGCGTTCCGGCGGTAAAATGGTTTTACCAGGGATTTTACCAGTAAGGTCCGGGTAGCACTCATGCCAGCAGATGAATTGTTTGATCCCTGATCAGTAATTTCCTGAAAACCGACAATGAGCTTGTATTGAAAGAATGATGTGAACTGAGGATAAAACTAGTTCCGTAATCCTCCCGATACGCCCTGATTAGCCCGGGTAATAAAAGAGCGGCCTCCGCGTCAAGCGTAGCGAAAGGTTCATCGAGCAGGATCAGGCGGGGGCTTCCCATGAACGCAAGCATCAATGATAATCTTTTCATCATGCCGCTGGAATAGGATCCGATTGTCGTCGACAAAAAATGTTGCATCCCGAAACAGGCAATCAATTTCCCGGTCTGTTCCGGATGCTCTTGCCTGACATCCTGATAGAACCTGATCAATTCATGGCCGGTAATGAAAACCGGATAGAGGGGTTCCGCTTCTGCCCAGCTAATCTGGCGCCGGTAGTCGAGAGGTTTCTGTTGAAGACTGATGCCGTTAAATAAGATATCGCCATCGAAAGGAATCAATCCCGCGACCATTCGCAGGAGGGTCG
>JANWIY010000108.1 GCA_025449645.1 Chitinophagaceae bacterium | reverse complement strand
GGTCATGAAAAAAATAATTAAATACGTCGTCCTGGATATTCTCCGCAACCGGATCGTGCTTGCCTATACATTATTTCTGCTGGTCATTTCCTTAAGTGTTTTCAACCTGGAAGACAATGAGGCAAAGGGTTTGCTGAGCCTGCTCAACATCATACTGATCGTTGTACCGCTGATCAGCATTATCTTTTCTACCATTTACGTATATAATTCAACAGAGTTCATCGAATTGCTGGTATCCCAGCCTATAAAAAGAACAGGTTTAATTATGAGCATCTTTATGGGCCTATCTGTGTCGATGCTGTTCGCCTTTCTTGTCGGAGCCGGCCTGCCGATACTTTTGTATAGCCCTTCAGCTGCGGGATTTATGATGATTGTGGTTGGTTTGGCCCTTACCCTCGTATTTGTAGCCCTGGCCCTATTGGCATCCGTGATTACCAGAGACAAGGCCAAAGGAATAGGTGTTTCAATCCTGTTATGGTTCTATTTCGCCCTGATCTACGACGGGATCATATTATTTATTCTATTCCAGTTCAGTGATTACCCAATGGAGAAAGCTACGATCGGATTGAGTTCATTAAACCCCATCGATCTTGGGCGGATACTCATCTTATTAAAACTTGATATTGCAGCCATGATGGGCTATACCGGCGCACTGTTCAAGGACTTTTTTGGCAGTTATTGGGGGATGTTCTACGCCTCCGCAGCCATGATCCTTTGGATTTCAGTACCCGCCTGGATGGCCGTTCGTAAATTCAAAGCGAAGGATTTATAGGAAAATGATTGTACAGGCAATTGCGGATTATTAGATTTGTTGAAGGTCCCGCCCGATTTAATGTACATTTCAAAAAATAAAGGACTGTGAAGAGACTGAACAATTCAGAAAACTCAAACGAAGGCCAGGTGAGTGCCTTATTCGAATATGCCACCGAAGGCATCATTCTCACCAATGAGAAGGGGGAGATCATCCTAATAAATCCTTCCGCTTTAAAACTATTCAACTATGAAAAAGAGGAATTACTAAATAAGTCCATCGAAACTTTAATACCCGGCCGCTTTCATCATGCTCATGTGCAATACCGTAAAGCATTTAACGAGCAACCAGCCAACCGCACCATGGGCCACGGCCGTAATCTTTTTGCCAAAACAAAAGACGAAAGGGAGTTTCCGGTTGAAGTGAGTCTGAGTTACTATATGCTGAATGATGCGCTTTTCGTGATTGCTTTCATTGTGGATATTACACAACGTAGGCAATCCGAACAAAGCATGCTGAACCAAAGGTCGCAGCTTGAAAAAATAACCGCGGACATGCGGAAACTGAATGCCGAGCTGGAAACGAAAGTGGAACAGCGGACAAGGATCCTGCAGGAGGCCCTGAAAGAACTCGAGAAATCCCAAAAGGAAGTGAACGAAGCGTTAAATAAGGAAAAGGAATTAAATGAAATAAAATCCAGGTTTGTTTCAATGGCATCCCATGAATTCCGGACCCCCTTAAGTACTGTATTATCGTCTGCCGCACTGATATCCAGGTATACAAAAGAAGGTGAACAGGACAAGCGGGACAAGCACATTAAACGCATCAAGGACTCGGTCAAACACCTCAATGAACTGCTTGAAGATTTTCTTTCGCTGGGAAAATTGGATGAGAGCCGCATAAAAGCCGAAACCTCGGCATTCAATGTACAGGAATTTCTGGAGGAGGTTATTGATGAAATGAAATCTACCGAGAAAGAAGGCCAATCGATAAATCAGCATTATTCTGGCGGAAGGGAATTTGTCACAGATAAGCGCCTGTTGAAAAATATCCTGATCAATCTTTTGGGCAATGCCATTAAGTTTTCAGGTGAAGGATCGGTCATTACCCTGGATATCAGGGAACAAAATGATTATCTGATTCTGTCAGTAAAGGATGAAGGCGTGGGCATATCAGAAGAAGACCAGCAGCATTTGTTCAGCAGTTTCTTCCGGGGGAAAAATGCGATCAATATCGAAGGCACGGGTCTCGGATTGCATATTGTAAAAGGATATGTTGACCTGCTGAAAGGATCCATCCGGCTGGAAAGCAGGCTGAATTCCGGCACCACGGTCTTTGTCAGCCTGCCTATATCACCGGTATAACTGAAAAATAAATTATGCAAACCATATTAATCATAGATGATCATGACGAAATCAGGGAAAATATAGCCGAAATATTATCCCTTGCCGGATATCAAACACTCACGGCAGTAAATGGGAAAAAGGGAATGGAAATGGCCTTAGATAAGAATCCCGATCTGATTATTTGTGATATCATGATGCCGGAATTGGACGGGTATGGAGTTCTTCATCTCTTGAGAAAGAATCCTGCAACCGAACATATCCCTTTTATTTTTCTCACTGCCAAAACTGAACGGCTGGATTTCCGGAAGGGAATGGAAATGGGCGCTGATGATTTTATTACCAAGCCTTTCGACGATATCGAGCTCTTGAATGCCATTGAGATCCGGTTAAAAAAATATGAAATTCTCCGTGGGAAATATGCCGAGGGCGAAAAAGGAGTTAATGAATTACTGGATAACTTGCGCGGATCCGGACTCATCGATATGAAGTTGGAGAATTATGAGTCCGAGCAATTGCCAAAAAAATCGCATCTTTATCAGGAAGGGAAAAGGTCAAAATACCTGTACTATCTAAAAACAGGTAAGGTTAAGGCTTACCGGCTTCATGAAGATGGAAAGGACTATATCACCAATCTCTATTCTGCGGGAGATTTCATGGGCTATCTGCCCATACTGGAAGAAAGCAGCTATAAGGACTCGGCAAGTGTTTTGGAAGATGCTGAAATTGTGCTTATTCCAAAGGAAGAATTTCTCTCCCTGATCTATAGGGACGAAGGGGTTGCAAAAAAATTCATCAAAATTGTTGCTCAAAACGTGCAGGATAAAGAAGACCGTTTGTTAAACCTGGCTTATAGTTCCCTGCGCAAGCGGGTTGCCGGTGCGCTGGTAGATATTTACTCCAAGTTCGGTAAAGAGGACCCTTCCGGTCAATCACTGGATATCTCACGCGATGATATCGCCCACTACGTTGGAACCGCCACCGAATCGCTGATCCGCACACTGAGTGATTTTAAAGCTGAAAAATTGCTGGAGATCAAAGAAGGCAAAATTCGGATCCAGGACATAAATAAATTAAAAAATCTGGCCTACTGATAAAAATGGATGGATCCCGCCCGGTGATCCGGGCCTCCTATGATTTAACCCACCTGGAGAAGTAATTCATTTTCCATGGCAATCGCTTTTGGCAACAGAATGTCATTTTCCAGGTACAGGTGCTGCGAAAGATTACTGTCTATTTCATGCAGGAGCGCGTAAATCGTCTTATGCGTTATGCAGGCGTTTTCTGGGGCTGTATAGTTGGCTGTAGTTTCTCTGATCCTGCTCAGGAATTTTGTCATCAGGCTGTGATTATGTTTTATAACTTCTTCTACAGGTTTGCTTAATGTTCTGACCAGTAGACCGGCATACGCTTCCTTATTATTATAAGCATATTCCATTTGGCGGATATATGGAAAAGTAATCTCCTCTTCCTGGCTTAAATGGGGCCATGTTTCCATTTCTAATTTCCTGAAGATGTCCAAAAGCTCGGGCAGGTAGCCATAGTTTTTCTGGTGCTTTGCCACAAATTCCTCAATCCGGACATGAAATAAAGGTATAATTGTTTTCAGGTAGGCATGATGGACATGAATGATATAATCCATCAGAAAATCAAGATTCCATTCCTTGTATTTCAATGTATTGGTTACAGAACCCTGGTGAATGACCCTCTCCAGTTCATCCTTAACGGTTTGCAGGTTCACAGCTTTGGCAAGGCAGGCATCCTCCAACGGCAATCTGCCGCCACAGCAAAAATCGATGTCATATTTCCAGAAAACAATAGCAGTGCGGTAATCTTTTGCTACGATATCTGATACAAGTTCCAATTCGCCTACCTGATTTAGTTGGTTTCCCATAATGTGGCCATTAAGATGCCTGGTTTAAATGCAAATAAAGTGCTTAAACGAAGAGATTCTCATGATTTGAATTGCATCCTGTAATGATCCTTCTCATATTGTTTTCCTTAACGGTTCATGATTAAAATCATTCCGGATTTAAACTGAGGTTAGTCATTTACGGAACATCATGAAATACCTTTGAGAAGTTTCAAGCCCGCAGAAAAAGCGGATTAAAATAACACGCTTAAAAATGACACCCGGATTTTTATACAAGGAGTGCATGCATTGGGTCAGCCAGATCCAGGCAATCAGGAACGAATTGAAAAGAGTCAATATAGAGTTGAATACGATGCAGCAGGACAAAGCTCTACTGACTGAAAAAATGCATTTTAAGAAAGAAATCCTGGCCCTTGGCCAATCCCTGGATGATGTAGAGCTTATTCTGCTCGCCAGCCTGAATAATGGTACAACTTATTGGGCAGGGCATAGTCAAACTTATGACACTCCCAGGATTGAGCCTTGTGAAAATGATCTTTTTGACCGGTTGAAATATATCTTCAATGCGTATATCGAGCTGCAGAGATCAATAACAGGATTCTTATCCGGGCACCCTTCGGCTTGCATGACATAAGCGATGGCAGACGGCTTACAGACAATGTATAAAAATTGTGAAATATCAAAAAACTAAACATATGCTCGGTACTCTTTCAGATATTCAGATCAATAATCTCCTGACCCGAAATGCCGTTGGCAGGATTGGTTATCACGATGCGAAAAAATCATACATCACTCCCGTAACCTATGTGTTTGATGGCGTACACATCATTGGCCAAACCAATGAGGGATTAAAACTGGATATCATGCGCAACAATCCATTCGTTTGCTTCGAAGTAGATGCGATGAGCAGTATGTCTAACTGGGAGAGTGTAATTGCCTGGGGTATTTTTGAAGAACTTTTTGACAACGAAGCGCTTGACGCCAGGAAATATTTATACAATAGTATCCTTGATCTACTGACCATCGCTTCCGTACATCCTCATGAACATGAGCCGACTCATCTTATTGATGACAGAAACCGGATTAAAGAGGTTATGTACCGCATTAAGGTAACCGAAAAAACCGGTCGTTTTGAAAGCAGGTAAAAATAACCCGCCCTTTTTCAAATATCAATTTTTTTGATTAAAAATAACCTTATGGCGGCAATTGACACAAGGGCGATATAAGTACGATATAAGTACGATATAAGTACGATATAAGGCTAATATACCAGTGCTTCATAAAATCAACTTATTTGACTAAAATAGCCTCGGACCGTGAAGCTCTGAGCTAAGGGGAATATATAGCAGCTTAAATTTTTTACCGATCGGATATTTTATGAAGTAGGCCTTACGGAGAAAATATCCTGCAACAATCAAGACACCCGCAATAAAAAGGCTGGAAGTATTGTACCAATTGTTGATGTTGTCCTCACGGATCAACCCGTTTACCGATCCCAATGCCAGAATTCCGGCTCCAGTCACCATCAACGCCATGCCAAATAAGAGGTCGCCCGACCAGAGTCTCAGCCTGTGAATAACGGCAATTTCCTTATAATGAAAGGGAATATCATTGATAAAAATACTATCGTTGCGGATCGCTGTTAAAACGCCCTGGAAGTCCTGCTGATAAATGGTTTCTATTTTCAGCTCCTGTCCCGCAGCATAAGTGTGGATATGTCTCCCGTTTTTTTGAAGAATCAGCATGTCCTGTTGCGCAACAGCAAAAATGGAAATCAGGCAGGGAATGGCCGTCAGCCAAAAGCGCATTATTTTTTCATTAAACTTACAGATAGAATTGTAAGGATTTTGTTAAACCCGGGCTGAAAGCCACTTTCATTTTCAACAAATTTCAGGTTTAATTCTTAAGAACAATTCCGCACCTGACAGAGCTGATACAAGGAGCTACCCGGGATGGGATGAAGGCAGGAACGACAGCGCGATTCGTTGGGCATTTAGGATAAAATCAGATATTCGATTCAAGG
>JANWIY010000107.1 GCA_025449645.1 Chitinophagaceae bacterium | reverse complement strand
TGTTGTTCATGAAAATGACAGAAAGGATCACAATATAGTTGTGGTGAACACCTGCTGCTTTATTGATAAAGACAAAGAAGAATCCGTGAATGCCATCATTGAGCAGGTTGCATTAAAAAAGAAAGGCAGTCTTGATAAAATATACTTTACAGGATGACTGAGTCAGCGTTACCGGGACGATCATGAACAGGAGATTCCGGAAGTGGATGCCTGGTTCGGAACCATGGAATTGCCCTTCCTGTTAAAGAAATTTGACGCGGACTATAAAGCAGAACTTATTGGAGAGCGGTTATTATCCACCCCTCAACATTATGCCTACCTGAAAATTTCAGAAGGTTGCAACCGTACCTGCGCCTTTTGTGCAATACCCCTTATGCGCGGTCAGCATACAAGCAAACCGATCGAAAGTATTGTTTGGGAGGCGGAAAATCTGGTGAGGATGGGCGTAAAGGAAATCATGCTGATCGCCCAGGAACTGACTTATTACGGGTTGGATATTTACAGAAAAAGGGCCCTGCCGGATCTGTTGAACCGTCTCGCGGATATAAATGGGCTGGAATGGATCCGCCTTCACTCCGCTTATCCTTCAAAGTTTCCTTTGGAGGTGATTGATGTGATCAGGGAAAGGAGCAATATTTGTAAATACCTTGATATGCCCTTGCAACATGCCAGTGACGACATGCTCCGTTGTATGCGCCGCCAAATAACGCGTGCCGAAATGAATGATCTTATTCATGCCATCCGCGACAAGATCCCGGAAATATGTCTGCGGACCACACTGATTGCGGGATTCCCCGGGGAAAAGCAAAAAGATGTGGAAGAATTAAAAGAGTTTCTTCAGGAACATCGTTTTGACCGTGTTGGGATATTCACCTATTCCCATGAAGAAGGGACGGGTGCTTTCGATTTGGAAGATGATGTATTACCTAAGGAAAAGGAAAAGAGGGCACAGGAAATAATGGAAGTGCAACAGGAAATCTCCTATGAAAAGAACCAGAAAAAAATCGGCCGGATATTTAAAACCATTGTGGATAAAAAAGAAGCAGGCAGATATATCGGGAGAACTGAATTTGATTCTGCTGAAGTGGATAATGAAGTGATCATAAGATCTGCGGAGCCATTGACCGTTGGGGAATTTGTCCAGGTTAAGATTACCCAGGCCTACGATTTCGACCTGGAAGCTGAGCTTGTCCAGGAAGGGATTATGGAAACTGAACAAAAGAAACAATTTGCTGTTAGATAGCGCTGAAACGATAGCGCTTGGAGATTTCTGACTTATTCAGCTTATGAATTTTAAAGCAACCAGACTGCCTTACGAGCAAACCGGGTACTTTTCCAGATTGGTAACCGATTACCTGAAAGGCAGCGATTTCCTCAAACCTTTTTATACCCATCCCGTTTCCCTGGCAGGAATAGAATCGGCTATCCGGGAAAGGGAGCAATTCCCAACGGACAGAAACACTCTTGTTAGTGTAATTGAGGACCAATACCGGGGGCAGCCGGCTAAGGAAGCTGTGAATAATAATATCCGGCTTCTGAGGAATGAGAATGCTTTTACGATTACCACTGCCCATCAACCAGCTATCTTCACCGGAACTTTATATTTTATTTACAAAATACTTCATGTAATTAAATTGGCAGAATACCTGTCTGCAAGATACCCGGAGAAAAAATTCATTCCGGTGTACTATATGGGAAGTGAGGATGCCGACCTCGATGAACTGGGTCATATTAACCTGGATGGCGAGAAAATCTCCTGGAACAGCAGGCAAACAGGGGCAGTGGGAAGAATGAAAACCAAGGGATTGGATAAGATCATGGAGCGGATAGAAGGGGAGTTTGCTTCCCAGCCTCACGGGCCTGAATTGATTCAGCTGTTGAAATTATGCTACCTGGAATCGGAGACCGTGCAGGAAGCCACATTCAAGCTTCTTCATCATCTTTTTGGTGAACACGGTTTGATCGTGTTGATCGCCGATGACTCCCGGCTGAAAACCCGGATGAAGCCCATTTTCAGAGATGACCTGTTTCAGCATATTCCATTTCATATTACAGAAGATACCATTAAGAAATTATCAGCGAAATATACCGTTCAGGCAAATCCCAGGGAGATCAATCTCTTTTATATGAAAGAGGATATCAGGGAACGATTTGATCTTAAAGACGGAATGTACCATGTACACAATTGCGGTATTTCTTTTTCCTCAGAGGAGTTGGAGGGGGAACTTGATCAATATCCCGAAAGGTTTAGTCCGAATGTTATTCTTCGCGGCTTGTTTCAGGAAACCATTCTTCCTGATATTGCTTTTGTGGGCGGAGGAGGAGAAGCAGGATACTGGCTGGAGTTAAAGCCTTTATTTGATCACTTTAAAGTTCCATTTCCAGTCTTCATCCTGCGCAATTCTTTTTTACTCATCCGGGATTACTTGAGTTCAAAAATGGAAAAGGCGGGACTCACCAAGGAAATGATTTTTATGAAAGAGGAAATTTTGCTGGGTCAAATAGTAAAAAATCATTCAGGTAACCAATTGAGCCTGGATAATGAAATCAGGGAACTCCTGGCATATTATGATTCTCTTAAGAAAATCTCAGGCGCCGTAGATCATTCCCTTGCCCAGCACGTGGAATCCCTGCGAAGCAAAGCTCTGAAAGGCGTACTTGAATTGGAAAAAAAAGTGCTTCGTGCTGAAAAAAGAAATTTTTCAGAGGCAGGAAATAAGGTCCATGAAATTCTTGAAGCACTTTTCCCGTTAAACAGCCTGCAGGAAAGAGTCGAGAATTTTATTCCCTGGTACGCGGCTTATGGAAAAGGATTTCTTGATCTCATTTATCAAAATTCCTGCAGTTTGGAGCAGGAGTTTGTTGTGCTGGAAGAGAATTAAGGAATGCAGATGGTATAGTTCCCGTATCACAACCAGCTATATGCCTCCCCGGAAGCTACATGTGAAACAGGCATTCCAGGAACTTTGGGTTGCAGCCATTGAACCAGCCATTCCATACCAGGCTCTTCGCTGAAGGAATGACCAAGAATGATCATCGACACATGCTTTCCAAAACTGCGTGCATCGCGAATATATTCAGGTGTTTCCCATTCACTCGATTCGCCAACAATGAGCAGGTCTGCTTCTGATTTTTCCATTAATTCTACCTGCTTCTGTCCCGGCCATGCCCCCGGCAACAATGCGATCCTGCTGCAGGGCGAAGTTAAATTGCCGATTACCCGGAGGTGAGGTATGCCAAGGTTTGTTTTCAGCTGATATACGATTTCGCCCAGGGATTGTTCGGGCACCCGAAAACTTGCTTCCCCCTTGGGCGAGTATTCAAGCCATTCCATCTTTTGTAACACGCCATATAAAATTCCATCCGGTATCATCCTGTGCCAGTAATCATGAAAACGCCAAATGGCAATCCGGTGTTTTTCAAGAAGGCGTTGCTTTTCCTTTACCACATGATTATCATGTACCCAATTCAAATCGTCTGTGTTATTGTAGAAAGTTGGTTCGTGAGCAATAATGAAATTTGCTTTACGCCTGGCTGCCTCTTCAATTACTCTAACTGTTGCGAACATTGTGGTGACTATTCCTGTAACTACCTGGTCGCCGCTGCCGCTTTTTATCGTGTCAACAGTTTCCGGAAGTCTTTCTCCGGGAACTTCCTTCATAATCAGGTCAATGATTTGCTCAACCGTATAAGATGGAGCTGAGTGCAGGTTTTTCAGGACCGGAGCCACCAGCAGGCCGGCCATGCCCGCCCTAACGATATCCTCCAGGAAATCCCGCCGCTCATAGACAGCTTTTTTATTTTCCATTGATTTGCGTTAAAGAACTCCTGCAACATGCTTAATCAAACCCGTTTTGCCATCCTTCTTTTTTCAGTTTTTCAATTTTTTGCAAAACATCTTTCTCCAGGGATTTCTTGAAATCCTGGACCTTGCCAGATATGGATTCATCGAATGCGCCCAGAATGATTGCTGCCAGTATGCCTGCATTTTTTGCTCCGTTGAGGGCAACAGTGGCTACCGGCACACCGCCAGGCATCTGCAGTATTGATAGTATTGAATCCCAGCCATCCATGGAATTGGATGACTTAATAGGAACGCCGATTACCGGAAGTGTAGATAAAGAAGCAACCATGCCCGGCAGGTGGGCAGCACCGCCGGCGCCTGCAATGATCACTTTAAGACCTCTTTCCCTGGCTTTGGTTGCGTACTCAACCAGCCGCAGGGGCGTACGATGAGCAGAAACTATGGTCAATTCAAAATCAATACCGAAGCACTTAAGGGCGTCCGCTGCAGGCTGCATAACAGCCAGGTCACTGTCGCTTCCCATGATTATAGCCACCTGTATCATATTATTTTTTCGGGTTGTTTAGATATGATTTGCAATTGCTTCCTGATGGTCCTGGCTTTATACACCAGGTCAGATTTATCCGTGCTTAGCAAGGTAACATGACCCATCTTTCTTCCAGACCTGGTTTCTTTTTTTCCATACAAGTGGAGAAATGCATTTTCCATCTTCAGTATTTCATCCAGGCCTTCGTAATGTACTTCACCCGAATATCCTTCACGGCCAACGAGGTTTATCATAGCTGCGGGCATGATATGCTTTGGATTGCCTAAAGGATAATCGAGCACAACTCTCCAGAGCATATCAAACTGGGAAGAATAATTGGCTTCAATGGTATGATGACCGCTGTTGTGAACGCGGGGTGCCGTTTCGTTTACAAGAACACCTCCGTTTGTGGAAATGAATAATTCAACTGCAAAAATGCCGGGCGTTTTCAGATCCTTCACAACCTTTAGCGCAATGGCTTCCACCCGCCACAACATCTGCTGCGGAATTTCAGCGGGGCTGAGCTGGTAGTCGAGCTGGTTGAGCACCGGATCGAAGATCATTTCTACAGCAGGATATAGGGCTGTCTGCCCATTCCTGCTCATGGCAACGATCTGGGAAATCTCTTTGTGAATGTCCACCTTTTTTTCCAGTACAGAGGGATGATCAAATCCTTTGTCCAGGTCCCCTGGATTTGAAATGAGTTGAACTCCACGACCATCGTAACCACCCGAAGCGATCTTATGAACAGCTGGTAAGAATGTATCCTGCTTTTTTAGTTCCTGCCGGTTTTGAGTGATCAGGAAAGGAGAAGTCGGAATATCGTGCTCCTTATAAAATTGTTTTTGCAATATCTTATCCCGCAGGATGCGAAGCGCGGAGGGGGATGGATAAACCCTCACGCCATCAGACTCCAGTTTTTCAAGGGCCTCAACATTCACTGATTCTATTTCAATGCAAACGCCGTCAAGGCCCCTTCCGAACCTACAGACATCGTCAAAATTTCGGATATCGCCGCGGACGAACTGATGACAGAGGTGCGCTGCAGGGCAATCCGGATCATTCTCCATAACATGGGTGATCACCGGATAATTGGCGGCCGCCTGCAAAAGCATTCTCCCCAGCTGACCACCTCCTAAAATTCCGATTTTGAGCATTTTCCCAATTCTGGCGTGAAGATAAAACAATCTGGTTTTCAGCCGCTATTAACGGCCGGAACATAATAAAATGGCTGGATTTTTGTTTTAATGGTAACTTTATCCGTACCAATGCATAATCTCATTGCATGATGAAAACCAGACTTTTTTCCCACCTGTTCGCTTTCATATCATCCTGCGCATTCTTAACCCCGGTTTTTTCACAGACTTCCGCTTATTCCGTGCGCTTCCTGGATTATCAGAAATCACTTCCCAAAGTCAGTGAAATGATCAGCAGGAAAGAAGACACCCTCATCAAACAATTTCGCGCCAAACAGCTCATATGGCCGGCCCGATACCTTTATATCCGTTCCTTCAAGTATGATAGCGAAATGGAAATATGGGTTAAGAATAAGGCATCAGACAAATTCAAATTATTCAAGACCTATAAGATCTGTGCGCTGGCAGGTTCCCTTGGTCCGAAACGGATGGCAGGCGATTACCAGGTTCCGGAAGGATTCTATTATATAAATGAATTCAATCCAAAGAGTCTTTATCATTTGTCACTTGGTTTGAATTATCCGAATCCCTCGGACAGACTGCTGAGTGATCTTTCCCAGCCGGGTGGCGCTATTTATATACACGGAAGTTGCGTAACTACTGGTTGTATTCCAATCACCGATGGGCAAATTGAAGAACTTTACGTATTGGCGGCTCATGCCAAGGATCTTGGGCAGGATTTTATCCCCGTTCATATTTTCCCGGTCAATTTCAATAATCCCAGGAGCGTTGCGTACCTCAATAAATTTCTTCAGCAATTCAATGAATATGTTCCGTTTGAAAGGAATATGAGAAATGCTTTTTATTATTTTGAGAAGAACCGCGAGATACCGCCGGTCATCGTAAACGAAAAGGGTGAGTACGTTACGGATGATATTCAGTTACCACCCGAAGATTCGAAAGCCGATCTTGCCCCGCTGGAGCAAAAAATTACACATCCGGACCAACCCATTCCGGAAGACCAGCTTGCAAAAAGTGTGGACAGACTTCCATTGTATCCTGGCGGAAACGAGGCATTCAAGATCTTTATTGATAAGTTAAGTGCCGACATGGTTAATGAACTCGATCCCGGACAAAGCAAGGCATTCATATTAATGGAATACATCATTGACGAAAATGGAAAAACAATTTATGCGAACGCTATCAGCGGCGGTAACGAACGTATGAATCTAAAGATAGAAAAAGCGTTCACCGATATGGCTTTATGGGCTCCCGCCAGCCGTCAGGGAAAAAACGTACCGATTAAAATGAAACAAACCATTATGGTTGAAGCACCCTGATTTACCGCAAAAGAGTTTGTACAGTTTCCCGTGACCATTGTTGTAATATGATCTCCCTGCTGCCGATCAATGATAACAATACTTCCTGCCGGTAGTGTCTCACAGTTAATAAAGTCAGTCCTTTTTCCAATTCTACGTCGAAGAGCGTATCCGCTTCTTCCGCCAATTTTCCGATTTTTTCTTCATCCTCATCAACACAAACGTAGAGGATCACAGCCCCAGTCTGCATCAGGTTTGCCTGGATTTGAAACCGGGAGAGGATACTATATAGCCGGGCCGTTCCTGCTTCGCCGACAAAAGAAAAATCTTTCGACCGCAAATGAATGAGGGTCTGATTTTGCTTGACTACAATGATGGAGGGGAGACGGGTTACATGTTTTGAATGAATCTTCGTACCAGGTAAATTCGGATCGAGAAAACACTTTACATATAACGGAATATTTTTGTTCTGGAGTGGCTTGATCGTTTTAGGATGTATCACCTGGGCACCGTAAAATGCCATTTCAATCACCTCATCGTAGTCGAGCTCGCGAATGAACTGAGCCTCCGGAAACGTTTTTGGATCCGCATTCATTATTCCTTCCACATCCTTCCAGATCGTCAGATCATCAGCATCCAGGAGGTTTGCAAAAATTGCGGCCGAATAGTCACTGCCTTCTCTTCCCAGAGTTGTATTTTCGTTTTCGTCAGTAGATCCGATAAATCCCTGGGTTAAAACAATATTCGGTTCGCTGAACAGAGATGAAACCTCCGCCTCAATTTTAGCGGAAGTTTTTTGCCAGTCAAGCTTTGCAGAACGGAAGCTGTCATCCGTGGTAAAAATGTCCCTGACATCCATCCATTGATTGGGTATTCCGGATCTGTTGAGAAAATCACTGATGATGGAGGTTGAAAGCAATTCGCCGATACTTACGATCTGATCATAGTAATAATCAAAACCATTCACTGGTTTATCATGAAGGATCCATTCGATCTCAGTAAAAAAATCCGCGAGCCTGGATCGGGAACCGGAAGGTAATGGATCAAGGCCGGATTCGATATCCAGGTGATCCTTTTTAATCTGATTAAACCGCTCAATGGCTATTTCATTTTTTTGAGAATAAAAAGCCTCCGCCACTTTCTCCAGCGCATTAGTCGTTTTACCCATGGCGGAAATCACGATCAGTATTTTTTCATGAGTATAAGAACGAAGAATATCCGGGAGGCTCTTTATTCTTGCTATGCTGTTAACGCTTGCGCCGCCGAATTTGAAAACTTTCATGCTGACTTGATTTGGAACCAGCCGTAAAGATAATATGCCCGGAACCTGATCGTGATAACTATGTTAAAAAGAATCGTCTCCAACAGCGATAAGAGGAAAAGTTTGTATTTTAAATGCCTATTCTTTCAGCATGATACGCGTAATGCCTAAACTGGGCCTGCTCCTTTTTGCCTTTGTTCCCCTTCATTCCTCCAGGCCGGGTCGCCTATCCCTGAACTGTCCCGGGATAACGAAGAATGCAGATGCAGCCCCTTTTTTTCACTTACAGAATGCCGCCCTGCAGGCTTTCTCGATGGAATCAGATATATTGATGTATGTGAACGAAGATCGAAAGCAGCATGGTCTGGCTGCGCTCAAACTCAATGATATGGAATCTGCAATTGCGGCAAAGCATAGCAGGGACATGGCCAGCGGAAAGGTTGCGTTTGGCCATGCCGGATTTAATTCAAGGGCTAAAGCCATCGGCAAAGCGCTGGGATCAATTCATACAGTTGGGGAGAACGTAGCTTCCGGGCCAATGAATGCCAGGGAAGTGGTCGATGGATGGCTGAACAGCCCGGGACATAAGCGGAATATTGAAGGCGATTTTACTCTTACAGGCATCGGATACGCAGCGGACAAAAAAGGAAATATCTTTTTTACCCAGATTTTTTCGAAGTAAACGAACGGTTGTCCCGCCTTTTAACGCGTGTGCCGTAACTTGCCGCATCATGGAAAAAGAGGTTATAATCAGGATCGATCAGCTCACCAAGAAATATGGAGAGTTTGAGGCGGTAAAAGGAATCAGCTTTGAAGTCTATCAGGGAGAAATCTTTGGCCTTCTCGGCCCAAACGGAGCCGGGAAATCGACTACGCTCGAGATTATAGAAACCCTGCGAAAAAAAACTTCCGGCAAAGTGATTGTGGACGCAATGGATCTGGATAAATCTCCGAATGAAATAAAAAAAATCATCGGCGTTCAGTTGCAGACCTCCGGATACTATCCAAATCTTAACCTTACTGAATTGCTGATGCTGTTTGGCGGATTGTACAACCGCGATATCAAGCCCTCGGAATTTCTGGCGAAAGTAAACCTGACTGACAAAGCAAGAGCCAAATACAAGGAATTAAGCGGTGGTCAAAAACAGCGTTTTTCAATTGCTACAACACTGATCAATCAACCTAAGATCATTTTCCTCGATGAACCGACCACAGGACTTGATCCACAGGCGAGAAGAAACCTCTGGGATCTGATAAGATCTATTCGCTCTTCAGGCACCACCGTGATCATTACCACGCATTACATGGACGAAGCCGAAGTATTGTGCGACCGGGTAGCCATTATTGATTCAGGCAGGATCATTGCAAAGGATACGCCGGACCGGCTGATCGACAAACTCGTGGCCACCGGATTCGAAAGACCCAAAGAGGTAAAAAAAGCAAATCTCGAAGACGTATTCATTCATCTTACAGGTAAGGCATTGCGCGAGGAATGAGGGAGATAATTTGAAAATTTGACAATGTGTAAATGTGTAAATGTGCGAGGGTGAGAATGTGTATATGTGCGTTGGTGTATATGGGAGGGCAAATGTGCATGTGTGAAAATATAGGATAAATTTTATAATTTGAGAATGGAAAGGGAATTTTAAAATTTGAAAATGAAGAGGTCAATATTGTGATCCCACCCCTGGAGTGATCAACAAAAACTAAAATTTGAAGCAATTCCGGATTTGAGTTAAAATATTTCAGTATTGTGCATTCAATTTTCATATAAACATATTTCCACATTTTCAAATTTGCGCCCATGTCCGACCCCCGCTATCCCATAGGTAAATACGAGCCCCGGCCATTTTCTGAAAATCAGAAAAAAACCTGGCTGAATGAGCTTCGCCACCTGCCGGCCGAATTGGAACATGCTATCCGGAATTTGGATGTAGCCCAGCTTCAAACTCCTTACCGGGATGGCGGCTGGACAATCCATCAACTGGTTCATCATGTTGCAGACAGCCATATGAATGCTTATATCCGTATTAAACTCGGACTCACTGAAAATAATCCCGTCATAAAATCGTATGAAGAAAAACGCTGGGCAGAATTGGCTGATGTGCAGCTTCTTCCTGTTAATATTTCGGTTACCTTACTCCATGCTCTTCATACACGATGGTACGAAGCCATTAAAGATCTTTCTGAATTGCAATGGAACCGCACGGTTATTTATCCCCTAAACCAAAAAGAAACATCTCTTTGGTGGCTTCTCGGCTTGTATGCCTGGCATGGAAGGCACCATGTTGCCCATATTCTCACTTTCCGTGAAAAAAATGGATATTAACCCCCAATGACTATGAAGGACATGCGATGGAAAAAAATATCCTCCCAATATCTGCTGCGAGATACATGGGGAACTGTGAGGAAGGATGTGTGTGAAACAATGGAAGGAAAGATCATTGATCCGTATTACGTTTACGAATTTCCCACCTGGGTGACCGCTGTGGCGCTTACTGCAGACAACAAGCTGATTCTGGAAAGACAATATCGCTACGCGCTCGATACAGTGAATTTTGAAATCCCGGGAGGGTGCGTGGATGATTCAGATGCATCGCTTGAGGCGGCTATTGCACGTGAGTTGATGGAAGAGACCGGGTACCGGTTCGATCGCTATGAATACCTGGGCAAAACATCTGCCAATCCATCTACCAACAACAATTGGATGCACATGTTTCTGGCTACAGGCGGGCGCCACGAAAGAGAACAGCAATTAGATCATAATGAGGAGATCGAGATTTATCTCTGTTCAGTGGACGAAGTAAAGCAGATGCTTGCCGATAACCAGATCATTCAAAGCATGCACGTGACCGCACTATATTATGGACTTGCTAAAATACAATCTCCTTAATATTTACTTCTCCGGCAAGGAATACACTGCCACAAACCAGGATAAGATCTTTATCATGCGAGCGGTCAACCGCTGCCTGCAATGCCTGGCGGACATCGGTGAAAGTTTTTCCTTTAATTCCTATTCGCTCCGCCCTGGCCGCAAGCTCGGTTTCATGCAACGCGCGCGGAATATGCGCTTTGGTAAAATAGTAATTAGCTCCTGAAGGTAAATGCCTCAGTATATTTTCTATGACCTTATCTTTAACCATCCCGATCACCATGTGCAATTCTTCATGCGATGTCAATTCGATCTGCTTCGCAATTTCCTTCATGCCCTCTTCATTATGACCCACATCCAGTACTAACAGCGGATCATCATGAAGAATATCCCATCTCCCGTGCAGGCCGGTGAGTTTTTTTACATTCTGCAAACCCGCATGCACGGATGATTCCGGAATATTGAATCCACGCTGGTTTAGAACGGAAACGGTTTCCGAAACAGTAACGATATTTTTTGTCTGGTAAATGCCGGGAAGGTCGAGGCTGTATTTTTCCTTTTCATTCGAATGCTTATTTGTAAGCTCCAGTTCCAGGAGGTGCCCGTTGAATTTCCAATCATTCACAGATCTTTTGGCGCTGGCGAAGCTGATGGGAGCCTGGTTTTGGGAGGCCACCTGCATAAAAACATCTTTCACTTCTGCTTGTTCTTCTCCGATAACCACCGGAATTGCAGGCTTGATGATACCTGCTTTCTCAAATGCGATTTTCTGCAGACTGTTGCCCAGCAGATCCATATGATCATAACTAATATTGGTGATTACACTTAATTCGGGAAGAATAATATTGGTACTGTCCAGCCTGCCACCCAATCCGACTTCAATTACGGCAATGTCGACCTCCTGTTCAACGAACCAATCGAAAGCCATGGCTACTGTAATTTCAAAAAAGGAAGGCTGTATGGATTCTATAGCAGGTATTAATCTTCCTGTAAATGTGGTCACGAAAGATTCCGGAACCATCTGGCCATTTACCCGGATGCGCTCCCGGAAATCGTAGAGATGAGGTGATGTATACAGGCCTGTTTTATATCCCGAACGCTGCAGGATCGCAGCCAGCATGTGACTCGTTGATCCCTTCCCATTGGTGCCGGCGATATGAACAGACTTGATTTTCTTTTCGGGATTGTCGAGCAGGCCGCAAAGGATCCGGATATTGGTCAGGTCATTTTTATAAGCCTGAGCTCCGATCCTGCTGAACATGGGCAGGCGGTTAAAAAGAAAATCAATCGTTTGGGAATAATCCATCATGACCCCGGATTGGAGCGATCAGTTATTGTTCTTGAAATCACCGCGTTTCCAGGCCTGTATGAAATCTGCCCAGGCAAGGGGATTGAATATATTCTGGGGAGGATTCTGTCCCTGATAATAATATTTGGTTGCGCTCTGTTTCAAAAACTGGTTAGCAGCTTCCCGGGCATCGGAAGGAAGACCACGCGCAAGCACCCTTCGTTTAACGGCATCGTTGTTCTGCCTGGCAATCTCAATTTCATCATCGGGTACCTTGGTATTTACAAAATCCCGCTCGAACTGTTCGCGCGTGGGCCTCGGCCTGATAATGGTTGCAGGTAGGAATTCAGGATTGGTAACCAATAACTGTATAATACTCCACTGGTTGCCTTCGAGATTCTTGGGAACCTGAACCAGTTTCGGTTTGTATCCGATGCTGCTGAATTCGATCTCGTCCCCTTTCATAACCACAATAGAAAATACGCCCTGTTCATTAGAGAGGGTACCCCTGTGCTGCCCTTTTACCACAATACTCACGGAAGGAATTCCCTGGAGGCTGTCTGCCGTCATCACAACACCATAAAACTGAACTACAGAGTCCTTCAATTTATCAAACTGCGCACGCAGGCTGCAGGGCGCGGATAAGACGATTAAGTATAGCAGATACTTCTTCAAAATGGAGGCAAAAATAAAGTTTATAAACCGTAAATCGTAAACAAATTAAAGCGGCCAAGAACTAATTTTGCAGCCTGTTCCGCCTTTTTAACAAATAATTGCCCATGACTGTTGAAAAATTGTTAGAAGCATTAAGTAAAGTACAAGAACCGGATCTGGGAAAGGATTTAGTCACACTGAATATGGTGAAGGATATAGTGATTGACGGCAACCGGGTTTCCTTTACAGTTATGCTGACAACGCCGGCATGTCCTCTGAAGGACAGGATCAAAAATGACTGCATCCGGGCTATTCATTCCGAAGGAGCCCAGGACGCACTGGTCCAAATAAATTTCAGTTCCAATATAAATGCAAACAGGAAGGACCCGGCCAGCGTGCTTCCGAATGTAAAGAATATAATTGCCGTCGTCAGCGGAAAAGGCGGAGTTGGTAAGAGCACGGTGGCTGCTAATTTTGCACTTTCCCTTGCATCCGATGGTGCAAAAGTCGGATTGATGGATGCTGATATTTACGGTCCGAGCGTGCCGATCATGTTTGGAGTGAGAGGTGAAAGGCCCATGATGAAAAACGTAAATGGCAAGGGCATGATCCTGCCCCTGGAGAAATACGGGATTCGTCTCATGAGTATCGGTTTGCTGATCAATGAAAAAGATGCTGTTGTATGGCGCGGCCCCATGGTAAGCAGTGCAATCAAACAATTTGTTTCCGAGGTATTCTGGGATGAGCTTGATTACCTGGTAGTGGATATGCCTCCGGGTACAGGTGATATTCATCTGACACTCATGCAATCTGTGCCGGTTACCGGAGTGATCGTGGTCAGCACACCGCAGGATGTGGCCCTTGCTGATGCCAAAAAAGCGATCGCCATGTTTGCCCAGGCTCAGTTAAAGGCGCCCATAATCGGTATTGTGGAAAATATGAGTTATTTTGTTACAGAAGAATCGCCGGGGCGCAAATATTATATTTTTGGAAAGGAGGGAGGAAAGAGGCTGGCCGAGGAATATGATATTCCTTTTTTGGGACAGATCCCTTTAATTCAACAAATCCGCGAAGGTGGCGATGAAGGCATACCCGTAATGCTTGGTGATGATGCCCCTTCCAGGAAAGCGTTTTCTGAATTTGCAGGCAATGCTGCGAGAAGCATCGCCATGATTAATGCCAATATCCCCACCCAGCGAAGAGCTGAAATAGTTGTCGGATAGATTGGAGTATGATTTTTTAATTTTTAATTTTTACTTTCTTCCGTGTACGATATCCCATATTTCAAAGCAGAGAACCCGAAGCAAGTCATTGACTTCATGAAGGCAAATCCTTTTGTTGTGCTTTGCGGCAGTAATGAAAAAGGAATTCCGGTGGCAACGCACCTGCCGCTTCTCATGGAAGAGCGCGGAAATAAATTATTTCTTCAGGGTCATTGCATGAAGAAGCAGGGGCATACGGAAGCCTATCGTCAAAATCCACGGGTGCTGGCCATTTTTTCGGATGCCCACACTTATGTGAGCGCCAGCTGGTATGAAAATAAGCAAACCGCAAGCACCTGGAATTACCAGGCGGTTCATGTAAACGGCCTTCTTCGTTTTCTGGATGAAGATGCATTGCTTGACCTGTTAACGAGACTGACAAGAAATTTTGAAAAACCGGATTCACCCTCCCTGGTGGAGCGGCTCGATCCGCAGTATGTTCAGCAAATGATGAAATCCATTGTGGCATTCGAAATAGAAGTAACGGCAATTGAACATGTTTTTAAACTCAGCCAAAATCGCGATGAGCGTTCCTATCAGCATATTATTGACCATCTCCGCGATCTGGATCCCGGTGCGCAAAAGATCTCTGAGATGATGGAGAAAAAAAATAAAGGATGATTTAAGTGGAAGAGCCCGAAAGCAGGCCCTGGTTTCTTTAAAATGCTTTTCTTTGCCGAAACGGATTTCATGAACCGGCAACAGCTCATCGGCCAGATCCTGGAGAAAAAAAATTATTTATGTGTCGGCCTGGATACGGATCTCTCCGCCATCCCGGCATTTTTGAAATCCGTGACAGACCCGGTCTTTGAATTTAACAAACGGATCATAGATTCGACCAGGGAATATTGTATCGGCTATAAGATCAATACGGCTTTCTATGAAGCGCAGGGCTTCCGTGGCTGGGAGACGATGCAGAAAACGGTCGACTATATTCCTTCAACCCATTTTAAGATCGCAGATGCTAAGCGCGGAGATACAGGCAACAGTTCTATGCAGTATGCCCGGGCTTTTTTCGAGACCCTGGGCTTCGATGCAGTAACCGTTGCCCCCTACATGGGAGAAGACAGCGTCAGGCCGTTCCTCGAATATAAAGACAAATGGACTATCCTCCTCGGACTAACCTCCAATCAGGGAGCGAAAGATTTCGAGTTACTGCGCCTGGGCGACGAATTATTATATGAATCTGTACTTAAAAAAGCCTCCCGGTGGGGGACAACCGAAAACCTGATGTTTGTGATCGGTGCCACGCGGGCAGATTTGCTTGCGAAGATCCGCAAGCACACCCCGGATCATTTTTACCTGGTTCCCGGTGTGGGTGCTCAGGGAGGGAGTTTGAAAGAGATATCGGACAAAGGACTTAATACTGACTGCGGATTGCTTGTCAATGCAAGCCGGGCCATCATCTATGCCTCCTCCGGAGAAGACTTTGCAGAAAAGGCCGGAAAGGTGGCGGCAGGTTATGCCGCTGAGATGGGCAGCCTCCTGTACTCAGCGGGAATATCCAAAAGAAAATAGCACCCGGCGGTCCGGATGCTATTCAATCATTCATGTTCCGAAAACTTACAGATTAACTTTTCCTGAATCGTTATCCTCCTTATCCTCATTCTTGTTGCCTGAGTCATTGTCTTTATCTCCGGAATCTTTTTTATCAATCGATCCATCACCCGAAGTTCCTAAACGGATCTTACCAAAACTGCTTTTGATCTTGATCTTCGCGTTACCACTGCCGGAACTTCCGGAGTAATCCTCATCGAATTTCGGGCCCATATTATCTTCCTCCTTTCGCTGGGAGATCGCGATACCTGAATTGTTACTGAAGCTTCCGAAATTTGTATGTACTTCAAAACTTGCTGAAAGGTTTTTCGGAACATACATGCGAACGTTGGAATAGGATTCGAAAAGATAGAAATCCTTAATATTCTGATCCAATGAAAATTCAACGTTATCGCAAAATTCCGTATGAACCCTGGCATTGCCGGTGATCTCTTTGATCAGAGACCTGCCGTTAAACTTAAATGTGATATCTGGATTTGTAACGGCTCCGATTTCCGCTTTTCCAAATTCAACATGGAGCTCTTTAGCATTCGAAAGCTTGCCCGTAGTGAGTTCGCCGAATTTGCTGGTCAGGTTAACGGGACCGATAAAATTCCCGATATTGATCTTCCCAAAACTGTTTTCTATTCGGAGGGGATTACCGGAAGGCATAATCACTTTATAGTCTATGGAAAACTTTCGCTGATCGTCACCATCCCTGTTCCTTTTGCCATTGTTCATATGACCGATCTCGGTCTTAAAGGAAATTTCATCGCCGCTCTTGCCGTCGGATACGGAAATCTCATCCATCATTTGCTGTGCTTTTTCATCTGTGGATGCATTCACCACGATCTCAATATCAACCTGGATCTCGTTTTTGTCCCAGGTCGTCACAGCCACATCACCGAAAGAATTTTCAATTTTTAACTTGTCATCGCCGGTTACAGGATATGACTTGCTGATGCTTTTCCTTCTTTGCACCAGATCTCCATCCGATGCGGAACTGAGCAGGGGAACTGCGAGGAAGGCCACCAAGCCTGATATAATAATAATTTTAAACGGATTTGTATGCATTTTCATATGCTGATTTTTTGGAATGCTTGATTTGTTTAATAATATCCAGTTGTTTATTCAATAAGCGGATCTGAAGCTGCAGGTTTGAGATCATGGCTTCAATCACCTGCTCCCGGTTTGAGTTTTTGGGAAGCTGTGTTTTTAGCACGTGGTATACACTATCTAATTTATTTACGTCGCCTGAGAATTGTTTGTAGAGCAGTGGCTCATCCTTTTGCAGGCCCTTCAATTCATTTTGCTTGATCTCTACGAGCCGGGAATAATGGTACATCTCTTCATTATAATCTGATTCCTCCTGTGTCAGTGATGGTCCGGATTTCACTTCGCCTGAATTCTTTATCTGATCCTGCTGGGTCTGTGCCAGTTGATTTTGGGCCGCGGTCCCGCCATTGTACGGACTATCCGGGACTTGCTTTCCTGTATCCGGTGCTTTTTGCTTGGGCGTGTTTACGGCAACCGGAAGCTCCTGCTTTGGTTGATGCAGTCTATAGTATAATAATCCGGAACCACATACCAGTGCTATTGCCGCCGCGGCCGAAAGCCAGCGTTTGAAATACAGAACGCGAGGCTGAGGCGGCTGCTCCGCGTCATTCTTCTCTCCGGCAGATTCCATGTGATCCCGGATTTTGTTCCATAGGTCAGGAGCCGGAACTTCATCATCGAACTGGTCCCGGTGATCCTTAACAAATTTTTCTAAATCGCTGCTCATGATAAGCACTCCTGTTTTATGTATTGTAATAATTTCTGTTTAGCACGCATATACTGAGTTCTGACCGTAACATGCGATACCTGCAATATCTCCGCGATCTCTTCCTGATCATATCCTTCAAAAAGATGAAGCGTCAATACGGTTCTGTATCCGTTCGGCAACTCCTTAACCGCCTTTTTTATCTCCTCCACTTTCAGCCGGATGCCAGTTTCATCATAAGCCTCTTCATCCGCTAAATGACCAACAGTCGTTTTGTCCATGTCGATGATGGTCAGCTTCCGTTTTCTCAGCGCGTTAATGGATTTGTTGATCACGATCCTCTTTAGCCAGGCACCAAACGTGGACTTGTACGCAAAGCTTCCAATGGCGGCAAAAGCATCGCAGAAAGACTCCTGCAGCACGTCCTCCGCGTCCCCGGTGTTGTTCACAATACGCAGGCTCGTATTGTACATTGCTTTGGAATACTTCTGATACAATTCACTAAAGCCACGTGAATCGCCCTGCCTGCAGCGTTCCACGAGTTCGTCGCGTTGTATCGGTGCCCTTAACTCCAACAATTCCTTTTTAGTTCTTTAATAACAAATACACAAAGAAAGGCAGGATGTTGCATCTACCGATCCTTCCGGTACTCAGGTTGGCAGCTATCGCCTGGTGCCACCATCGTAAATATATAATAATCATCCGATTATGAATTTGCAAAGATCCTGCGATCAGCGAATAATCATGGTTTTGACGAATGCTTACCTCCATTGTTTATTTTCGCATCCAACAAGCTTTAGCATGGCTGCCAAAACCGATGTTTTTCAGAGTCCCGATTATTTTCTGCTGGATGAATTGCTCACAGAAGAACACAAACTCATCCGCGAATCCGTACGCGCTTATGTGAAAAAGGAGATCAGTCCGATTATTGAAGACTACGCCCAAAGGGCTGAATTTCCCCAGCAGATAACACGCCAACTCGGACAGCTCGGTTGTTTTGGCCCTACCATTCCCGAGATTTATGGAGGAGGCGGACTTGACTATATAAGTTATGGACTCATGATGCAGGAATTGGAAAGAGGGGACAGCGGGGTCCGATCAACGGCTTCTGTTCAGGGTTCCCTGGTCATGTTTCCGATTCATGCCTACGGCACTGAGGATATGAGAAAAAAATTTCTTCCCAGGTTGGCTTCCGGGGAGTGGTTGGGTTGTTTTGGCCTAACTGAGCCCGACCATGGATCTGATCCTGGCAGTATGTTAAGTAATTTTAAGGATGAAGGAGATCACGTCGTTCTGAATGGAAGTAAAATGTGGATCAGCAATGCGCCTTTTGCGCAGGTTGCTGTGGTTTGGGCCAAGGATGAATTCGGAGAGATACGCGGACTGGTTGTGGAACGCGGAATGGAAGGCTTCACCACGCCTAAGACCCATGGAAAATGGAGTTTGCGTGCATCTGCCACGGGTGAATTGGTATTCGATCACGTGAAAGTGCCCAAGGGAAATCTCTTTCCGGATATCAGTGGCTTAAAAGGACCTCTTAGCTGTCTTACGAAGGCAAGGTTTGGCATTGCCTGGGGCTCGGTGGGTGCTGCCATGGATTGTTACGACACGGCCCTCCGGTATAGCAAGGAGCGCATACAATTTGACCGGCCCATCGGTGGGTTCCAGCTTCAGCAGAAAAAACTTGCGGAGATGATCACGGAAATAACAAAGGCACAATTAATGAACTGGCGCCTGGCCGTACTCATGAATGAGAACCGCGCCACGCCCGCACAGGTTTCCATGGCCAAGCGGAACGGATGCGAAATTGCAGCTGGTATAACCCGCGATGCACGCCAGATTTTGGGTGGAATGGGTATAACGGGTGAATATCCGGTTATGCGCCACATGATGAATATGGAAAGTGTGCTTACCTACGAAGGAACGCACGATGTTCACCTACTCATCACCGGAATGGATATTACGGGACTGAACGCGTTTAAATAATGCGAAAATTTGAGAATTTGAGAATTTGAAAATGCCGGAATGCAGGAATGGTGGCATACGCTTGTGGAAATGACAGCTTATGCAAACGGCCATTTTGGGAATTGACCATTTGATCGCAAATGTTTAAGTTAGAATTGAAGGAATTGAAAAATGCATGAATATTTTAAAGCAGGAAATAAAATGAATGGGGGAACCAAATTGAAATATAGGAATTATGATTTACAATCATACCAAAAAGCCCACATTGAGAATTTTCAAATTTTCAAATTTTCAAATTTTCAAATTCGCCTTTCCGCATGCGCATATTCCTCATAGGCTTTATGGGTTCGGGAAAAACTTTCTGGGGAACTCGCATAGCGGAGGCCCTGCAGATCCCCTTTTATGATCTCGATGCGGTTATTGTAAATGAAGAGGGGATGAGTGTTTCAGAAATTTTTGATATTAAAGGGGAAGAGTATTTCAGGTATAAAGAAAAACAAGTGCTGGAAGATCTCGTTGCCGGGAAAGAGCAATTTGTGCTTTCTGCCGGCGGGGGAACGCCCTGCTTCTTCAATAATATAAAGTTCATGAAAAAACACGGCAAGGTGATCTGGCTGAATACCTCCACAAGTATTCTTAAAAAGCGCCTGATGAAAGAAAAGCAGTTACGGCCTTTGTTATGGGATATTTCTGAAGCAAGCCTGCATACCTATATTGTGCGTAAACTGGGCGAGCGGAAAATGTATTATGAACAGGCAAACCTGACCGTTTTTGAAGATGACATGGTTTTGGAGTCGGTGATTGATTTGTTGAAAAAGTAAAAAGTAAAAAGTAAAAAGTGATAGGTGAATGATGAAATGTGATGAAAAAAGAAGTTGGAATTAGAAGAAAAGAGATGTTTGGATAATAATCCGTTGAGTAACGGTAGAATCAGTTGAATAAGGAAAAAATAATGGGGAGGGACGGAATGGCATGTTTAAATATCAAGCTGAAAAATTAAATCCGAATGAAAAATAAGCGTGCATTGCGATAAGATAAATTGGAAATAACAAACTCAACGCAATCATATGGAACCCATTTTTACTTTTTAATTTTTACTTTTTAATTTAAACTCGTGAATAAACTTTTCTTGGCCTTTGGCTCAATTGCCGGCGCTATTGCTGTTATTTCAGGTGCCCTGCTGGCCCACAGGCTGCGCGAGCAAATGCCTGCACCTGCACTGGAGGTGTTTGAAACCGCCGTTAGGTACCAATTCTACCATGTGTTTGCTTTGCTTGCTGCGGGCATCCTCAGTGAACGATTCTCTGGCACATGGATAAATCGCGCGGGAAGTTGTTTCATTGGGGGAATCTTGCTTTTCTCAGGTTCGCTTTATATCATTTCCTCTCTGATGGCCGCCGGCACTTCGATTCCGACGGGCCTGGGAATCCTCACTCCTATTGGCGGATTGCTCTTCATTCTGGGGTGGATCTTTCTTTGTATTTCGGTGTTGAAAGGCAGCTCATCCTGATTGACCTGCTGGGCAAGCCGGTAATTCATTCCAAACTTTGTACTGCCGAAGCCAATGATTCATAACTTTCATCATAACTGCTGAGTTGGTTTCCATTGATGAAGAAGGATGGGGTTCCATTAACACCGCTGCGAATGCCCCCTTCAAAATCATTTTCCACTTTCGAAATCACTTCCTTGCTTTCCCAGTCTTTTGCGAACTTTTCCAGTTTCAAACCAAGTGCTTTAGCCAGGTTCAATAAGCTGTTCGCTGAGAGGCTGTCCTGGTGCTCAAAAATGATATCATGCATCTCCCAAAATTTGCCCTGCAAATTGGCAGCTTCCGCAGCCAGAGCCGCTATCATTGCGGCTGGATGTACTTCCTGGAGGGGAAAATTGCGAAAAACAAAAAACAGTTCACGACCAAATTCTTTAATAAGCCGCTTAATAAATGGATGGGCAATGCCACAATGGGGACACTGATAGTCGCCATATTCTACTAAAATGATTTTTGCTTTCGGATTTCCGGTATGATGATCTTGTTCCGTTACAGGCATTCTCAGTTTGGACATAAAGAATCGATTTAACTTTTTACGCTTGACATTTCTTCCAGCGCGTCTAATATGCCATCTGCCCCCGGGTTAATTCCATCCGGTGAAAGATAACTCCACCGGATGATCCCTTTTTCATCGATCACAAACAAAGCCCTGAGACTTTCACCTTCCTGTTCATTATATGCGCCATATGCTTTGGAAATTTCCGCCTTTGGTTCAAAGTCGGCCAAAAGGGGAAAGTGTATTTTCCGGCTTTGTCCGAACGCCATATGACACCATTTACTGTCAACAGATATGCCCATGATCTCTGCATTGTATTTATGGAAATATCTAAGCGTTTCATTGTACAATGACATTTGATCGCTGCATACAGGGCTCCAGTCTGCAGGATAAAAACTAAGAATCACCCGCTTGCCCCTGAAGTCGGTTAACTTTAATTTTTGATCAGGCGTAGCATTTAATTCAAAATCGGGAGCCGGATCTCCTTTTTGTAAGATCATACATGGTTATTTACATGTGGAACAAGAGTCGGATTATTTCGTAGCGGTTTCTGAAACGGTCAACGCTATTTTCTTCATAATCGCTCTTTTTTAATGTAAATTACTGAGGATTCAATTATGGATAAACACTTCCTAAATTTCCGAAGGCAAACCACCATATCTTTGTGGCCATGGCTTACCGTTCTAAATCGAAGAAAAACCAATCCGCCGGACCGGGCTCCCTGAAGACTGATAAGGAAGCAAAACTCACTGTTTCCCAGGTGATTCGGGACGAGCGTACCCACAAAATAACCGGAGCAGTTTTTTTATTACTCTCGATTTTTCTTTTCATTGCTTTTACTTCCTACCTGTTTACCTGGAGAGAAGATCAGGATAAGGTTTTCCGTGGAATATCAATATTGTCTCCAGCCCAGGACCTGAAAGTGGCTAATCTGCTGGGTGCCCTGGGCGCCTATATTTCCCATCTTTTCTTTTACAAGGGATTTGGCATTGCGAGCTATTTCATCTGTTCTTTTTTTTTCATCGTCGGCTCCAACTGGCTCTTCGCTAAAAAATTATTTTCCATCCGGAGGAATCTCCGGTATGTGATTATCGGGGTGCTGTATGTTTCCACGGCGTCCGCTTTTTTCACCCGGGGCATCTCATTTCCCTGGGGAGGCGCACTGGGGGACATGCTGAGTAACTGGCTGATGCGTTTTCTGGGTAAAGTAGGGACCGCCTGTATCTTGTTTGCAGGTCTTTTGTCTTATGTTATCTGGAGATTTAATCCGGAATTCCGCGTTCCTGATTTATCTAAAAAGGAGAGGTCGCAGGCGCTTTTGCCGGAGAACGAACAGGATGATAGTGGGGCGATGTTATTTGTAGAAGAGCCTACCTCAAAGAATAAAAAAAATAAATTCAACAAGGATGATGATTTTCCTTTGATTTTCCCTGAAGAGGAGGATGCGGATAATGCTCCTTTGCTGCGGCAGCAGGAAAATGGGGAGAGACCTCCCATTCCACCCTCGTATCCGATCCGGATCTTCAAGAAAGAACAGGCGAATGTAAATCCTCTTGAACTGGAGATCAGGGCAGTTCCGGACCCCGATCCGGAAGAAGTTTTGACTGAAAGTCCGGTGCCTGATTCGGGGAAGCTGCCTGACTATGAGCCTACCCTGGACCTGGTTTCTTACAAATACCCGACGCTTGATTTACTCGAATCCCACGGGAACGACCGGATTATCCAGGACCCTGCTGAGCTGGAGGGAAATAAAGACCAGATCATCGGCACACTCAAGAATTATGATATAGATATTCAAAAAATAAGTGCAACTGTTGGACCGACTGTAACTCTTTACGAAATAGTACCATCACCGGGAGTCCGGATTTCAAGAATTAAAAACCTGGAAGACGATATTGCGCTGAGCCTGGCGGCACTTGGCATCCGCATCATTGCCCCCATACCGGGAAAAGGAACGATCGGAATTGAAGTGCCGAATGTAAAAAAGACGGTCGTGAGTATGCGCACTTTGCTGGCTTCGGAGAAATTTCAGCATAACTCGTTCAATCTTCCAATCGCCATTGGGAAGAAAATTGACAACGAAAATTTTATCGTGGATTTGTCCACCATGCCCCACCTCCTGATGGCGGGTGCTACTGGACAGGGAAAATCAGTCGGACTCAATGCCATCCTGGTTTCCTTACTTTACAAAAAACATCCTTCTCAACTGAAGCTGGTATTGGTGGATCCGAAGAAAGTAGAACTCAGTCTTTACCGCATCATTGAGAAACATTTTCTGGCTAAACTTCCCGGCGAGGAAGAGCCCATCATCACCGATACCAAGAAAGTTGTTTATACATTGAATGCACTTTGTATAGAAATGGATAACCGGTACGACCTTCTGAAAGAAGCAGGCACACGAAATATAAAGGAATACAATGACAAATTCATCAAGCGCAAACTCAATCCCCAAAAGGGGCACCAGTACCTGCCATTTATTGTGCTCGTGATTGATGAATTTGCTGATCTCATTATGACCGCAGGCAAAGAAATAGAAATGCCATTGGCGCGACTCGCACAGCTGGCACGTGCTGTTGGCATTCATCTCATCATTGCCACCCAACGGCCTTCGGTAAATATTATCACCGGTACTATCAAAGCAAACTTTCCGGCAAGGATAGCGTTTAAAGTGTCTTCTAAAATTGATTCCCGTACCATCCTTGACACAGGCGGTGCTGAACAACTCATCGGAAAGGGCGATATGCTGATTTCATTTAATGGTGAGATTACCCGCCTGCAATGCGCTTTTGTTGATACGCCTGAAGTAGAAGAGATCGCTGAATTTATAGGCAGGCAACCCGGTTATGCCCAGGCATTTTTATTGCCGGAATATGTGGATGAAAAGGAAATGGATTCTAGGGATTTTGATGCAAATAACCGGGATCCGCTGTTTGAAGAAGCCGCAAGGCTCATTGTGCAAAATCAGGTGGGATCCACCTCCCTGCTGCAGCGCCGTATGAAATTGGGATATAACCGGGCGGGCCGCCTGATGGACCAACTGGAGGCAGCGGGCGTTGTCGGACCTAACCTTGGCAGTAAGGCAAGGGAAGTGTATATTAAAACCGAATTGGAGCTCACGGATTACTTGGACAGCTTAAGTACTTGATTATCAAATTTATATACTTTAATGCAGGAGGCATACCAATTGCAATTCGATTGGGGGTATCTTGCGCCTTCTTTTTCTTTCAAGCACCAGGTATGAAATTATTTTTATCCGTTTTGGCCGGCCTGCTGGTATCAGCATCGGGCCTTGGTCAGAATAACAGCCTCGGGCAAAGCGATCCCGAAGCGAAACAAATTCTTGACAGGGCAAGTTCTAAAATCAAATCCTTTAAAGCTATCCAGGGAACCTTCACACTGGCAATCCAGGATGGCGACGGACATTCAGAAGGCACAAAAAAAGGAACGCTTTTGATGAAAGGAAATAAGTTCAAAGTCGATATTACGGGTCAGGAAATATATAGCGATGGTACAACCACCTGGACCTATGATAAATCTTCCAAGGAAGTGACCATAACTAAGAATGATCCTACTGCCGGCTCCTTGTCGCCACAAAAACTCTTTACCAATTTTTACGACAAGGACTTTTTGTATAAATTGAACGGAGAACAAAAGATGAATGGAAAAACCGTTCAGGAAATTGAAATGACTCCTCTGGACAAGAGCCGTAATTTTCATAAGATCTATCTATATATTGATAAGAAGACGCATATGGTCATCTCCGGAAAATTGCTTGATAAAAATGGCAACCGGTATATTTATAGCATTAACAGCCTCAATGGTAAAGCCGCCATCAGCGATGCCAGTTTTACTTTCGACAAATCAAAACATCCGGGTGTTGAAGAAGTGGATCTGAGACAATAAAAAAGGACTATCAACCATCAACCCTTTCCCCCCATCGAAAAGTATCAATATCAAATCCCGCGAGGTCAATCACCCGGTCAACAACAGTTGCTGCTAATTCCTCCAAAGTTTTGGGTTTGCTGTAAAAAGAAGGTGTAGCCGGACAGATGATGCCGCCTGATAGCATTACCGTTTCCATATTGCGGATATGGATGAGATTATATGGAGTATCCCGTACTACGCAGATCAGCTTTCTTCTCTCTTTCAGTATAACATCAGCTGCCCGGGTAAGCAAATCCGAAGAAATTCCCGCAGCGATCCTTCCAAGCGTTCCCATAGAGCAGGGAATAATGATCATCGTATCATACCTGGCCGATCCCGAGGCAAAAGGAGCCGAGAAATCGTTCGTTTCATACAAGCTAACAGGAAAATGCAGGTAATCATTATTTTCGAGTTCTGTTTCCCATACCTTACGTGCGTTAACTGTCATTAAGACGGATAATTCCTGCCACTGCGCCCTGAGTTTGACCAGTTTATCAATCAACTGGCTCGCGTATATAGCGCCGCTGGCTCCTGTAATGGCAACAACTATTTTCCTCATAGGCCTTTTGTTTCAACAAAATACAAATTACCTGATTTTCAATTGATATGAATCAATTTTATATCCATCTTACAAAAAGCTTATGGTTTGAGACTATTTTCTATGCTGAAAACTTTTATATTTGGCTTTTCATAGGATAAGGTTTAATGGTTAATGGTATTTGATTAGTGCGGCCTCCCTTCAACAAGGAGGTCTTTTTTTTGGCCGCTATTCTTATTTTGGACTACGCAACTGGAGTATTGCGAGATGAGAGGGATCCCATTTTTCTCTTGGTATTTCCACCATGCCGGGCGTAAACAATGCAGATGCCTGAAGGCGAAGAAAGACCTTGCGGGTATGGTTTGATTTAGCTGTCAGTATGCGGTCAAAGCCTGCATGGTTATAAATACCCAGACAGAAGATATTTACATAATACCTGCCACTGGGTACGGTAATTTGCACCTGGTTATTCACGGGATAGAATACCCGTTTTATTATACCCGCGCCGCGTTTATCATATCTGTCAAAAATGAGATATACCGAATCAATGCGGCTTTGGCGGTCCGATGTGTTTTGAAGCGTAAAAACAACTGTTCCCGAATCAGTTTTTGGCGGCTTGGCGTAATGGGCGAAAGCTTGCAGGCCCTGGATGAAAAAAATGGATAATATGGTGCATTTCAAAAGCAAGGGGTATTGCCGGCTCCAACTTGAGTCGAAACCTCCCTTAATAACGAAAAAAGCAGGGCTTTATGCTGGCCCGGCTTTAAAACTTTCATAACCGCCTAAGCTTCAGCCATATCCGGAATAGCCTCTACTTTATATTCTCCGGCATCCAGCTTCCTTTTGGTGGCTTCAAAAGCATCAAGGGTAGCCTGGATATCTTCATCCGTATGAACTGAAGTGGGAATCAGCCGGTAGATGATATGGCCTTTCGGAATTACGGGATACACAACAATTGAACAGAAAATTCCATATTTCTCTCTCAGATCCATCACCATTGCTGTAGCTTCAGGAATATCACCTTTCATATAAATAGGTGTTACAACAGAATCCGTTTTTCCAATATCAAATCCTTTTTTCTTTAATCCGCTTTGCAGTTTTAATGCATTTTTCCAGAGCTTTTCCTTAAGTGAAGGATTGTTACGCAACAATTCCAGTCTTTTCAGATTTCCAATGACCATGGGCATTGGCAAACTCTTTGCAAAGATCTGGCTGCGGATATTGTACCGGATATAGTCAATGATCAGTCTGTCTCCTGAAACGAAAGCTCCGATGGAAGCCATGGATTTGGCGAATGTGGAAAAATAAAGGTCTATCTCGTCCTGTATTCCCTGCTCTTCACCTGCACCCGCACCTGTTTTGCCAAGCGTACCAAAACCATGAGCATCATCAACAAGCAAACGGAATCCATATTGTTTTTTTAGTGAAGCAATTTCTTTGATCCTTCCCTGATCACCGGCCATTCCAAAAACACCCTCAGTGATTACAAGAACACCACCCGAACCTTGCTTTTCGATCAATGCATTGGCCCGCTGAATCTGTTTTTCAAAATCGGCCAGGTCATTATGCTTATATACAAAGCGATGACCCGCATGCAACCGCAACCCATCAATGATGCATGCATGGCATTCGCCATCGTACACGATTACATCATGCCTTCCGCACAATACGTCAATAATACTCACCATACCCTGATATCCGTAATTGAGCAGGCAGGTATCTTCCTTATTAATAAAAGCAGAAAGCTCTTTTTCCAATTGTTCGTGGAAGTCACTGTTACCACTCATCATCCGCGCACCCATTGGTGAGGCCAGGCCGTATTTCCTGGCGCCATCCGCATCTGTTCGTCTGACTTCCGGGTGGTTTGCCAGCCCAAGATAATTATTGAGGCTCCAGACAATCATATCCTTGCCACGAAATTTCATGCGGCTGCCGATTTCTCCTTCGAGCTTTGGAAATGCAAAATATCCGTGTGCTCTTTCCCTGTGCTGCCCGATCGGGCCCCGATTTTTAATGAGCTTTTCAAAAAAATCTGCCATTGTTGAAGTGGGTTGAATTAAAAAATTGACGTAAAAATAATGCTTTTAAAGAACAGGGCAAGCCGGAATTTGGAGATACATTTGTCTAAATGTTTTGAAATGATAAGAAAGTGGCTGCTTTTGTTTATTTTGATTTCATTCTTTTTTACTTTCCCGGGATTTGGTCAGTCGAATACATCCGGCTTATCCAGACCCAGGCTGGTCGTGGGTATCGTGGTGGACCAGATGCGTTGGGATTATCTTTACCGATATTATGACCGCTATGGAGAAGGCGGATTCAAACGACTTTTGGATCAGGGATTTTCCTGCGAGAACACCCTCATTAATTATTTACCATCTTATACAGCTGTCGGCCATACCTGCATATTCACCGGTTCAGTTCCATCAATCACCGGCATATCAGGAAACGATTGGACGGATCAATTAAGCGGCAAGAGCGTGTATTGTGTGTCCGATTCGATGGAGCAGACTGTCGGCGCGGAGTCTGCCGAAGGAAAGATGTCGCCACGTAATCTGCTTGTGAGCACAGTTACCGATGAGCTGCGCATAGCCACTCAGTTTAAATCGCGGGTTGTGGGTATTTCTCTGAAAGACCGTGCAGCCATATTACCAGCAGGACATGCAGCCAATGCCGCATTCTGGCTCGATGATGCAAGCGGGAATTTTATTACCAGTTCGTATTACATGAAACAATTGCCCGACTGGGCAGTGAAGTATAACCGGGACAGAAACATTGACTGGCTAATTAGTGGCGGATGGAATACTTTGTATCCAATCAACACCTACCTGCAGAGTGATTCTGATAATATGTCGTATGAAGGGAAACTCGGCGATGAACATGCACCGGTTTTCCCGCACGATGTCAAAGCAGCTTATGCCAGAAACCACGGCTCATTTCGGAGCACACCTTTTGGAAATACAATCACAATGGATTTTGCCAGAGCCACAATTGAAGGCTATCAGCTGGGGCGCGGACCAGCAACAGATTTTCTAACTATCAATTGTGCTTCCACAGATTACGTAGGTCATCTCTTCGGCCCCAATTCCATTGAAGTTGAAGATACTTACCTGCGACTTGATAAGGATCTGGCTTCTTTTTTTTCCATGCTTGACGACAGGATAGGCAAAGGACAATACCTGGTTTTTTTAACTGCAGATCACGGCGCTGCACATGCGGTTGGCTTTCTCCGGGAGCACCACATTCCTGCAGGTTTTTTTGTCACAGAAAAGATTTTAGATACGCTGAATAAACAAATCAATGAGAAATTTGGAATTGCCAAAGCGATCCGCGGGGCACAAAATTATCAGATCAATTTTGATCTGGGAAAGATTGACGCGGCAAAAGCTGATTTTTCCGAAATAAAGACGCTTACTGTTGATTATCTGAAAAAACAGCCGGGTGTTAGTTTTGCTGTCGATATTGACAGGCTTCAGGACGCCGCAATTCCTGAACCGCTGAAGACCATGATCACGAATGGATATAATTTTAAGCGAAGCGGCCAGGTGCAGGTCGTCTTTGACCCGGGCTGGCTGGATACTTTTGCACGCACAGGCACAACACATGGCGCCTGGAATCCTTATGATACACATATTCCGCTTTTGTTTATGGGCTGGCATATCCATCCCGGCAACTCGAATGAAACTGTGCATATGACGGATATCGCCCCGACCATAGCGGCACTTTTGCATATTCAGATGCCCAATGGCTGTATCGGCGTTCCGATTACTGATGTTATAAAAAAATGAAAAGAAGAAATTTCATTAGAACTGCAGGACTGATAACCGCAGCGCTTGCCGTCGGGAAACCCCTTGCATCTGCGGTTTCTAAAATGCCGCTAAATAACAAACTGCCGAAATGGAAGGGATTTAATGTGCTGGATTTTTTTTCACCAGATCCAACGCCATCGAAACGGCCTACAACTGAAGAATATTTTAAATGGATGCAGGGATGGGGATTTGATTTTGTCCGGATACCCATTGCTTACCCTCACTACCTGAATTTTGACAGAAGCAGGAATATTCTACCTGAGGAAGTATATAATATTAATCCGGAAGCGGTAGACCGCATAGATGCATTTGTGTCCCTGGCGCATAAATACCAGATGCATGTGAGCCTTAACCTGCATCGTGCCCCGGGCTATTGCATCAACGCCGGTTTTTATGAGCCCTACAATTTATGGCGCGACGAAGCGGCGCAGCAGGCATTTTATTTTCACTGGAATATGTGGGCCAGAAAATACAGGGACGAATCCCCTGAAAAAATCAGTTTCGATCTTCTGAATGAACCCAGCGTACGTGAAGATATGAATGACCAGCATTCGAAATCCGGTCCTGTGCCCGGAGAAATTTACCGCAAACTGGCTCAGTCCGCAGCAGAGTCTATCCGCAAGGAAAACCCCGGCCACCTGATTATCGCAGATGGAAACAGCGGAGGAAATCAGGTGGTGCCGGAACTGATAGATTTAAATATTGCCCAGAGTTGCAGGGGATATTATCCAGGGTCAATATCACATTTTAAAGCGCCATGGGCCAACAAGGATATTGAGCATATGCCTATTCCGAAATGGCCTGGCGAGGTTGGTAACCAATATTTGAGCCGGGAGATGCTGGAGACCTATTACCAGCCATGGATAGAATTGGTGCAACAGGGTGTTGGAGTTCATTGTGGGGAATGCGGATGCTGGAATAAAACTCCGCATGATGTTTTCATGGCCTGGTTCTCGGATGTGCTTGACATACTTTCTTCCAATGGAATTGGTTTTGCAGTGTGGAATTTTGCCGGCGATTTTGGCATCCTCGATTCCGGCAGAACAGATCTACAGTACGAGGATTGGTATGGCCATAAGCTCGATCGCAGGTTTTTGGATTTGCTCAGGAAATATTAAATCTGAATCTGCGTGCTCTTGTTACCATCTCCGCGCTGATCAGTAGCATCGTCACACGAATAATAGGATTCATTTACCAAATCCGCACCCTCACACTGTCTGCCCGGTACATTTTATCACCCGGTTTTACATTAAAGGCTGAATAGAATTCCTCTAAATTACTCAAAGGTCCGATCACTCTGTATTTTTCGGGCGAATGTACATCAACCATTATCAGATATTTCAAACTCTCCGGCCTTGTTTCATATAGCCAGGAAAGCGCATATCCCATAAAGAATCGTTGCATGGGTGTAAGGCCTCCAATTATTTCGTTCTTTTTATAGGCTTCTGATTTCTTAAATGCCTGAATCCCTAATTCAAGGCCCCCAAGGTCCGCAATATTTTCCCCCTGTGTCGCTTTCCCGTTTATGTGAACGCCCGGAAGCGGTTCAAATTCGTTAAACTGTTTAATGATCTGTGTAGTTCTTTTTACGAATTCAGCAGAATCATTTTTTGTCCACCAGTTGTGCAAATTGCCCCTTGCATCATAAAGCCTTCCCTGATCATCAAAGCCATGGGTTATTTCATGACCGATCGTACTTGCGCCCACATAACCATACATGGTGGCATCATCCAGGTCTTTATCTTCAAAACCCGGAACAATAAAAGCGGCAGCGGGAAATACCATTTCGTTTCTATCCGGATCGTAGTAGGCATTATAGGTTTGGGGATACATGGTCCATTCACTTTTATCGACCGGCTTACCGAGTTTATTCAAATTATACCTTTCCCACCAGGTATTGGCGTTGATTAGATTTTGCACATAGCTTTCTTTGCTTATTTGCATACCAGAGAAGTCCTTCCATTTGTCCGGGTATCCTATTTTCTTATTTATTGCTTCCAGCTTCAGGATAGCTTTTTGTTTGGTGCTATCACTCATCCATGGCAGTTTTTGAATCCGTTCCTTATAAGCTGTACGTATTTCTTCGGCCATTCGCTCGTAGCGTTGTTTTGCTGTTTCATTAAAATATTTTTTTACATAAAGTTGACCAAGCAATTCGCCCATCGCCCCTTCTTCGGCACCTATCACTCTTTTCCAGCGTGGTTTTCTCTCTTTTGCGCCGCTAAATAATTGATTGAAATGAAAGGATTCCTCGCCATATTTTTCAGGTAGTGCTCCAGCAAAGGAATTCACCAGTTGATAAGTGAGGTAATCTTTCAAAATCGTGATGGGTGTCGACTTCAAAACAGCATCCAAAGATCTGAAGAATTCAGGCTGGCCTACGATCACAGAATCAACATGCGTGACGCCAATATTTGTTAATAAACTTTTCCAATCAATGGAAGATGATAGTTTTCTGAGATCTGCAATGGATATCTTGTGATAATTGGAATACGGATCGCGCAAATCAGCGACCGAACGGGAAGCTCCTGCCAACTTAGTTTCCATAGTTAAAATACCTTCTGCACTTTTAATTGCGCTAACAGAGTCCTTGCCCAGGAGCATTTCGATTTTGCTAATATGAACAGCATAGGCTTTCCGAATATTTGTTGTGGATGAGTCCTTGTTAAAATAATAATCACGTTCGGGAAGCCCCAAACCGCCCTGGTTGAGTTTAAAACTCATCTCATCGCTATTTTTATCATCCAGGTCCTCCAGGCTGCTAAAAAGCGCCTTCACCCGTATTTTGTCTAGATCTGCGATGCAGTTTATAAAGGAAGGAATGTTGGTGATGGCGTTTATTTCTTTGAAATAGGAATTCAGGTAACTGGTTCCCTGGTTCTCAATTTGCGTGCTGTCCATTGCGGTCGTCCAAAAATCTCCGATCATCTGGGCAGCGGATCCTTTTGCTCCCCCCTCTTGTGCTGCGGCTTCACTTATCAGGCGAAGGCGCCGTTGATTTTCGTTATAAACCACATTGCCGATTCCCCAGGAACTTTCTTCAGGAGGGATCGGATTATCCTTTATCCATTTTCCATGGGCATACAAAAAGAAATCATCTACCGGTTTAACCGTCGCGTCAATATTCGAAGCAAACACATCCTTAGGATTCTCTGCGGTTTTTGTATTGCACGATAAAATACTGAAGCAGATGAGGCCGAATAAATATATTTTTTTCATTTCTTGAAGTTGACAAAGTAATTGAAGAAGGCATAAATTATTTGGGCTCCAGCGCCCGTTTAATCCTGTCAGCCACATCTTCGAGGTGGTATCGGCTCAGTTTGTCGGAGTTGCGTGGAACAGAAGCCAGGATTCGCTTTCGAAGGGCCACCAGGTGGGCACGGGCAATGGAAGGTATATCCGTGTTCCTTATATCACCTCCGAAAAATAAAATGAGCCCCCGGGGAAGATTTGAAGGTATGGCAGGCTGGGCAGGATTAATCAACGAGATCAGCGCCTCCACATATTCCTTTTGAAGATTTCGGCGAAAGGGATCAATGGCCACAGTTGCAGATAATTCTTTCCAGATGCCTGTTTCAAGATCGGTGACCAGTTCGTCAGGTCCGTATACTACCGGTTTACCATAACGGTCCCGGATAATGGCCATGCGGAATAAGCGGGAGCTGGAAAGTAAGGATTGCAAAACGCTTCCCTGCGTGTTCACTATGCGCTCATTCGAAGAAGGGCTATTGATCTTGTTGAGTATATCCTTATTCAGCAACCAATAAGGTGTTTCAAATAATTGCGAATGTAAAAAGGCCACGGCCTCCTGTTGAATTTTTTTTGGCGTGGGTTCATATACATCTCCTGGTTGTTCAACGCTCTTAAGCGTTTCATAGATACCTCCTACATTTTTGCTTACATGGTTCATATAATCTCCAAACTGAATAGTGAGCTGTGCATACATGTTATCCAGGTTTTCATAGGTGTCTGCTTCTTCCTTTGTCCATTGGGGTAGCTGGACAATAATTCTTTTCAGATTTTTAATCCCATATTCGCTTGCTTTCATGCTGTTGTCTCCCAGGTCCTCTGTTTGTGCACGGGGATCATAATTTTGTCCCTCACCGCCGAACCACAAACGGGGATTGGCTTTCAGGCTATCAACTATCCATTGGTTTAGGATTTTTTTATCTGCCTCCTCATCTTTGGTTCCCGGAATATGCTTGTATCCCCACTGAATCGCCCACCTGTCATATTCCCCGATGCGGGGATATAATCCAGCCGGACCAATATGGTCTTCTGGCTGGGCAACATAATTAAACCGGGCATAGTCCATGATCGATGCGGTATGGCCATGGGCTTCCACCCAGGCCTTGTCCCGAAGCTTTTCAACAGGCGTCATGCTGCTGCTGCCCATATTGTGGCGCAATCCGAGGGTATGTCCGATTTCGTGTGATGAAACAAATCGAATGAGTTCTCCCATAAGGCTGTCATCAAACTTCATCGACCTGGCCCGTGGATCCACGGCTCCCGCCTGAATCATATACCAGTCGTGTACCAATTTCATCACGTTGTGATACCAGCCCACATGGCTTTCCAGAATCTCTCCGGTACGGGGATCGGCGATATTGGGACCATACGCATTTTCAATTTCAGAAGCAAAATAGCGGATCACGGAAAACCGCGCATCTTCGAGGCTCATCGTAGAATCATGCTCGGGCCATTCTTTGCCGGTGATTGCGTTTTTAAAGCCGGCTTTTTCGAAAGCGGGCTGCCAATCGTTAATTCCGGCAATCAGGAAGGGGCGCCAATTCTTTGGAGTGGCCGGATCGATATAATAGACGATGGGCTTTTTCGGTTCAACCAGTTCTCCTCTTTTCCAGGCCGCCGTATCCTCATCCCGGGGCTCCAACCGCCAATGATGAATGAATGTAGCCGTCTGCACTTTCTGCTGATCGTCGCTGTACACAGTAAATTCACTCGCGAAATATCCTACACGCGGATCATACAGCCGTTTGCGCATAGGGATGGCCGGTAGCATGATAAACGAATTGTTTAATTCGATGGTAACGGAGCCGGATGCCTCTGCCGCCGGAAGGCTTACCTGGGATGAGGGTCCGAATTGGATGCCGCCGGGTGATGGAGAGGAGGTGAAAGTTTTCACCGTTCTCACTTCCGTGTTCAGAGGGAATGTATGGATAAATGAAATATAGGAGCGGTCAGAGGAAATTCCACCGAGATTATATCTTCTCTTGGTGGGTGGGTCCAGGCTGACGGGCTGATTATCTCCTTTGAAAAAATCCGTTACCTCAATCACTACAGATTCCTTTCCGTAAGTTTTAATCTCGAATGCCTCCGCGATGGGATCCAGGTTGGAATTGCGCACGGCGCGGGCGATGGGTTGTGATGAATCCGCCGCCACGTTAACCTCTGTTACAATGCGCATAAAAACGACATCAGAAGGGCCTTTTTCCCATCGGATCGTCTGTTCATTAACCTCCTCTCCGCCGTAATTTCGACTCCCTGCAGGTGATTTACTAAAGCGCGTAACAACCAGGATCTCGTGGTCGAAAAGGGAGTCTGCAATCTCGAAATACCATTTGTCACCTACTTTATGAACTGTAAATAATCCTGTTCTGCTGAAGGCACTGTCCGGTATTACTTCTTTATAAGGTTTTGGTACGGATGGTTTAGCCGGTGACCTGGTTACAGGAAAAGAATCTGATTTTCTGGTTGGCGCTTGATGGGGTTGCTGCCCTGAAGATCCTATGAAAAGGCCCTCGCACAGCAGGGCTGCAAGAAAAAATTTCATAAATTATTTAAATATGGAATGAATATATGGAATTTGCCTTGAATCGGCGGGGGTTGGGATTTGATTGTTGATGAGCGGTAATTGGGTTGATGGTTGATAGCCCTCAGGTGCGGATTCGCATCAGATTTCCATCAGCCATAATTGATACAATACACAATCAAAAACTAAGCGTTTCTATTAATGCAATTCAAATCTTCAAAAGCGATCTGAAGCCGGCTGATAAAACTTTCTTCTCCCTTTCTAAGCCATACCCGGGGATCATAATATTTTTTATTGGGACGCCCGGCTCCTTCGGGATTGCCCAGCTGTGCCTGGAGATAGGCCTCATTTTTCTGATAGTATTTGTGAACGCCTTCCCAGAAAGCCCATTGAAGATCGGTATCCAGGTTCATTTTGATGGCACCGTACCCAATGGCCTCACGGATTTGATTTTGCGGAGATCCACTTCCGCCATGGAAGACAAAATAAACGGGCTTGGGTTTTGTTTTAAGCTCCCTTTCAATGTAGTCCTGACTGTTCCTGAGGATTACCGGCCGAAGCTCTACATTACCAGGACTGTATACTCCGTGTACATTTCCAAATGCTGCAGCGACGCTGAACAGCCGCCCAACCTTGCTGAGCTCAGTATAAGCGTAAGCCACATGCTTGGGCTGTGTATATAATTTATCATTTTCCACTCCGCTGTTGTCGATGCCGTCTTCTTCGCCGCCGGTAACACCAAGCTCAATCTCGATCGCCATACCCAGCGGCTTCATCCGCTTGAAAAATTCAACCGATGTGTGAATATTTTCTTCCAGCGGCTCTTCCTATAGATCCAGCATATGCGAACTGAAGAGCGGTCGTTTTTTTTCTTTGAAATATTTTTCTCCCGCATCTATTAATCCGCTGATCCAGGGCAGCCATTTTTTTGCTGCGTGATCCGTATGCACAATCACCGGTATACCGTAATATTTGGCAACAGTATGAATATGGAGGGCCCCTGAAATGCCTCCGGATATATTGCCCTGGAGTTTGTCGTTGGGCATGCCCTTTCCTGCAACAAACTGTGCGCCCCCATTGGAGAATTGAATGATAATTGGAGAATTCACTTTTGCCGCCGCTTCCAATGCCGCATTGATCGTATCAGTTCCTGTAACATTTACTGCCGGTATCGCAAACTCATTATCCTTTGCATCCTGATAGAGGGCTTCGAGTTCTTCGCCAAATAAAACGCCTGCGTTATACTTCGCCATGGGTTGTTTTTTATGAATAAGAAGCCGCAAAGATACAATATTCAACGCTAGCTGCTTTAATTCTGAACCATGAATTCTAAAGTATCAATCATGGAACTTTCCGAGATTTTTTTGGATAAGCGCCAGGTTTTTTTGAAGGGTTTGCTTGAGCTGCCTTTTCACGAGTTGACCCATTGAGCTGCTTTTAAGAAAGATGGGTGATTCAAATGCGACCGCAAGCTCCTGCTTAAGCTGCAATAATTTTTCAGGCGAGGAAATCGGATCCTTTGACATGATATTCAGCAAATGCATGAGGCGGAACCTGGAGGAAGCAACACGGAACGCCATCATGGTTCTTTCTTCCGTTTGGTATTGGGTGATAGAATCCCTGTTCAAATATTTTATGCAAAGATCTACAAGTGCCCTATTCTCTTTAAAAAATTGTGGCAGGTATAAATTTTTCCTGCCTTCGTAGGATTGCTGATCGAAATCAATCGCCCGAATGCGATATTGGAAGTCTTCTATATCAGGTGTTATATTAACGACAAAATTATAGGAACGCATATCTCCCAGCAACCGCACGAAGCAGCGTTCATTGAATTTCACAAATTCCTTGGCAAAACGGATTCGGTTAGTAATTGGTTCTTCGAGGTAATTCGTAATGAATACATCTCCCGGGATGCCCGGAATATGCTCTTCAATCAGGGTATTCAGATGGGTGAAATAAGTAATTCTATTGGGTGAAAGCAGGTGCTCGAGTTCAAGGCCGTAAATCCGGGAAGCATCGGCCTGTTTAACATAGTAATGATCATAGTTATCATTGAATTTATTCACGATGCGGATGCGAAAGGGACTGGAATTGGCGAAGCTGCAGAAATCGACCCTTGCTACATCCAGATGTTTGCTAAAAGTGAGGTCACCTTCGGTTTTCAGGATGGCATACATTTTCACCAGTCCGGCCCGGATGAATTGCCAATGCTGCATATCATAGGAAACGGTCTCCCACAATGTGTCCTGACCGTGTTTATCTTTCAGTGGAACTGCGTATGACACCAGTCTGAGGTCATTATAGGAAACAGGAAGCTTCACTTCCCTGCCATGTTGTTTCAGGTAATCTCTCAGCATTTCGCTGACAGGAAAAATGGGTTTCTTGCGCGAAGGCTTGTTTGCTTCGTCCCCTTCATTTTTTTCGAATGAAAAGTACATGAAGCAAATATACGCTGATGGGTGATAGTCGATGGTTGATGGATTCCCTGATTGCTGCCTCCTGCTAAATTGTGGTGCTGTATAAATTTAGCAGGAGGGTACTGGAGTAATGCAGTTGGTTTTGACAAGGAATTGGAACTGATTACTGGTTTCTCTACGGAGACTGGATTTTAATAATACTTTTTCAGGACAGGTTCGGTTGTTCTTGGAACGCAAACGCAAATCGCTTAACGTCAGGTTTCTCAGGGACAGGATTGATTTTTCAGGTCATCAACAATCGGCCAGGGGCAAATGAATGCTTCAGAATAAGGATGGTTTCTCGGGGACTGGATTGGTTCTTCGGGACAAGGATAGTTTCTCAGGGACTGGATTGGTTCTACTGGATAAGGACAGGTTTCTCAGATGCTGTTTCTCTGTTTCGGTTCATTCGAAGGATAAGGAAAAATGAAGTTGACTGATATCGGATTTAATTTGGAAATTCTATCGGATATTGGATAAAAGAACTTTGACTACGGGTTTTTGGATATTGTTGCGATTGAATAAATCAATCAACTTCAGAATCAAAAATAACTTATACACAAATCAACAACAATAGACATTTTGCCTGATTTTGATCATTCAGCTTTTACTTTGAGGCTAGTAAATTTACTGGTAAAAATACGATGACGGCCAAGGATTCACCGTTATCAAATCCGAACCCACAAGTAAAGTCCGTCAACCATCAACCTCTCTTATGCATTCACTCTAAATGCCTGTATAACATCATACTTCGTCACGATGTGGAAATTGCCGCTGTCATCCTTTGCCAGGACGGCGCCATTCTCCTTACTGATCAGTGAACTGATCCGCTCTACGGTAGTATCGAAGGAAACCAGCGGATAAGACGGCTCGGTAACCTCGGAGATTTTTTTATTTCTGATGTCGTTGCCTTCGGTCAGCATTCTTCCGAATAATCCGCTTTCACTTACTGCACCGGAAAGAATTCCTTCATCCAAAACCGGAATATTTTCTATATGGAATTGCTTCATCAGATCCACCGCATCACCCACCGTTTGATAGGGTCTGATGGTTACGAGTTTGCTTTCTCCTCTCGCATTCACGATATCACGGAAAGTTTTCACGTCCAGAAATCCCCTTTCCATCATCCACTGATCATTGTATATTTTTCCTACATAGCGGCTTCCGTGATCATGGAAAATGCAAACGACGAGGTCAGCTTTTTTCAGCCTGGTTTTCAACTGAGCCAGTCCCTGCAAACAACTTCCCGCACTATATCCGCAGAATAATCCTTCTTCACGGGCCAGCCTGCGGGCCATCACGGCACCGGCTTTATCACTTACCTGCTCAAAATGATCAATCACCTTCATATTATAATTTTCCGGAACAAAATCCTCCCCGAATCCCTCTGAAACATATGGATGCACTTCGTTCATGTCAATCTCGCCGGTATTGAAATACTTTGTAAGAAGAGACCCTTCCACGTCTATCGCCCAGATTTGTATAGCAGGATTTTTTTCTTTAAGGTACATGGCCGCTCCGGTTATCGTTCCCCCTGTGCCTGCCGTGCAAACGAGGTGGGTGATCTTTCCATCCGTCTGTTTCCATATTTCCGGACCGGTGCTTTCATAGTGTGCCAGACGGTTTGCGAGGTTATCATATTGATTGCAGAGAAATGAATTCGGAATTTCGGCAGCCAGTCGTCGGGCGACAGAATAATAACTGCGGGGATCTTCCGGTTCAACATTCGTCGGACAAACAATCACTTCTGCACCAACTGCCTTGAGGATATCCATCTTTTCCTTGGACTGCTTATCGGTGGTAGTGAATATGCATTTATATCCTCTTACAATAGCGGTTAATGCAAGGCCCATTCCCGTATTGCCGCTCGTGCATTCAATGATTGTTCCTCCCGTTTTTAATCTGCCTTCCTTTTCGGCCACATCAACCATCTTGACGGCCATCCTGTCTTTAATGGAATTGCCGGGATTGAAATAATCCACTTTAGCCAACACAGTACAGGAGAAATCCTTCGTTATTTTATTCAACCGGATAAGGGGCGTATTCCCGATGGTTTCGAGAATATTATTTTTTATATCCATACTTGCGAAGGTAATTCTAAAAGCGGAATGGGAAGATGATATGGGTTGATGGTTGATAGTTTATGGTTGATGGACCTTAGGTGCGAATTCACTCATGGGAGCCATCAACCAAAAACTTTCAACCATCAACTCTTAAATCGTTTCCCCGCGGTTGCGGGCTTTCTTCCTTGCCTGGAGGTATTTATCCAAAAGAATAAGGCCAAGGATAACATTGACCAGTATAAATATATTTACTGAAGTACCGTTTAGTGCCTTTCCCCAGTTTAGTTTGCTGGCATCAAGACTATATTGCGGAACCAGGAGATCTGTAGATGTTGCCGTCCAGTGAATCTGTCCGAGGAAATATAATATGATACCCACAAGCATAACCAGAAAAAATGCGGTTATTCCCCGGATAACATTTTTGTTGATATATTTTTTAGTTGCCGGCGCCACATGGTATCTGGCAATCTGCTCCATTACATTTTTTGTAAATCGCAGCGAAGGTGCATCCAATTCATGTAGATGCATCGCCTTATTTACATTCAATAGCTCGTTGTAACGACGCTGCCAGGCAGGATCGTCTGAAATCAATTGCCGGATACTCACCTGCTCATCCGGATTAGATAATCCATCTATAAAATCCCATAAACGCTCTTCCATTTCCTGCCCGATATCCATATGCTTTTCTTTATATAATGCAAAACTACCAGAATCATTTGCCTGGTCCATTCCAGGGGGGTGCTTTTTTCTTTTAATCATCCTGTATTTCACGTACCTCATGGCGAAAATATTTTTCCATCTTGACTCTCAAACGCTGGCGGGCGCGATGAAGTTTCACCTTAACATTATTCTGATCCAGCCCCATGATCCTGCCGATCTCCTCCAGCGTCTGTTCCCCTTTATAAAAAAGGGTCAATACCTGGCTGTCGTCCACGCTCAGCATACGAATTGCCTCGTTCAGCATAGCGTGCCTGGATTTTTGCTCTACCATATCTGCCCGGAAGCCAGACTCCCTATTCGCGAGCTGGATGCCCGTTCTTTCATTATCCAGCGACTGGGTGCCGAGCTTTTTTTTCCTCAAAAAGCTTATACAGGTCGTTCGTGCAATTGTAAATAACCAGGTGCTGAATTTCGATTCTCCCCGGAAGTCAGCCAGCGACCGGTATGCTTTTACGAAAACGTCCTGGGCAATCTCCTCGGCATCTTCCCGGTTCCCAACAAACCGGATGACCAGCGAGAATACATAATTCTGATAACGGTCCACGACCAGGGAAAACACGGTTTGTTCCCCCCGCAGAACCCTGCTGATGATCTCGGTATCTGAGAGTCCGGTTGTTATCACAAAAATGAGACGGCGACCCCGTCATTGAGGTTACATGGTAAGATACATTTTACTGCTCGTATTCATCTGGAAAACGGGTGCTTCAGGTGGTTTTAGCAGGCATGGCACTGACCATCAGGGGTATATTGGAATGCCTGATGGCCTGACGGGCCCCTTGAGCCCTAACCAGGTTTGGGGATTTTGAGATAATCGGGGCAATCCGGTGTAACCTTTCTTTCCAATATGCAGTCTGATATAGTGTTCAACCGCATTTAAACAAAAAACAAAATAAAATGGGACCCGATCAACTGTTATTTTTTTGGCTGATCATACTTAGTATTTCGCTTTTCGCTATGATATTCGGCCTCAGATATCTGAACAATAAAGAGAGTATGGCAATGATAGAAAAGGGGATGGATCCCAAGATCCAGCGGGAACGTCCAAGACCTGCACCATTCCGGAACCTGAAATGGGGCCTGCTCATGGTAGGGGCCGGCCTGGGATTATTCCTTGCGTACCTCCTGGACAATTTCGCATTGTACAGCGTCCGGCATCAGAATCCCAACGACTTTGACAGTGGAGCGAATGTGCCCATCTATTTTGCTCTGATTGCAATAGGAGGTGGTCTGGGGCTTATAATAAGCTACCGGATCGAGAAAAAAGAAGTGCTGGATAAGCAGAAAACTGTCTAGGCATAAATCAGTGCGGTTTTCCCGCCGAAGGCATTGGACTGTTTGTATTCAATAGTTCCAATGCCTTTTTCATTACCGGATCGCTTTGGTTCATGACCATGAAATATCCTTCAGAACGCCAGACCAGCCTGGCCAGCAGCGCTTTTATCCTCGTTTGAAGCAGATGCTTGTCTGGCGTGGAAATGGTAGCCAGGGAAATGGAATCCTTAATAACATAATTGCCAAGGCCCCGCCATACATCCTCATCTTTATTGAACCTTGCTGAAAAATCAGCAGCATCCTTGAACTGCCTGAATTCCTTCAGATGATGAATATAATATTCGTAAACAAAATTGCCGAGGGTGCCATTCAGGTATAAAGATGTAATGCTCTTGGAGATGCGATTTGTATCGAATCCAACAAATACATCCGGGGTGATGCCGCCGCCGCCATAAACGATCCTTCCCGCGGGTGTTTTGTAAATGGGGCCAGTGTGGGTTGTTGACGTATCACCATGGATGGCTTCGCCGTTATGAAATCGCTCAATGACTTCGTCGTCATAAGCTTCCCGACCCTTATTATAAGGCTTCTGAATGCTGCGCCCAAGCGGAGTATAGTACCTCGCGATGGTCAGGCGCAATTCGCTGCCGTCGCTAAGCATGAATGGTTCTTGTACCAGGCCTTTGCCGAAAGTGCGGCGACCGACGATGGTTGCTCTGTCCCAATCCTGTAAAGCTCCCGCAAGGATCTCACTCGCGGAGGCTGTGCCTTCGTCAACAAGCAGGATCAGCTTTCCGGTTTCAAAATTCCCCGGACGCTGCGCATGATATTCTTTACGCGGACTTTTTCTTCCTTCCGTGTATACGATCAGTTCATCATTTCCCAGGAAATCGTCGGCCATGTTTACGGCCTCATCCACAATTCCTCCTCCGTTGCTCCGAATATCCAGCACGAGTTTTTTCATACCCTGGTTTAGCAACTGCCGGAGGGCATCCTCGAATTCCTGATAAGTGGTTCGTGAAAATTTATTGATACGGATATAACCTGATTCCCTGTTTAGCATATACGCAGCGTCAAGTGCGGGCAATGGAATGCTTCCCCGCATAACACGGAAGGTCTTTAATGCATGTTCCCTCAGCATTTGCAGGTCAGCAGTACTTGCGCCGGGACCGCGTAATAACTTCTTTATTTTTTCAGGTGTTATCCCGTTGCCGGCGACCAGGGAATCATTCACCTTAATAAACTGGTCACCGACCTGCAGGCCTGCTTTGTCACTTGGGCCGCCGGCCAGCACGTTGATGACATTTACAGTATCGCTCAGGATCTGAAATTCAACGCCGATGCCCTCAAAATTCCCTTCCAGATCTTCATTCATCTCTTCCCGGTCGATGGCGGGAATGAAATAGGAATGCGGGTCCAGATGGGCGAGCATTCCCCCTATAGCGTCCTCGCTCATGGAGTCTGTATTCACGGAATCCACATACTTATTGTCAATGATATCGAGTACCTCCTGCACCCGGTTGAGTTTCCCTGTTTTAAAGAATCCGCCGGTGTTGACGTTGGGATAAAGTCTGAACCCGATCAGCATTCCCATGATCATGACTACCGCAAATAAGAGGGGCAGCCATACTTTCAGTTTTTTCATTTACTTAATTTCTCCGTAGTCGGCTGCAAATTAAGCAAATGAGCCGAACCGGGTTGAAAGTTCCGGATGAATGGTTTGTCAAAAATTGCATTATACCTTCGTCCAGGATATTTACCGGAAGAAAACTCAAATTAATGACCATACTGATTGCCGATAGCGGATCTACCAAGAGCGAATGGTGTTTGCTTCAGCAGGGGAGGAAGAAAAAGATCATCGAAACCCAGGGTGCAAGCCCCTATTTCTTAAATGAGTCCCAGCTTATTGAACTGATGCAAAAGGAATTGGTGCCAGCCCTTAAAAACCTGCGCCCATCTTTTATATTCTTCTATGGAACGGGCTGTGCGGCCGCCTCCAACCGTGCTCTGGTGAAAAGGGCTTTAAAAAAGGTCTTTCCGGAAGCGCAGTCATCAGTGGAAAACGATCTTACCGGAGCGGCCAGGGCACTTTGTGGAAATAAGAGTGGGGTAGTTGCCATCCTGGGCACGGGCAGTAATTCCGGGTATTTCGATGGAAGAAAAATTATAACGAATAGTCCGGGTCTTGGTTTTATACTTGGCGATGAAGGCGGCGGGGCATATCTGGGCAGGAAAGTGTTACAGTATTTCTTGTATAAGACCTTCGACGAAACGCTTGCATTGAAATTCAATCAGAAATACCATGTTGAGGCAGCTGAAATTCTTGATCATGTTTATAAAAAGCCTCTTCCGAACCGTTATATTGCTTCTTATGCCATGTTTCTGGCAGAAAACAGGGGACATTTTATGATTGAGAATATCATTGAGGACGGGCTCAATGATTTTTTCTTTGCCCATTTGTGCAAATTCCCGGAGATCTGGAAGACGCCGGTACACTTTGTTGGCGGTGTTGCCTATGGATTTCGGGATACGCTAAAAGAACTCTGTGGCATGTACAAATGGGATTTGGGCAAAGTGTTGCAAAAGCCGATGGATGGATTGATCGCTTATCATAAATCAATATAATGGCATTCGAAAAAATTACGGAAGAGCAGGGCCAGTACCGCCATCTCGAAAAGATGACCATCCGCGAACTCCTTACCTTAATGAATAAGGAAGATCAACAGGTTCCGAAAGCGGTGGGCAAAGCAATACCGCAAATTGAAAAACTCACGGAGCATATCACCGATAAAATGCTGGCTGGCGGAAGACTTTTTTATCTTGGGGCAGGTACCAGCGGGCGGCTGGGTATTCTGGACGCCAGCGAAATTCCGCCAACCTTTGGTATGCCCTATGGCTTGATCATCGGATTGATTGCAGGTGGTGAGGAGGCTATCCGCACGCCCGTCGAAAATGCGGAAGACGATCGGGATCAGGGCTGGCTGGATCTCTGTGATTACGAAGTGAGCCCGAAGGATGTGGTTATCGGAATTGCTGCGAGCGGTACAACGCCTTATGTGATTGGCGCGCTGGAAACCTGCAGGAAAAATAAGATCAGTACGGGTTGCGTTACCTGCAATCCAGGAACTCCCCTGGCCACGGTATCAGATTTTCCTGTTGAAGTGGTCGTGGGGCCGGAATTCGTTACAGGTAGTACACGTATGAAAAGCGGAACCGCCCAGAAACTTATTTTGAATATGATCTCCACTTCAGTAATGATCCGGATCGGCCGGGTGGAAGATACACGGATGGTAAACATGCAACTCACAAACAGCAAACTGATAGATCGGGGAACACGCATGCTGATGAACCAATCCGGAATTAAGGATTATGAAACCGCCAAAGCGTTGCTGTTGAAATATGGAAGCGTCAAGAAGGCGGCAGAGAGCAGGAAAAAGGTTGATGGTTGATAGTTGATGGGATTCAATTGGAAATCCGCACCTGAGGTCCATCAACTATCAACCATCAACGGCGACAGCGGGAAATTCCTAATTTTGATCATCCAAATGCACGACATAGAACCATACTTTAACTGGCGCCATATCTATATAAGCGAAGAAGATGAACGCTCACCTTTTTATGGGAGGGTGTATTCGGAATTTGAATATTCCCAGGCCATTTATAATTATCTTATCCATCCCCAGTGGGACGATTTCGGGTCGCATACCTTATATCTGAAAGTAATCCTGGCTGATTATGAAGAAAAATATGCTATTATAGAATTGATCGGTGAATGGAACGATGCGATTGAAAATGATATCATGAGCCTGAAGCGGGTGGTAGCCGACAAATTTATGTTTCAGGGGATTTACAAATTCATTCTCATTTCAGAAAACGTACTCAATTTTCATAGTGGGGACAAAGACTATTATGAAGAATGGAGCGAAGAGGTTCTGGAAAATGGGGGATGGATAGTTTGTATTAATATGCCTGAACAGACACAATATGATTTTCGCAGGGCAAGGCTGGACCGGTATATGGACCTGATGGAACAGCCCGACTGGCGTACATTCAAACCTTTTCACCTGTTCCGTTTGGTGGAGGCGTTTGAGAGTAAGAGATTGGGGGAATGAAAAAAGGTTGATGGTTGATAGTTGATGGTTGATGGAAATCGGGTGCGAATTGGCACATAAAGGCCATCAACCATCAACCATCAATTCCAGGGGATCGTATTAAAATAAAAATTTGCCGGGTCAACGGAAGTGATTATTTTTGAGGCTGTATATGTTCAATTCAAAAGCATACCGTTCCTTCGGATTTTATTTTTTCTACTTTACCAGCAGACCGGGAAGGCTTTTGTTAAAAACCAACTAATCTAAAATCTTAACAATAACATCCCGGTCAAAAGCCGGGATTTTTTTTTATTATATGCAGCAACAAATTCAACGGGTAGCCATTCAGGGTTTCGAAGGCAGTTTTCATGAGGAAGCTGCACGAATCCTTTTTGGAGCGCAAATTGGCATCCAGGCTTGCGCGCGCTTCGAGGAAGTGATAAGAGCAGCGGAAGACAAAACGCTTTGTGATGCAGCCGTGATGGCTATCGAAAATTCCATTGCCGGGAGCATTCTTCCCAATTATTCCCTGCTGCGCAAAAGCAGCTTAATGATCTCCGGTGAAATATACTTGCAGATCCGCCAGAACCTGCTGGTAAATCCTGGTGTTACACTCAAGGATATTCATGAAGTGCATTCCCATCCGATGGCTATCCTCCAGTGTCTTGATTACCTAAATCAGTACGACTGGAAGCTGATTGAAACAGAGGACACTGCCCTCAGTGCAAAGCATATTCATCAGCGAAAGAGTAAGCATATCGCCGGCATCGGGAGTGCGCTGGCATCGAAACTATTTAACCTCGAAATGCTTGCTCCGGATATTCAAACTATGCAAAACAATTACACCCGCTTCCTTGTGCTGCAGAGAATGGAAATAGTGGAAATCGTCAATGATGCAAATAAGGCCTCCGTTACCTTTCACACGGATCATTCCAGAGGAAGCCTGGCGCGGGTGCTGACCCTTATTGCCGAAGGAGGAATTAATCTGAGTAAGCTGCAATCTTATCCGATTCCCGGTAGCGACTGGAAATATAGTTTTCATGCAGATATGGAATTTGATACAAGAGAACAGTTTGAAGAAGTGGTGAAAATGGTAAAACCCGTTACTTCGGAATTCAAAATCTATGGGGTATATAAGAAGGGATTGAATGCTTGAATACTGATGAGTTATGAATTATGTGTTATGGGTTATTAACCGTCAACCGTCATCCGGCAACGATTTATACGTTAAGCTTAAATATATGATTAACACTGCGCAGCGATTAAATGGCATTGGTGAATATTATTTCTCCGGCAAACTGCGGGAGATCGAAAAACTTAACAGAGAAGGGGAAAAAATTATCAGTCTGGGAATCGGCAGTCCGGATCAGCCTCCGCACGCTGACGTGATCCGGGTATTGAATGAAGAAAGTATCAAACCCACAGCACATAGTTACCAGAGTTACAAAGGGTCACCGGTACTTAGAAAAGCCATGGCCGACTGGTATATGCAGTGGTATGGTGTCAGCCTTGATCCTGACCGGGAAATCCTGCCGCTGGCCGGGTCCAAAGAAGGAATCATGCATATTTGTATGACCTATATCAATCCGGGCGATCTGGTGCTTATCCCAAATCCGGGTTATCCCACGTACCGGAGTGCGGCCAGCCTGGCGGGAGGCGATGTATCTACCTATCAGTTGCTTGAAAGAAATAACTGGAATCCCGATTTTGAAGAACTGAAAACCCTGATTGGGAAAAAAAAGCCGGGACAGGAATGGGTATTGCTTTTCCTGAACTATCCGCAGATGCCGACGGGACAAGTTGCTGATAAAAGAATATTTGAAAAGTTCGTGGCATTTGCAAAAGAAAACAAGGTATTGCTGGTTCATGATAACCCTTACAGTTTTATTCTGAATGAAGAACCGGTTAGCCTGATGAGCGTGGAGGGCGCCAGGACCCATGTTATAGAATTGAATTCTCTGAGTAAATCACACAATATGGCTGGCTGGCGTGTAGGCATGCTTGTGGGCTCAAAAGAACGCGTGGATGAAGTGCTAATATTTAAGAGCAATATGGACAGCGGCATGTTTTTGCCGGTACAGCTTGCGGCAGCCAAAGCATTGTCTCTTCCTCCGTCCTGGTATAATCAGGTCAATTCCATTTACAGCAAAAGAAAATTGGCGACTGAAGCTTTGCTGGATGAATTGGGCTGTCAGTATTCCAAAAAACAGGCCGGCCTTTTTGTTTGGGCCAGGGTTCCGGAAACGATGAAAGATGGTTATGAACTCAGCGATCTTTTATTATATAATGCGCGGGTATTCGTTACTCCCGGGGGCATTTTCGGCAGCGGGGGAAATGATTTTGTCAGGGTCAGTTTATGTGCACCGGAAGAAAATATATTAGAGTCTATAGCACGCGTAAAGAAGGCAGGCACTCTTAAATCATTAAAACATGTTTAATACTGTTACAGTCGTTGGGGTGGGTTTGATCAGCGGATCCTTCAGCCTGGCCTTGAAGGATCACCAACTGGTCAGCAAGGTGATCGGCGTCAGCCGGACAGGGGAGAGTGCCCGCCGCGCCCTCGAACTGGGCATCATTGACGAAATGCTTCCGCTGGAGGAGGCGGTAAGGCAAAGTGACCTGATATATGTGGCGATCCCGGTGGATGTGACGCTAACGGTTATGAGAACGATCATGGACCTGATCACAGAAAGACAAATCGTGGCCGACGCAGGTTCAACGAAGCAGGCCCTGTGCGAAGCATTGGCGGCTCATCCCATGCGAAGCCGGTTTGTTGCAACGCATCCGATGTGGGGTACAGAATTCAGCGGGCCTGAAGCCGCCGTGCACGACGCATTCCGGGGACGCTCCTGCGTTATTTGTGAAAAAGGAAAATCGGCACCGGATGCGCTGGAGGTCATGGAAAAGATTTACCGGTTGCTCGGCATGTCCCTGGTTTATATGGATGCCCAAAGTCATGACATGCATGCGGCTTATGTAAGCCATATTTCCCATATTACCTCATTTGCATTGGCAAACACGGTGCTCGAAAAAGAACGCGAGGAAGATGCCATTTTCGAGCTTGCGGGCGGTGGGTTTGAAAGTACCGTGAGGCTAGCGAAGAGCAGCCCCTCCATGTGGGCTCCAATATTCATGCAAAACCGGGAAAACGTATTGGACGTACTAAATGAACATATCATGCAACTGAAGAAATTCAAGAGTTGCCTGGAAAAGGAGAATTACCCTTATCTCCGGGAGCTTATGGAAAATGCAAATAAGATTGGAAGGATTTTGAGATAAGATGATTATGGTTGATGGTTGATGGTTGATGGGAAGCAAAGGCATTAAAGTTGATCGATAACAAGTGGGAATTCGCACCAAATGTCCATTAACTATCAACCATCATACATCAACCGTCAAAAAGCCCTTCCGCACAGAAAATAGTACCTTTGCGCAAAATTTTTGAACCGTATGAGCACATTTGAAGGGCTGGGATTGAGTGAGCATCTTTTGAAGGCAGTGGCCTCGCTTGGATTTACCGAACCCACACCCATACAGGAGAAGGCAATACCTGTTCTTTTAAGCGGAACGAAGGATCTCGTAGGTCTGGCCCAAACAGGAACTGGTAAAACAGCGGCATTCGGGCTTCCCCTGTTGCAGCTCCTTCAGGTAGAGCATCGGATTCCGCAGGCATTGGTGGTGTGTCCGACCCGGGAACTTTGCATGCAGATCGTAAGTGAGATTGAACTTTTTAAAAAATTCATGCCAGGAGTTCAGGTACTTGCCGTGTATGGTGGTTCTTCGATCGGGATGCAGATAAGGGATCTCCGGCGTGGAGTCCAGATTGTCGTGGCTACACCCGGACGCCTGATCGACCTGATCGAACGCAAGGCCATCAACCTCGAGGAAATTAAGTATGTGGTTTTGGATGAAGCCGATGAAATGCTGAACATGGGATTTCAGGATGATATAGAATTCATACTGAAGAACACCCCGAAGCGCGATGCTACCTGGTTGTTTAGCGCCACTATGCCGCCTGAAATTAAACGGGTGAGTCGCAAGTATATGAAGGAGCCGCTGGAAATTACCGTTGGCAAGATGAACACAGCCAACAAAATGGTGGACCACCAGTATTTTATTACGAATGCACATCACCGTTATGAAGCGCTGAAGCGGTTGATCGATTTCAATCCGGGTATTTACGGGCTCATTTTTACCCGAACCAAAGCCGATGCGCAGCATATAGCAGAAAAACTCACCAGGGAGGGATATAATATTGATGCACTGCATGGAGACCTTACGCAGCAGCAACGGGATAAAGTGATGGGCGAATTCAGGGAGAAGACATTGCAATTACTTATTGCAACCGACGTGGCTGCCCGTGGAATTGATGTGCATGGAATAACTCATGTGATAAACTACGAATTGCCGGATGATGTGGAAATATACACGCACAGGAGCGGAAGAACAGGAAGGGCAGGAAATACCGGGGTTTGTCTTTCGATCATTCATTCGCGGGAGATCGGGAAACTGAAACAGATCGAACGGATCGTGCAGGTTCCCTTTCGCAAAGTGGAGGTCCCTACGGGGAAAGATGTTTGCCGCAAACAGTTCTTTCATTTTATGGAGAAATTGCTGGAGGCCGATATCAGTCATGGCGATTACGAAACCTATGTTCCCATGCTGGCCGACAGGTTTGCTGGCATCAGCAAGGAAGAGGTATTGAAAAGAGTTGCTGCCATGGAATTCGACAGGTTCCTTAAATATTATGAGAATTCGGAGGACCTGAATGTCCGCGTATCTGCGAGAGAAGTGCCTGTCAGGGGTCATCGGGAACGCATTCCGATCGGGAATGGTATTGCCCGCAAAACCTTCTCATCAGGCAGCGGGGATTTTGTGAAACTGTTTGTAAATCTCGGTACGAAGGACGGTTTTTATAAGGCAAGTTTTCTGCAATTTGTGCTGGATATGAGCGATCTTAGAAAAGAGGTGCTGGGCAAGATTGATATGAAGGAAATGAATACCTGGCTTGAAATTGACCGGAAATCGGCCCCCCAGATGATCCGCGCGATTGATGGAAAAAATTACAAGGGAAGAAGGATTAGGATGAATGATGCGAATAGTAGGTAAAGTAAAAATTAAAAAGTAAAAAATTGGCACACAGACGAACTAGATTCTTAAGCGCTGAATTTTTCACCGTTTTTACTTTTTACTTTTTACTTTTTAATTATTAATTTTCAACACATGACTGAAACAAAATCAATGAAGGAAATTACCCAACAGGCCTGGAACAAGCGGCCTTTGATCATTTCCGGCCCCTGCAGTGCCGAAACAGAAGAGCAGGTGATGGAGACAGCAGTGCAACTTCAGCGTACCGGTAGAGTGGACGTGATGCGTGCGGGAATCTGGAAACCCCGTACGCGGCCCGGAAGTTTTGAGGGCATAGGGACCAAGGGGCTCCCCTGGTTGCAAAAAGCAAAAAAACTCACGGGGATTCCGGTTGCTGTAGAAGTGGCAACGGCCAAGCAGGTGGAGGACGCACTTCATTTTGAAGTGGATGTTCTCTGGATCGGTGCCCGAACAACGGTTAATCCCTTCAGCGTGCAGGAAGTAGCCGATGCGCTCCGGGGTGTGGATGTGCCCGTACTTATTAAAAACCCCATTAATCCCGACCTGGAGTTGTGGATCGGCGCAGTGGAGCGCGTGGCCAAAGCAGGTATCCGGCAAATCGGACTTATACACCGTGGCTTCAGCTCCTACGGAAACACTGAATACCGTAATGCGCCCATGTGGCATCTGGCCATCGAAATGAAGCGCAGGCATCCCGACATGTTATTCATCAATGACCCCTCGCATATCTGCGGTCGCCGCGATATTCTGCTGGAGGTGGCTCAAACGGCCATCGATCTCGACTTTGACGGTCTGATCATTGAAAGTCATGTTGACCCGGATAAAGCCTGGAGCGACGCCAAACAACAGATCACACCGGAAAAACTGGGAGAACTGCTTAACAGCATTCGCTGGAGAAAAGAAGATGTGGCTTCGGAAGAATATCATGCGGCGCTGGAGAAATTAAGACAGCAGATCAATCACCTGGATGACGAATTGATGCAGATCATTGGTGAACGTATGAAAATATCTGAAAAGATTGGCAAGTATAAGAAAGAAAATAATATTACGATCCTGCAGACCAACCGATGGAACGCCATTTTGGAAAGGGCCTTTAAAAAAGGAGACAAACTCGGTCTGAGTAAGGAATTCATAACCAAATATTTTGACGCAGTGCATATGGAAAGCATCAATCACCAGAATCAGATCATGAATTCATAAGACAGGACTACCATATGCAAAAGAAAACCTATTCTTTTTCCTCATCCCGAACCGCCTGTTATTTTGAAGCTTCCTTTTCGCAGATAAATAAGGTGGTGGAAAAAGAACTCTGCATCTTTATCACTGACCAACATGTTTATAACGCCCATAAAAAATATTTCAAAGGTTCCAAACTCATCGTAATTCCTGCAGGGGAAACTTATAAGATCCAGCAAACCATCGATCAGATAATAGATCAGCTGATTGAATATGGGGCCGACCGTAAAACCACCATTGTCGGCGTCGGCGGCGGAGTGGTCACTGACATCACCGGTTATGCCGCTTCCGTTTATATGCGCGGACTTCCCTTTGGTTTCGTTCCCACATCGGTCCTGGGCATGGTGGATGCATCAATCGGAGGAAAGAATGGAATTGACGTGCGTCATTTTAAGAATATGGTAGGAACGATCCGTCAACCAAAGTTTTTATTTTACGATACCACCCTGTTGCAAACCCTGCCTCCCGAAGAGTGGGTGAACGGCTTTGCCGAAGTTATCAAGCACGCTGCCATCAAAGATGCTTCCCTGTTCAGGGACCTCGAAAAAAACGCAATCAACTATTATAAAAAAAATAAGAAAGAGCTGGCCGGGCTGATCCGCAAGAACGTTATGATCAAATCCGCTGTGGTCTCGAAAGATGAATTTGAGGGAGGTGAGCGCAAGCTGTTGAATTTTGGACATACGCTAGGTCATGCCGTGGAAAATATTTATCACCTTCCACATGGTCATGCAATATCCATTGGAATCAAGGCTGCCTGCCTGATTTCCGAGGAGTTACTGGATTTTAAGGAAACCGCAAGAGTGACTGCCCTCCTGGAAAAATACGGGTTGCCTACCGATCTCCATGCGGATCCGGGAAAGATCATGGAGGTCATGCGGATGGATAAGAAAAAGACAAGGGATATTATGAACTATGTGTTGCTTGATAAGATTGGCAAAGCCGTAATAAAGCCTATCCCCATGAACCAGCTCGAAAAACTAATTTATTCCATTTCAAGGGCCAGATAAATTAAGATGCATATCACTATTTCACCATCCTCCATCAGGGGTACGATTCCTGCTCCCGCATCCAAAAGTTCCATGCAACGGGCTTGCGCCGCGGCCTTGATTTCGGGAGGCGAAAGTATCATACGCAACCCCGGATCATCCAATGATGATCTCGCCGCCATACGCGTCATCAGGGGATTGGGAGCCAGGGTCGATAACGCCTCCGACGGTTCATTACATATCACCAGCCGGGGCATTCAACCCGTAAATGATTTTGTGAACTGCGGCGAAAGCGGCCTGGGTATTCGCATGTTTGTGCCGCTGGTAGCGCTCTGTAGCCGGCAGATGACTATCGAGGGAGAAGGAAGCCTTCTTTACCGGCCCATGGACTTTTTTGACGAAATTTTTCCCGAATTGGGCGTTGAGGTAATCTCGAATCAGGGCAAACTTCCACTGCAAATAAAGGGACCGCTCATACCCGGGAATATTCAAACTGATGGTTCGCTCAGTTCCCAGTTTCTAACCGGGCTATTGATGGCGTATGCAGCTGCCGATGCCAAAGATGTCTGTATCAAAGTAACAAACCTTAACAGCCGGCCGTACATAGATCTAACGTTGAAGATTATGCGCGATTTCGGGCTGAAGATTCCGGATAACCGGGCTTATGAATCCTTTTGTTTTTCGCGCGAAACCCATATCCGCTCCGGCGATCTGGTTAATTACACAGTGGAAGGCGACTGGAGTGGAGCTTCATTCCTGCTGGTTGCCGGAGCGATTGCGGGAGGCTGTGCTGTTCGTGGACTTGATCCCGATTCCGCGCAAGCCGATAAAGCCATTTTGCAGGCCTTGAGGGATACGGGCGTGCCGGTATGGATTTCCGGCAAAGAAATTCGTGTTGGAGCAGATGAGCCGGGGACCTTAACAGCTTTTCAATTTGATGCGACGGATTGCCCTGATTTGTTCCCGCCCTTGGTTGCCCTCGCATCCTGTTGTCATGGTTCCAGTTTTATAAAAGGCGCAGGCAGGCTGGCGCACAAAGAAAGCAACCGCGCGCTGACTTTGCAGGAAGAGTTTGCCAAGCTGGGAATTGATATTCTCGTGAATGGGGATACCATGGGTATAAAGGGCGCAAAAACCTTGAACGCCGCCGCCGTTCACTCCCGCCATGACCATCGGATTGCCATGGCTACAGCCGTGGCCGCATTGCGCGCGAATGGTCCGGTGCTGATAGAAAAAGCGGACGCGATAAATAAGTCCTATCCTGAATTTTTCAGGGATTTGGAAAAACTGGGAGCATCGATTCATTTGCTGGATAAGATATATTGAGGTTGATGCAATTCAGCTGAGCTCCCGGTTCCGATTGCATCTTGAGGGGTTTGGGTGAAGGCTCCGGTTCTAAATGATCAGATCGGGGAATTGAATAGAAATTTCATAGGAATTTGACAATACCATATTAATTTATGAATTCATTTGGCCGCATTTTCAGGGTAACCATTTTCGGTGAGTCGCACGGAACAGGCGTGGGCCTGATCATAGACGGCTGCCCGGCAGGATTGCCGCTGACCGTTGAGGATTTTGATGAAGACATGGAGAGAAGAAAGGGAGGGACCCAGAAAGGAACCACTCCGAGGCAGGAATCCGATCTGCCGATTTTTAAATCCGGGATTTTTAACGAGAGATCGACTGGCGCACCCATAACCATATTATTTGAAAACAATAATGCCCGTTCCTCCGATTATGAAAAATTGCGTGCCGTTCCCAGGCCGGGGCATGCTGATTTTGTGGCGCATCGAAAATTCGGTGGTTTTGAGGATTATCGCGGTGGTGGCCATTTTAGCGGCCGGCTTACTGCAGCCCTGGTTGCCGGAGGCGTCGTCGCAAAAAAATTATTAAAAAGAATTCAAACTGGGGTGCAGGCAGAAATTACCGAGATCGGCGGATTAAAAGATATTGAAGCAGGCCTGCAGAAAGCTATCGATGCCAAGGATTCTGTTGGCGGTATTGTGGAATGCCGTGTTGACGGAGTTCCGGCATCCCTGGGGGAACCATTTTTTGACAGCGTGGAATCTCAGATCGCCCACATAGTATTTGCTATTCCTGCTGTAAGGGCCATCGAATTCGGAACCGGTTTTGCAGCTGCGAAAATGTTTGGCATTGAACACAATGATCCCATTGAGAACAAGGAAGGGAAAACCCTGACCAATCATGCCGGTGGCATAGTGGGCGGCATTACCAATGGAAATGAACTGGTTTTTCGAATTGCCATCAAGCCAACATCCTCCACGCCGAAAGAACAATTCACGTTGAACCTTGAATCAGGAAAAATGGAAAACTTTTCTGTAAAAGGCCGCCATGATCTTTGCATAGCCCTTCGCGTTCCGGTAGTGCTGGAAGCAGTCACAGCCATAGTACTCGCAGATTTTCTTATGCTCGAACAACGGATCCCCAGGGTATTGCCAGGAGAATAAATAAGATTACGAATCGGCTCAGTGTTCCATTTCTTCGTCCGTTATTTTTTTAAGTTCGTTAAAACTCAGGTCGAGCAGGTCAAAATTTTCCGGATGAGGCCAGCTGAAATGCCACCATTCAGTGCGCAGGGCAATGAATCCATATTTTTCCATCACCCGTTTCAGACGATTTCGATTTATTAATACAGCAGAGCTGAGCCCCATAAAATCCTGGTGCGCGGAATCGGTAAAATTGTCGAATCCCGTCGGCATATCGACTGATTTTTGTGTTTTCAAATCCAGCAGCGTCAGGTCCACAGCTATCCCCCGGTTATGGTCGCTTCCTTCAGCAGGATCGGCAGCATATCGTGCGTCATGCAGCTTTTTCCAGAGCCTTATGGTCACGGAATAGGGGCGGTATGCATCAAAAATCTTCAGACCCAGACCCGTTTCTGATAATTCTTTCAGTACTCCGTTAAGTGCCTGCGCAACGGGTTGCCGCAGGTAGATCGCCCTTGGCTTTTCCTGGTAAAGCACACTGTTCATGTAATTATTTTCTGTTGCATATTGCAGATCGGAAACGAGACCGGGACGCTTCACTGACTTCAGTTCTTTTTCAGGGTGACCCTTTAATGATTGATAATAAAGCGGGAGACTGTTGACGACCTGCGGACCATAGGCACTGCGGGGTAACACTTGCGCCGCTGCGGAGAGGGAATTTATTGTTAGATATATCATAAAAAGGGCCCCGGACAGCCCCTGCGGCATTATTTTGTTTTTCATATAATAAGTTGTTTCTTTAAAGTGCTGGTTCCCCCTTTTTTGTTACTTAACCCTGGTTCATGCAGATGAGATATCGGTGTTTTTCTTTATTGATCTTAATCGCTCTGACCTTCCCCCTTATTCAATGCAAAAATAGCAGCAAGAAAGCGCCTGAGAAGGATATAGTAGCCAATCCCGAAAAACTTTCCGACAGAACAATGGAAGATATCCGGAGTACGCTTGACTTCCTGAAGCAAAACAAGGGTAAACTAAATGATTCAGTCAATTTTTCCTACACATCACTTGTGGATAGTTTCTACGCCGCCAACATGTACCGGCAGCAATGGTTTAAAGAAGACCAAATGAGCCAGGCCGGAGATTCCCTCCTGAAATTTATCAGCAATAGCAGATTATTCGGACTGTTTCCTAACGATTACCATGATCATATGCTGGCTTTTATCCAGCGCATTTTTCAGGTAGATACCAATGCCAGAAAGAACGCGGCCTTATTAGCCAGGGCAGATCTGCTGATGACTGATGCTTTTTTTCTTCTGACAAAGGATCTGAAACATGGAAGAATTCCCTATGATAGCGTAACCCTGCGAACAGACTCCGTACTGCCAGACAGTTTTTATACAGCCGCTTTATACCAGGCATTACAGGATGGGAAAGTGGGCCCGGTTCTACGCGGACTTGAACCCAAATTTAGGGGATATGATTCGCTGAGGGCCTATCTGCCGCAGTTTTTGGCGAATGCCAGCTTTTTACCCTACACCTATCTGCCATATCCCTATTCAGATTCTGTGAGCTTTTTTAAATTGCTTCAGAAACGGTTGGAAGAGACCGGAAATCTGGCTGACAGTACGCCACCGTTGGATACGACCGCATTTAAATCTGTCATAAGAAGGTATCAGAAGAAATATGGATTCCGGCTCACGGGCATGATCTCAGACCCCCTGATTGATAAGCTCAACAATACCGACGAAGAGAAGTTCAGGCGGATTGCGATTACACTTGACCGTTATAAGCAGCTGCCGGATACGCTTCCGGAGACCTATGTATGGGTGAATCTTCCGAGCTATACCATGGAAGTCTGGGATCATGATACCCTGGTTTTTAGCTCACGGGTGATCGTTGGCGGTCCGCAGACCAGGACACCCGTACTCACAAGCGATATTTCAAATTTCATTACGATGCCTCAGTGGACGGTTCCGTATAGTATTATTTTTAAGGAAATGCTGCCGAAGATCCAGGAGAATGTTGATTTTCTCACAACCGAAAACCTGATGGTGGTGGACAAGGACGACAGTGTATTGGATCCGCATCGTATCAATTGGGCCAAACTAAGCAAGACTCATTTTCCATACCAGATCAAGCAAAGGGAAGGGGATGATAACTCGCTGGGCGTGATTAAATTTAACTTCCGGAATAAATACAGCGTATATCTGCATGATACCAATGTTCGCTGGATGTTCGGTAAACCTAACCGGGCCATCAGCCATGGTTGTGTACGCGTAAAGGAATGGCGAAAATTTGCCAATTTCTTGGTCAGGAACGATACGCTGAAATATCCGGCCGATACCCTCAAAGCCTGGATTGCGCGAAAAGAAAAGCATTTAATAACCGGGTTTCACAAACTTCCCCTGTTTATCCGGTATTTTACCTGCGAAGGAAAGGGCGGTGTAATTAGGTTTTATGACGATATTTATGATGAGGACCGCTATTTGAGTCAAAAATATTTTGCCAGGAAAGCCGTTGAATAAACGTCAATGGATGACAGTTGATGGTTGACAGAAACAATCCTCATGAAAAAGATTTTCTTCCTCTTGGCTCTTTTCGCTGCCGGGCAACAGGCGCAGGGGCAGCAAAAACAATATACACCGCCGCATTCCGCAAAATGCGGGAAGCAAGGTCCTTCCAAAAACCCAGTTTTAAAAAAGCTGCCTACTCATTATGGAACGGCCAGTTTTTATGCGAATAAATTTGAGGGTAGGAAAACAGCCAACGGAGAAATATTTAGTCAGAATAAGCTTTCTGCCGCAAGCAATGTCATTCCTATCAATAATTGGGTACGGATAACCAATCTGAAAAATAAAAGATGGATCATATTGCGCATCAACGACCGGATGCATCCCCGCAACCCGCGTCTGATTGATTTAAGCCGCTCGGCTGCCCACCGTCTTAAATATACCGGTCTCGGCATCGTTAGGGTGAAGGTGGAAATTCTAGGGAAACACCTTCCGGCACGCCTGGTAAAAAGCTGAATTCATGTAACAGCAGGTAGACCAAATTGTGAAGAGAATATGAACTGTTTATTTTAATCTCTTCTCAATCCAAACAGGAAAAACTGTACATTAGCAACCAGGGATCAGGGATACTCTAACCCTTCTATGAATATTAAAAACTTCTGGCTTGCCTGTTTGATTATTATTGTTTGCCGCCTTCTGGCAGCTTATATCCTACCGACCTTTGATGATGCTTTTATTACTTACCGTTATGGGCAGCATATCGTGAACGGCGATGGACTGGTTTATAATATACATGAGAAAATCATGGGTACCACAGCCCCTTTATTTGCCCTTCTTTCAACCATTCCGCTACTTTTCTCTATTGCTGCAGGAAAATTTTTTGTTGTCTTTAACCTGGTCTGCGACCTTGGGACACTTTACCTGGTTTATCGTTTTTTTTTATCTGGAAGCAGGACCCTGCTGATCCTTTTTACTACTTTCTTTGCCTTTGATCCGATCGTTAATCGCATTAGTGTAGGCGGAATGGAAGCCAACTTATTTTTGTTCCTATCCTTACTCGGAATTATTCTTTATCTGCAACAAAAAAAAGGTTTTGCTTTCGCATTACTGTCCCTGATCTATTTTCTGAGGCCGGAAGCCCTGATCCTGCTTTTTGTTTTGGGCTGCTATGAAATCCTAATGACAAAAAGATTTCCATGGAAGTATTTCATTTTGTCAGTCATTCTGGTAGCGATTCCGCTTTTTGTAATTTACAGATATTACGGTCAAGTGCTGCCGCAGTCGGTTATTGCGAAAAGCGCTTCGGGCAGGAATCCGTTTTTCAATCTTGTAAACAGCATTTTCTTCAGGCATCCCTTCAATTACCTTATTTTTCCCCTGGCCGTTTACGGCATGATCAGGAAGCTGCGTTCCCTTCAATTCCTTTTGATCTCAGGTATTTGGATAATCTGCTACGCCGGCGCCTATTTTCTTCGCGCACCCTGGATCTGGACCTGGTATATTTATCCCATAGAAGTAATTCAGCTGATTTTTGCCAGCACGGCTATTGCAGATCTTGCTTTAACCCTGAGGCTTGATCTTTCGAAGTACAAGTGGCTGGTGGCTCTTCCCCTGTTTGCAGTTTTTGGATGGATTGTTATACTTTATAAAACCGGAAAAAGCGGAATTGAGGTGCATGTATATGGAGAATTAAGAAATGATTTTAAAGGGGCAGACTACCGGGATAAGGTCTTCTTCGCGGACGATATTGGTGCGTTGGGTTATTACACCGGTGGCTATATTTATGACAACCAAATGCTGGTTACGCCGCAGGCAATCACCTATAAAAATGCCCATGACAGGATAATTGCTATTTTGCCAGATTATCTTTACCTGTACACCGACCCGGTATATCTCGGCATGATCCGTAAAGATTCTGTTCTTTCTAAGAAATACACATTCCTGAAGCGATACGCTCAGGATGGTGAAAAGGATCTTCCGGCAGTATTCGATAAAAATGATGTGATCGTTTACAAGCAGGATTATATGCTTTTTAAGAAAAACAGGTAGACCGTTTTCTAAGCGACTGCCTTATTTACCAGAGCAGCCGCTTCACTGAGCAAAATAGCGGATTGAACTTTCAGTCCGCTCTCCTCAATGAGCTTTTTTGCTTCTTCTGCATTCGTTCCCTGAAGCCGTACAATGATCGGTACTTTGATGGTGCCGATAGAATGATACGCATCAATAACTCCTTGAGCAACGCGATCACAACGGACAATTCCACCAAAAATATTAATGAGGATGGCCTTTACTTTGGGATCCTTCAAAATGATCCGGAATCCGGCCTCTACGGTCTGTGCGTTGGCACTTCCACCCACATCCAGAAAATTTGCAGGTTCGCCACCGCTTAGTTTGATCATATCCATTGTAGCCATGGCCAGGCCTGCGCCATTGACCATGCAGCCCACATTGCCATCAAGCTTTACAAAATTGAGATTATATTTTCCGGCTTCCACTTCCGTCGGGTCTTCTTCGCTGATATCGCGCATAGCTTCCAGATCAGGATGCCGCATGAGCGCATTATCATCCAGATTCATTTTGCAATCTACAGCAATCATTTTTTCGTCGCTCGTTTTAAACAGCGGATTAATTTCAAGCATGCTGCAGTCCAGCCCGATATATGCATTATAAAGATTGGTGACAAACCTGGAGCAATTCTTGAAAGCCTCACCGGAAAGCCCCAGATTAAATGCGATCTTTCGTGCCTGGAAAGCCTGGAGGGGTCCAAACGGAAATACCCATTCTTTAAAAATTTTATCGGGGGTTTTATGTGCTACTTCTTCGATATCCATTCCGCCCTCGGAGCTGTACATGATAACATACTGACCCCTGGCCCGGTCTAGCAATATGGAGAGATAAAATTCTTTCACCGGGTTGGCTCCGGGGTAATAAACATCCTGTGCCACCAGTACTTTATGGACAACTTTTCCCGCTTCCCCCGTTTGGATTGTGACCAGTGTGCCGCCAAGTATATTGGAAGCAAAATTGCGTACATCTTCAGCATTTTTTGCCACGGCCACGCCCCGCTGCTCCGTCCCCCTGATCTTGCCCTTTCCACGGCCGCCCGCATGGATTTGTGCTTTTACCACCGCAAATGAATTACCGCTCTGTACCTTGATCTGCTTATATGCCTCCTCTGCAGCATTGGCCGAGTCCACGGGTATCCCTTCCTGAACCGGAACATGGTATTTTTTGAGCAATTCCTTAGCCTGGTATTCGTGAAGATTCATGATCAAAAATTTGCACGAAATTAAGCGATTATTTTTTGTTCCAGACCTGTCTTGAGACTTCAATTTCCTATCAGCGGAAACCTGTTATTATACCCTATATTGCGGATAAACTTATTTGCTTGTCCCAGCCAGCCATTGGACTGAAACGAACACTCAACTCCACCATGCTATGGGGTCTTGGCGTTGGCTATGTTATCTCCGGCATGTATTTCGGCTGGAACCTGGGCCTTGAAAAAGGAGGAACCCTGGGTTTAGCCATTGCCACCTTTTTTGTCATCATCATGTACCTTGCTTTCACATTCAGCTATGCAGAACTGGCCTGCTCGATTCCCAGGGCGGGTGGCGCATTTGATTACGCTACCCGTGCACTTGGAAGAGACCTGGGTTTTCTTGCCGGCATGGCTCAAAATATCGAATTTATCTTTGCACCTCCAGCGATTGCATTTGCTATCGGCGCATATTTCAATTTGTTTTTTCCCCAGTTGCCGGTGCTGGGCATTGCCATTTTTATTTATCTGGTGTTTACTGCACTTAATATTTATGGCGTGAAGGCCGCGGCTTCGTTCGAACTTCTCATCACAATTCTCGCAGTGGGGGAATTGTTATTGTTTGCCGGAATTACACTTCCTCATTTAACAATGACGAATCTTCAACATCATGCATTCCCGCAGAGTTGGGAAGGCGTATTTGCTTCGCTTCCTTTTGCCATTTGGTTTTTTTTGGGTATTGAGGGTGTGGCTAACGTTGCTGAAGAAACCCTAAACCCGCAGAGGACAATACTGGTCGGTTTTGGCTCTGCTATTTTTACATTGGTGATCTTGTGCATACTCACTTTTGCAGGATCTGTTGGCATTGCGGGATGGGAGGCCGTTGTTTACAAAACGGATGGTACCAGTTCGGATTCGCCCCTGCCAATGGCCTTGTCTCATGTTATAACGCGTAGCCATTTTCTTTATCAGCTTCTGATTACGGTCGGATTGCTGGGCCTGATCGCATCATTTCATGGGATCATCCTGGCTGCAGGAAGATCCAGTTTCGAATTTGGCCGCGTTCGTTTTGCACCATCCTGGATCGGTAGGATCCACAATCGCTTTCGGACGCCGGTAAATGCATTATTCGTCAATATGCTGATCGGCATCATTGCTTTATGCACTGGCAAAACCGGCGAGATCATTACAATTTCTGTATTCGGGGCACTTACATTATATATTCTTTCCATGGTATCCCTGCTCAGCTTGCGTAAAAGCGAACCGGGTCTGACCCGGCCTTTTAAAGTACCCCTGTATCCCGCTTCCCCGGTGATTGCCCTGGTGATTGCCCTGATCTCATTTATTGCCATGACTATCTATAATTTTAAATTAGCAGTCATTTATTGTGGATTGCTGGCAGGTTGTTATTTTATATTTAAAGCATTCAATAAGGAAAAGCCCAGTCCCCATTTCAGCTAAACAGCATCCCATGGACCTGAAAGAAATAATACAATATGTAAAGACGCATCCCTCCGGGATGGTTAGGATTGCATACAGCGATACGGATGGCATTTTAAGGGGAAAGTATATTTCCTCGGAAAAATTTCTTTCGCTCATTGAAAAAGACAGTCATTTCTGTGACGTCATTTTTGGATGGGATATGGCGGATGCGGCTTACAACAATGTTAAGTTTACCGGTTGGCATACGGGATACCCGGATGCTGTCACACGGATTGATCTCAACAGCTTCCGCAAGATTCCCTGGGAAGAAGGACTTCCATTTTTCCTGGGAGAAATGAGCGGAGCTGATGGAAAAGCGGCAACAGTTTGTCCACGGCAATTACTAAAAAAAATCCTGGCCGAAGCGACAGAACTTGGATTCACACCTTATGCTGCTCAGGAATTTGAATGGTTCAATTTTGCAGAAACTCCCCGGAGCGCAGCCGAAAAGCAGTACAAGAACCTGGTACCACTCACGCCTGGCATGTTTGGGTATTCAATTTTAAGAACCAGTCTGAAAAATGATTATTTCACTGACCTGTTTGATCTGCTGAAAAAATTTGACATACCATTGGAGGGAATTCATACAGAAACAGGTCCGGGTACTTACGAAGCTGCGATCCTTTATGCACCGATACTGGAAGCGGGCGACCGGGCTATAATATTTAAAACCGCTGTTAAAGAAATTGCATACAGACATGGGATCATGGCAACCTTCATGGCGAAGATCAATGAAAACCTGCCGGGATGTGGAGGTCATATTCATCAGAGTCTGTGGGATAAAGAATCCAAGAGAAACCTCTTTCACGACCAGGATGATCCGGAAAAGATCAGCCAATGCATGAAACAATATATTGCAGGCCAGTTATTTTGCCTGCCGCATATTTTGCCACTCTACGCGCCAACCGTTAACAGCTACAAACGATTGGTAGAAGGAGGCTGGGCCCCGACCACACGTAGCTGGGGTTTCGACAACCGTACTGTAGCCCTTCGTGTTTTAAATGATTCCGTGCATTCCACCCGCCTGGAAACAAGGGTTGTCGGGGCTGATTCCAATCCCTACCTGGCCATGGCTGGGGCCCTATCCTCCGGCTTATATGGGATCAAAAATCATCTTGAGTTACAACAGGCTCCAACAAAAGGCAACGGTTACCGGAATTCTTCCAATGGCCGCCTTCCGAGAACATTGGATGAAGCGACCCAGAAAATGAAGCAATCCAGCCTGGCCAAAAACTTATTGGGTGAAGATTTTATTGATCATTTCGTAGCCACCCGGGAGTGGGAATGGAATCAGCATCTGAAAGCCGTAACGGATTGGGAGTACAGGAGATATTTTGAGATCATTTAGAAGAAAATTAAAAATTAAAAAGTAAAAAGAAAAAAATGAGTATTGGCAGACTGAGATTTAGGCGTGTTGTGGTGTAATACAAATTTGATTTATGCATTCCGGGAATGTTTTGCAATATAATTTTCCTACCATAATCCGGTTTGGTGCAGGGGCCATTAAGGAGCTTCCTGATTATCTGGTCTGGCAGAAGCTGGAAAGACCTTTATTGGTTACTGATTCAAATGTGGCGGGTCTGGGTTTTTTTAAATCCATCCTGGACGGGATGAAAAAAAAAGGGCTCGCTGTTGAGGTGTTTTCAGATATTCATAAAAACCCGGTGAAGTCTGATGTATATAAGGGAACAGATGTTTATGATCAGACCCGGCGGGATTCAGTGGTCGGCATCGGCGGCGGGGCAGCATTGGATGTGGCCCGTGCTATTGTACTGCGGGTAAATCATCGCGAGGACCTTTTTAAATATGATGACCTTATAGGAGGGGAAGTGTTTGTAACGCAGGATGTGCCGCATTTTGTTACAATCCCCACTACAGCGGGAACAGGTAGTGAAGTAGGCCGAAGCGCCATCATTGCGGATGATATCACGCACCAGAAAAAAATTCTTTTTTCCCCTAAGCTGATGGCGAAAATTGTTTTTTCAGACCCCGAACTCACTATGGAACTTCCGCCTTTCATAACAGCAGCTACGGGCATGGATGCGCTGACTCATAATATGGAAGCCTTTCTGGCGAAAATGGAACATCCCATGTGCGAAGGAATAGCGCTGGAAGGTATGCGGCTGATCAGCCGGTCTCTCGTCAAAGCAGTAAATCATCCTGACCTGGAATCACGATCTGACATGTTATTGGCTTCGCTGATGGGAGCAGTTGCTTTTCAAAAGGGATTGGGCGTTGTACATTCTCTTGCTCATCCGCTTTCATCTTTACTGGATACGCATCATGGTCTGGCGAATGCGGTAAACCTTCCCTACGGGATGGAATTTAACCGGAGCGGTTTCGAAGATAAATTCCTGCGAATGAGCATAGCCCTGCAATTAAAAGAACCTGGCGGAGAGGCTGTGGTCACTTATCTGCTGGAGCTTAATTCAAAGATTGGCATTCCAACCCGGTTGAAGGAAATTGGTGTGCGTGAAGAACATGTGGAAACATTGGCCGGACTTGCTTTTGCTGATTTTGCCCATCCGAATAATCCTAAACCGGTAAGCAGGAATGATTTCAAACAAATATATCAACAGGCCCTCTGATGAAAATTATTAATCCTGCTACAGAGGAAATGATTAAGGATCTGCCGGAGGATGATGCATCTTCATTGGGAGCCAAATTTCAATTGCTGAAGGGGGCACAACGGGCCTGGCAGGAGGTAAACCTTTCTGAAAGGGTGAAAAGGATCCATAGGTTCTCAGAAATATTAACGAATGACAGAGAACAACTTGCCGCTATTCTTACACAGGAAGTAGGAAAGCCTATCCGCCAATCAAGGAATGAGATAAACGGCGCTGTTACCAGGATTCAGTGGCTGACCGCTAACGCGGAAAAATATCTGAATGAGGAATGGATGATTTCCGACAAGAATCCTGAGGAAAAAATAGTTTACGAGCCCTTGGGCGTGATTGCAAATATTTCTGCATGGAACTATCCCTATCTTGTCGGAATAAATGTATTCGTGCCTGCGCTCCTGGCCGGAAACGCCGTGATGTATAAGCCTTCTGAAATGGCCACACTTACGGGATTGGAGATAGATAAGAGGCTAAAGGAGGCAGGAATTCCCGGGACTGCTTTTCAACTGGCCATTGGCGCGGGTTCGGTCGGTGAATACCTTTTGCAAATTCCATTTGACGGTTATTTTTTCACAGGGAGTTATAGAATCGGGAAATCTGTTTATGAAAAAGCAGCCCTCAAAATGGTTCCCTGTCAGTGCGAACTGGGAGGAAAGGATCCCCTGTATGTTGCGGATGATGTAGTGGATATCAGGGCCGCTGCGGCAAGTACTGCGGATGGAGCTTTTTACAACAATGGGCAGAGTTGCTGTGCAGTGGAGCGGATTTATGTGCATAGTAAGATCCATGATCAGTATATTGATGAGTTTGTAAATGTGGTCAGAACCTGGAAAATAGGATCACCTGAAGGAAATGATATTTATATTGGCCCGCTGACGCGCAGGGAACAGCTGGTGGTTTTGGAAAATCAGGTAAATGATGCTGTGCAAAAAGGAGCTGTTGTACTTACCGGAGGTAAAAGACTTAAGCATAAAGGATATTATTTTGAGCCTACCGTTTTAGTAAACGTAACCCATGGGATGCGCGTAATGCAGGAGGAATCTTTCGGGCCCATCATCGGCATCATGCGTGTAAACAATGACGAAGAAGCCCTTAAATGGATGGGGGATACTGAATATGGACTGACGGCTGCCGTATATAGCGGCAGCAGGGAGCGTGCTGAAGGGATTTTGAAAAAATTAAATGTAGGCACGGGTTATTGGAACTGCTGCGATCGGGTGAGTGCTGCTGTTCCATGGAGCGGAAGACAACATTCCGGAATTGGTGCAACGCTTTCGCATATAGGATTACGCGGTTTTACGAAGACCAAAGCCTTTCAATTAAAAAGTCTTGACTAGTTCCCTGTTCCGATACGAATTCACATCCTGTATCATGGTATCAGGCAAAAGTTTATCATACATTCGGGAAAATCACCTGTCAAAATTATTGGGGTTTATTTTATTTTTCATGACGGGTGATTTCTCAGGCTGCAAAAACCGGCCTGAAAATTCAAAATCTGCAGCTGATAACAGGGGAGTAATGTATAGTAACGGCAGCGCCGGGAGAATTAATCTGCAATTGCCAGACGGAAGCAGGGTGCTATTAGATACCTCTTCAATCATCCGTCTATCTCCTGGGTTTAGCAAAGCAGACCGCCAACTTTCGCTTGAGGGTGCCGCACTATTCAGGACCGGCTCGGATAATTTGCTACCTTTTATAGTTTATACAAAAGCGCTAAGGATGACCGTTATTTCCACCGCAGCCGATTTTAAGGTTGATGCTTTTTCGGGCAGCCCGGGTGCGGAGGTGGACCTCCTAAGCGGCGAACTTAAGGTGGCCAAATCATATCAATCAAAAACAGATAATGAGCAGACAAAACTGATTGGTGGTGAAATGGTCATGATCAATACGGATATTGACCTGATGGAAAAGGAAAAATTCGACAGCACTGAACTGAATGATTGGATCGGCAAATAGGAGCCGGGACCAAAAACCAATTCTTGTTTTTTTAATTGCCTGCGTGCGTATGATCTTAAACCTGCTGAATCCGCCTGCATAAACCACTACCTTTATTAAATAAGCGCAAATCGGAATGCTGTCGTCTACAACTTATTATGACCATATTGCCCGGAATTATAATTGTCATATGACGGAATCAGACAATGAAACTCGCAAAAAGGTGATAGAAATATTTAAGGCCAATATTTCCAATGGAAATATACTCGATTTTGGAGGAGGAACTGGCCTTGATCTGCCTGCCTTATTATCTGATCATTATAAGGTATTTTTTCTGGAACCTTCTTCCAACATGAGGGCAATTGCAATAAAATCAGTTTCAGTAAGTCCGGGAAGGCCTGTTTTTGTTGAAGAAAAGCTTGACTTTCGCCAATGGTCCGATAATATTCTCCCGTTTACCGATAAGATGAATGGCGTCCTGGCAAATTTTGCGGTCTTGAATTGCATTCCGGATATTGATATCCTGTTTGAAAGACTTCCTCTGATATGTGACACCCATTGCTATGTCCAGGCAACGGTTATTGACACCCGGCCAGTGAAAATGATTAAGTCGCATTCCCTGAAAGTGGCCGCAAAAACCCTTTTCAATAAGCAATTGATAACCCGGAATTATTTTAATGGCGTTGCCCAGGATACATATCTTCATACATTGCAGAAATACAAATCGGCAGCGGCTAAATATTTCGATTTTGTTTCTTATAATTCGATTCAAAATTCAAACTTTGCGATGCTGATTCTATCAAGAAATGAAATCGCTTATAAGAAAACTTCTCTTTAAAAACCTGGACCGCCAGATTTTTTTTGGCGTCAGTATACGGAACGGCAAGATTGCGGAAACTGCTTACCTGAAAGATGGGCATCGCAGGATCGACGTAAGTGAGCGTCATAATATTCTGTGCGAACGTCCTTTTTGTATTGCAGTATGGATATGCGGAAATGATTTAGATACAATCGGGAAGAGGAAGCTTGAATTAAATATCCTGAGGGATGAGAAGCTTGTTGTTTCGATGACCCTTACAATCATAAAAAAGCTGGAACAGCCTAACGGCGTAATCCTCGTGCTTGAGATAGAAAAACTAAGATGCCACCAGATAAGTCTTTTGCATCAATATTTATTAATTAACTTCTTCTTTTCTAATAAGAGACATGGGTATAAGGAGACGCTGATTTACGGAGGTTTATACTCCTATCCCCGAAGGGTAATCGTTACATCATTCAGGAACAAAGAATATTACAATATTTTTCCAATGGATTTTCAGGGCGAATATCCGGAAATAAACGTCTACCTGCTTGGCCTTCGGGTATCCAATATTACAGTAAATGAGATCATTGAAACAAAGCGGGTGGTTGTATCCAGTACGGAGGAAATTGATTCAAAAACAATGTATGCGCTGGGTGCTCATCACAGTAAAACGCCACCCGAAATCCAAAGCCTGCCATTCAGGGTTTCAGAAAGTGAATTGCTGAAATTCCCCGTTCCCGAGTTTTCCTCATGGTACAGGGAAATTGAAATAACGGATCATTTTAAACTTGGAAGCCACATGATGTTGGTAGGCCGCATCCTGAACTCAAAAAAAATGCACGATAGTCGCAATTCCCTGTATCATATCCATTTTTTTGAACAGCTAAAATCGGGATACGAAATAGTTTAAGTCGCTTATTTGGAAGTCTTCAATTTATCCTTAAATACCTTCTCGAATTTTTCCACTTTGGGACGGATTACAAAAGTGCAGTATGGTTGTGATCCGTGAAGCCTGTAATAATCCTGGTGGTAATTTTCAGCAGGATAAAATGTTTTAAAGGCCGTTATCTCCGTTACAATGGGCTTATCATACGCCCCGCTCTGATCCAGTTTCTTTTTATACTGCTCCGCCTTTTCTTTTTGTTCAGCATTATGATAAAAAATGGCACTTCTATATTGAGTTCCTTCGTCATTACCCTGGCGGTTAAGGGATGTTGGATCGTGGGATTCCCAAAATACTTCCAGGAGTTCGTCAAAACTGATCTGTTTGGGATCATAAATGATCTGCTCACATTCTGCATGGCCTGTAGTTCCGGAACACACCTGTTCATAGGAAGGATTGCTGACTGTTCCGCCGGAATAGCCGGAGGTTACCTTAAGTACGCCTTTAAGTTCCTGGAAAATGGCTTCAGTGCACCAAAAGCATCCCGTTGCAAAAGTGGCGGTATCCGTTTTGATTCCGGGCGGAATTTTCTCTTCGGTCATAGTGGTTTGTTGTGTTGATGATGAATGGCAGGAAGCGATCGTAAAAATGCTTAGAAGTATAGCTGATAACATAATGATTTTCATTCTTTTTCTTTAGCAATATACGTAGTGGAGCAGGATGCAGATTGCAATATATATGACAATTGAAACCTTTTAAATGTTCGTTAACTTATCTTTGTTTTGAATGATCAGATACTTCCCGGAATCAGCACTTGCTCAACTGGAATTTGATAAAATCCGGGAGCTGCTGGCAAACCACTGCAAATCCGCATATGCCAGGGAGAAGGCCATAAACCTGCATGTCCATACCCGTTTTGAAATCATACAACATGAATTGCAGCAGTCGGCCGAATTTAAAATGCTTCTTGAGCAGGCCCAGTATTTCCCAAATGAAGATAGTCTGAATTCTTCACATGAAATCAAGCTGCTCAGTCTTCCGGGTGCTGTTCTAAGCGGGGAAGAATTTCTGTTGATCCGCAGGCTGGCAGACAATCTCCGCAATATCTTTCATTGGTTTGTCAATGAAAAGAGACTGGCCTACCCGGCCCTGGCGGACGTGATCCGGGAGACCTATTATGAAAAGCAGATCATTTCATTTATAGATGAGACCCTGGAAGAAAACGGGCAGGTACGTGACCGCGCTTCTGCAGAACTTGCCGGAATCAGGATGTCCCTTTTCGTTAAACGGAAGGAACTGAGGCGCATATTCGACCGGATTCTATCCAGATTAAGCAAGGCCGGGTATGTAGCAGAAACTGAGGAAGCTTTTTTAAACGGACGTCGTGTGCTGGCAATTTTTGCGGAAAATAAACGCCATGTAAAAGGCATTCTTCACGGGGAAAGCGATAGCCGGAAAACTGCATTTGTAGAACCTGAGGAAACGATCGGAGTGAATAATGAGATTTTCTCTCTTGAGCATGCCGAAACCAGAGAAGTGATCCGGATCCTCCGTGAACTTACCAGCAGGCTTTCCGTTTATGCTGAGTTGCTGAAGACTTATGCAGAGATTACGGGGGAATATGATTTTATTGCCTCGAAAGCCAGACTGGCCCTAGAAATAAACGGAATCAATCCGACAATACAGGATGGTTCGCATTTACATCTGATTGAGGCCTATCATCCATTGTTGTTGTTGTACCATAAAAAATCACACAAACCTACGGTTCCCACCCATATCAGGATGGATGAAAAAAACCGGATCCTCGTGATCAGCGGACCGAATGCGGGAGGGAAAACGGTGACCATGAAAACGGTGGGCCTCCTGCAACTGATGGTCCAGTCTGGCCTGCTGATACCCGTTCATCCTGATTCCAGACCCGGCATTTTCAGGCAGCTGATGATACATATCGGGGATACGCAAAGCATCGAATTTGAGCTGAGCACATACAGTTCGCATCTGATGAACATGAAATATTTCATGGAGCAATCCAATGGCCGCACGCTTTTTTTTATTGATGAGCTGGGGAGCGGCAGTGATCCGAACCTGGGAGGTGCTTTCGCCGAAGTCATCCTGCAGGAACTGGTTAAGAAGCATGCTTATGGTATCGTTACCACCCATTACTTAAACCTCAAAGTGATGGCCAATAAAACTCCGGGTATTATGAACGGGGCCATGGCTTTCGACGAAGAAAGCCTGCAACCGCTATACAAGCTGATCCCGGGTAAACCAGGCAGCTCATATACTTTCTCCATTGCCGAGCGGATAGGTCTCCATCCTGACCTTATCCGGCAGGCGAGGGCTCTTGTGGACGAGGACCATTTCCGGCTGGATAAACTGCTCAACCGCACGGAACAGGATCTGAGACAGATAGAGCAGAAGGATAAGGAATTGCAAAAGCTGATAAGAGAAAATGAGCAGTTGAAATCGGAAATGCAAAAGACCCTGCATAGGGAAAAACACCATCAGCAGCTGGAATTGTTGAAAGAACAAAACAAAATTTCGGCAGAACGCATCGCCTACCTGAAAGAGATGGAAAGAAAGCTGAAACAGATTATATTCGACTGGCGGAAGATTGAAAATAAGCAGGAGTTGATCAAACAGATGCAGGCGCTTTTATTTCACCAGAAAGAAAGGCCGGTAAGTGAAAAAATCAAAAAGAAATTTGATGCTAAATACCTGGAAATAGAAGGCATTATTCAGCCTGGTAATAAAGTGAAGATGAAAAAAAACCGCCAGATAGGGGTGGTGCGTGAAATCCGTGGGAAAAAAGCTGTCGTGCAGGTTGGATTGATTCCGATTACGGTGGATGCGACCGATCTGGTGCTGATCCGCGAAAAACCTCAGCCTGAAGAGAGCAAATAATAGCCGGAGAATTTTCGGCCTGTGATAATTACAAAAAATCATGAATCAATGCTCAGCGTATGAATGCAAAACAAGTTGCAGCTGAAAAAGCAGTTTCATTTCTGGATGATGGGATGACCATCGGATTAGGCACCGGTTCAACGGCATATTGGGCCATAGAAAAAATTGCGGAAGAAATGAAAAAACGAAAATGGAGGATCAGGGCAATTGCCACCTCGGTCCGGTCTGAAGAGCATGGCCGTTCGCTGGGAATTCCCATTTACAGTTTTGCAGACATCGGAACGATTGATGTTACGATCGATGGTGCGGATGAAGCGGATGAAAAGTTGAGTCTTATCAAGGGCGGGGGCGGTGCTCTTCTGCGCGAAAAGATCGTGGCGACCAACAGCAACCAGTTAATTATTGTAGCCGATGATTCTAAGATGGTAAAAACGCTGGGGAAATTTCCTTTGCCGGTGGAAGTGGTGCTTTTCGGATGGGAAAGAACTTTGGAAAAACTGAGATTACTAGGCTGCAGCCCAACCCGGCGCATGAAGGAATCAGGACCTTATCTTACGGATAATGGCAATTATATTGTGGATTGTGCATTTGGAGAAATTGAAGATCCGGAGGCCACACATGGCCGAATCAATGCCATTACGGGCGTTGTGGACAACGGACTTTTCATAAACATAGCAAGGAGATTGGTAGTTGGTTTCGAAAACGGCGAAAGCCGGGTTATTTCTCGATAGCTAAAATTCCGGTATGAGCGAATCTCCCGTTTCCCGCCTGATTCGGAAAGTGTTGCGATTCTTGTTGAAAAAACCAGTTACATGGATCGCAAACAGGGTCTCTTCGGATCCCGATAAAATGGCTGTCTTGGAGGCGCTGTCCTCCCTATATCTGGAGGCGACGCAAGCGAGAAGCGGCAAGGTCTGCCATTTCAGCATTGCCGCAGATAACGGCAATGTGATTATCCTGAGTGATCAGCACCGGGGTACCAGGGATGGCTCGGATGATTTTGCTGTCTGTGAGCCCTGCTACCTTGAAGCGCTTGACTACTATGACCGGGAGAAATTTTTTTTTATCAATCTGGGTGATTGCGAAGAGCTCTGGGAAAATACCATTTTCGGATTAATGAAACATAACC